>JADJPR010000007.1 GCA_016713135.1 Rhodanobacteraceae bacterium | reverse complement strand
CCGGGCCGGTGCGGCTGGCGGAACTGACCGTCGCCGGCGACCAGGGCGAGGACGCCGACTGAAGTCCGGCTTCCCCGGGGCGCTCAACTTCAACGCAGGGAGCCAGCAGCATGACCGATTCCAGCAACTGCCGCCTGGTGATCCACGGCGGCGCCGGCGTGATCGACCGCCGATCGCTGTCGCCCGAACGCGAAGCGGTGTTCCGCGCGGCGCTGGCGCGCATCGCCCACGCGGCCTGGGCGCGGCTGCAGGCCGGCGCCAGCGCGCTCGACGTGGTCGAGTCGGCGGTGCGTGAGCTCGAAGACTTCCCGCTGTTCAACGCCGGCCGCGGCGCCGTGCTGAACGCGCAGGGCGTAGTGGAACTGGATGCCTCGATCATGGACGGCCGCACGCGCAGGGCCGGCGCAGTGGCCGCCGCGCGCACGGCGATGCACCCGGTGAGCCTGGCGCGCGCCGTGATGGAGCGCACCGAGCATGTGCTGCTGGTCGGCGAAGGCGCCGAGCTGTTGGCCGCCCGCATCGGCGCCGAGCGCGCCCCGCCCGCCTATTTCATCACCGCGGAGCGCGCCGAGCAGCAGCGCCTGGCCGCGCTGCAGGGCAAGGTCACGCTGGACCACGACCCGCTGTTCAACGCGCCCGATCCCAAGGACAAGCGCGGCACCGTGGGCGCCGTCGCGCGCGATGCCCACGGCCACCTCGCCGCCGCGACGTCCACCGGCGGAATGACCAACAAGCACCCCGGGCGCGTCGGCGACACCCCGGTGGTCGGCGCCGGCACCTGGGCCGAAGACGCCACCTGCGCGGTCTCCGCCACCGGCCACGGCGAATACTTCCTGCTCTCGGCGCTGGCGCACGATGTCCACGCGCGAATGGCCTACGGCGGCGCCGCCTTGCCCGCAGCCTGCGCCGGGGCACTCGGGCGGGTTGGAGAACTCGGCGGCACCGGCGGGCTGATCGCCATCGACCGCGACGGAGCGATCGCGATGCCGTACAACTCGGAGGGGATGTACCGGGCGTGGGTGCGGGCGGATGGGGTGGTGGGGGTGGCGATCTACTCGGATTGAGGGCGTGTGGCTTTTGGCTTTTGGCTTTTGGCTTTTGGCTTTTGGCTTTTGGCTTTTGGCTTTTGGCTTTTGGCTTTTGGCTTCTGGCTTCTGGCTCTGGGCTTCAGGATCAAGAGCAAAAGCGTTTCGGCCTGACGGCCGAGTCACTTCTTTCTGCTTGCCCAGAAAGAAGTAACCAAGAAAGAAGGCACCCCACTTCCGCGCCCCGTGTGCATCGTGCACACGGGGTTCCCTGCGGTGCTCGCGCCTTGCAGGCCGCTGCGCAACTCGCACATCCATGTGCTCGAACATGCTCGCTTTCCCCTGCAGGTCGCTCCGCTCCTCGGCGCTCCACAGGGGACCCCATTCTTCCTTCGACCCGGCTTCCTGCCTGGTCTTCGAGGCGAGATCTTAGTTTGTGGTCCTCGGCCAGTATCGAGAGCGAAGCGTTAGCAGCAGAGCAGTAGCTTCTGGCTGTCGCTTCGCTTCTGGCTGTGGCTTCGCTTCTGGCTGTGGCTTCGCTTCTGGCTGTGACTTCGCTTCTGGCTGTGGCTTCGCTTCTGGCTGTGGCTTCGCTTCTGGCTGTCGCTTCGCTTCTGGCTGTCGCATAGCTTCTGGCTCTGGCTTCCCTCCGCTCAAGACCCGCAAGCCGGCTGACCCGCCACACCTCAAGAACCAGGCAGGAAGCCGGGTCGAAGAACCCGGGGCCCCTCGGGAGCGCCGAGGAGCGGAGCGAAGCGCAGGGGAAAGCGAGCATGTCCGAGCACAGGGGTGAGCAGTCGCACGCTTGCGCCGCATGCGGCGCGCGGCTGCGAACGCCCGGCGGCTGTGCCGACGGGCCGGACCAGCGAGTTGCGCAGCGGCCTGCGCTTCGTGAGCACCGCAGGGGACTTGCCGCGCACGACGCGCGGCAAGCGCGGACGCGGGGTGCCCTCTTTCTTGGTCACCTTCTTTCTGGGCAAGCAGAAAGAAGTGACTCGGCCGTCAGGCCGAAACGCTCTTGCCCTTGATCTTGAAGCAAAAGCGAACAAGCAAGGAGCGGCAGGCGGCAGGCGGCAGGCGGCAGGCGGCGGCAAACGATCGCGGGCGGCGCCCGCTCCCACAAGTGCCAAGGCGACAGCAAACAACGAAAGTGGCAGCAGCAGCCGTCAGAAGCGCATGCCACCTCCCCACGCAGCGCAACTCGCACGTGGTTTCGCGCCTGGCTGTGACTTCGCTTCTGCGGTTGCTTCCCTCCGCTCAAGACCCGCAAGCCTGCTGACCCGCCACACCTCAAGAACCAGGCAGGAAGCCGGGTCGAAGGAACCCGGGGCCCCTCGGGAGCTCCGAGGAGCGGAGCGAAGCGCAGGGGAAAGCGAGCATGTCCGAGCACAGGGGGAGCAGTCGCACGCTTGCGCCGCGGCGCGCGGCTGCGAACGCCCGGCGGCTGTGCCGACGGGCCGGACCAGCGAGTTGCGCAGCGGCCTGCGCTTCGTGAGCACCGCAGGGCACCGGGCGCGCCGGATGCGCGGCCGGCGCGGACGCGGGGTGGCCTTTCTTTTGGTGACTTTTCTTTGGCCACTCAAAGAAAAGTCACTCGGCCGCCAGGCCGAAACGCTGTTGCTTCAATAGCCTAAAGCAAGCAGCGAAGGCGAAGAGATCGCGGGCAGAGCCCGCTCCCACAAGGGCTTAAGCGACAGCCACCGCGACAGCGACAGCGACAGCAGAGATCACGGGCGGAGCCCGCTCCCACAAGGGCTTAAGCAACAGCGACGCCGACAGCGACAGCGACAGCGACAGCGACAGCGACAGCAGAGATCACGGGCAGAGCCCGCTCCCACAAGGGCTTAAGCGACAGCGACAGCAGAGATCGCGGGCGGAGCCCGCTCCCACAAGTGCCAAGGCGACAGCAAACAACGAAAGTGGCAACAGCAGCCGTCAGAAGCGCATGCCACCACCCCACGCAGCGCGACTCAACGCGCCGCGCCAGAGCGGCGAAGCCGCCGCGCTGAAACTAGCCCCCGGCCGGCGCCGCAGGCGCCGCGGGCTTCGCCGGTTCACTGGCTGGTGCCGGCTTGGCATCGCTACCGGACGAAGCAGTCTCCGCAGACGGCTTGGACTCGCCCGCCGGCTCCACCAGGTTGCGCTTCTTGTCGCCGTCGCCCTTGAAATCGGTCTCGTACCAGCCACCGCCCTTGAGCCGGAAGGCGGCCGCGGTGATGGCGCGCTTTACCTGTGGTGCGCCGCAGCTGGGGCAATCGGTGGGATCGGGATCGGACAACTTCTGCAGGCGGTCGAAGCGCTTGCCGCAGCTCAGGCATTCGAATTCGTAGATCGGCATGGCGGGACTCGGGGAAGTCGAAACGCAGCTGGCGGAAATGGGGGCTGCCGGCGCAGGTTCAAGCACGCGCGGACATCAGGCGCTCGACGTAGCGGGCGAGCAGGTCGATCTCGATGTTGACCGCATCCCCGACCGCCATCGTGCCGAAACTGGTGTGCGCCAGGGTGTGCGGGATCAGGTTCACGCCGAAGCCGGTCGGGTGGAGTTCGTTGACCGTCAGGCTGACGCCATTGACCGCCACCGAGCCCTTGCTGGCGATGTAGCGGCACAGCTCGGGCGGAACCTCGAAGACCCAGCGCTGCGAGCGGCCATCGTCGTGGATCGAGGCCACCCGCCCGACGCCATCGACATGCCCGCTGACGAAGTGGCCGCCGAGCGGCGTTGCCAGCGTCAGCGAGCGCTCGAGGTTCACGGGATCGCCTTCGCGCAGCCGGCCCAGCGTGGTGCATGCCAGGGTTTCGTTCGAAACGTCGGCTGCGAAGCCCCCGGCGTGCGGGTCGAGCGCGGTCAGGCAAACGCCGGACACCGCGATGCTGTCGCCCGGCCGGGTACTGGCGAGGTCGAGGCCGGCTGCGTCGATGCGCATGCGCAGATCGCCGCCACGCGGCTCGAGCGCGGCCACGCGGCCGACGGCCTGGATCAATCCGGTGAACATGGGAAGTTTCGATGAATGGACTGCGCGCAGGCTGCCATATCCCACGTGCCCTCGGGTAAAGTGTTGCGAACTGTCTCGGATTCCGGTTCATGCCGATCATCCACACCCAGTGCCCGCGGATCGAATCGCCCTGCGCGCAATTGCCGGCATTCGCGCCGGGGCAGAAATCCACCTTCTGCGATCTGTGCCAGAAGCGGGTGCACAACCTGTCGGCGATGACTACGCGTGAACGCGCGGCACTGCTGGCCGGCGGCGGACCGCTGTGCGTGCGCTATGCGCGGCTGATACCCGCGGCCGCCTTGCTGCTGGCCAGCCATGGCGCGATGGCGCAGGACAGCGAGGAGGAAGGCTCACAGATGGAGGTGGTCGAGATCACCGGCGGTGGCATCCGGACCGTGACAGAGCCCATATTCCTGCAGAGCGAGACCGAGGACGACGCCTGGATGGATCCGCCGCCAGCGCCGGAGAATCGATGAGGGCGCTGATCGCCGCCGGGCTGCTGGCGCTGGCCCTGCCGCTGCAGGCGGCGCCGGAGGCGCGGTTGATCGAGAGCGCGCGGCGTTCCCTGGTGGACTGTCAGCTGGCGCAGCCCGAGCAGTCCCTCGCTCCGGCGTGGTTGCTGCGCCTTGAAGCCTTGCAGCGCCTGGCGCGGCACGCAGAGCAGGCGCAGGATCTGGCCAGCATGACCGAACTGGCGGTGCTCGCCCGCCTGCGCCGCGCGGAAGCCTTCGAGATCGAGGATGTGTACGCCGCCGAGTGCCGGATCGACGTAGCCAGCGGGCTAAGCCGCGCGCTGGGGTCCATGCGCGCGGCCGACCCGGTGGTGGTGCGCGATACCGCCTGGGTACCGCTGGTCACCGCCGGGGGCGAGTATCTGGGCGCCGGCCTTGTCTTCGAACGCGTCGACGGCGCCTGGCGCTGGTCGGGCTGGGACAACCGCGTGCTTGCCCGCAGTGCGCAGACCCATGCGCTGTCGCTGGAACTCGGGGCGGTCCGCGCCATGCCCGACGACGACGACCACTACCGGCGCTGCATCGACCAACTGCCACCTGCGCCGATGCCGCGGCCAGAGGCGGAACTGCTGGCCGAGGAGGGCGCGGTCGAGGAACCCCTGCACGACACCAGCAATGCCCTCGGCGCGGCCCAGCGCCAGGCCGCGCTGCGCTTCGCCGAGGGCCGTGGCGAGCCGCCGTCTGCGAGCGCAAAGCTGATCCTCGCGGAAATCCTGCTGCGCTCGCTGGACTTCGAGGGTGCGCCGGAGTTTCCCGGGGAACGCTGGCGCCAGCGCGTGCAACGGGCCGAGGCGCTGATCGCCGACGCGCAGCGGAACTCGGTCGACTGGCAGCGGATGGCTCCGATCCTCTCCTGGCTGGCGCGCGCGCACGAGTCCGGCCAGGGCGGCCTCAGCATCGATCCGGCGCTCGCCATGCGCTATCGCCAGATGGCACTCGGTTCGGCGAATGCCGATGGACTGGACATCCTCAGGGATCTGGAGTCGCAGTCGTGGATGCCGGCCCCGCCGGGCCATGACCTGCGCTTCGAGGTGCACGTCGAAGAGTTGCGCTGCGAGTGAAGCTCCGCGCGTAGGCCGCTGTATCGCGCAGCGATTCAGCGGCGCTGTCGGGCGGCAGGTACCCGCTGAACGCGCGCGGCGCGTACAGCGCGCTACGCTGACGGTTCCTGCCACCACACCCGCCGCAACCATCGGCGTTCACCTGGGTTCGCCGGGATGCCGCCGCATAATCGGGCGATGCCACTCGCCGCCTTCCATCCCGCCGTCACCCGCTGGTTCGCCGCTGCCTTCGAGGCACCGACGCCGGCGCAGGCGGCCGCATGGGCGGCGATTGCGCAGGGCCGGCACACGCTGGTGGCAGCGCCGACGGGCTCGGGCAAGACGCTTGCGGCCTTCCTGCACGCGCTCGACGCGCTGGTGCGCGAGGCGCTGGCGGGCACGCTCGGCAATGCCACGCGGGTGGTCTACGTCTCGCCGCTGAAGGCGCTGTCGAACGATGTGCACCTGAACCTGGAGCGCCCGCTCGCCGGTATTTCCGCCGAACTGGAAGCCCTCGGGCTGCCGCCGATCGAGATCCGCAGTGCGGTGCGCACCGGCGACACCCCGCAGGCGGAGCGCGCGAAGTGGCGCAAGCGGCCGCCGCACATCGTGGTGACCACGCCGGAATCGCTGTACATCCTGCTCGGTTCGGACTCCGGGCGCGCGATGCTGGCGGGCGTGGGCAGCGTGATCGTCGACGAGATCCACGCGCTGGCCGGCAACAAGCGCGGCGCGCACCTGGCACTGACGCTGGAGCGGCTGGACGCGCTGTGTGGCCGGCGGCTGACGCGCATCGGCCTGTCGGCGACCCAGCGACCGCTGGCCGAGGCCGCGCGCTTCCTGGTCGGCAACGCGGCCATCGCGGCGGATGGCACGCCCGACTGCGCGATCGTCGATGTCGGCCAGGCGCGAACGCGCGACCTCGCGCTGGAACTGCCGAGCGCGCCGCTGGCGCCGGTGATGTCGAACCAGGTCTGGAGCGAGGTCTACGCGCAACTGGCCGATCTGGTGCGCGCGCACCGCAGCACGCTGGTGTTCGTCAACACCCGGCGGATGGCCGAGCGCGCGGCGCGGCATCTGTCCGAGCACCTCGGCCACGAGAGGGTCGCCGCGCACCACGGCAGCCTCGCGCGCGAGCGCCGGCTGGACGCCGAGCAGCGCCTGAAGCGCGGCGAACTCGCGGTGCTGGTCGCCACCTCCTCGCTGGAACTCGGCATTGACATCGGCGACGTGGACCTGGTGTGCCAGCTGGGTTCACCGCGCGCGATCGCCGCCTTCCTGCAGCGCGTCGGCCGCTCCGGCCACAGCCTGCGCGGGCTGCCCAAGGGGCGGCTGTTCCCCACCTCGCGCGACGACCTGGTCGAATGCGTGGCGCTGCTGGCGGCGGTCGGCCGCGGCGAACTGGAGACGCTGATCGTCCCGCCCGCACCGGCCGATGTGCTGGCGCAGCAGATCGTCGCCGAAGTCAGCTGCGGCGAGTGCAGCGAGGCGGATCTCTACCAGCGCCTGCGCGGCGCCTGGCCCTACGCGCAGCTGTCGCGCGAGGACTACACCGCGCTGGTGCGCATGCTCGCCGAGGGCTACACCACCCGGCGCGGGCCGCGCGCGGCCTACCTGCACCGCGACGCGGTCAACGGCATGCTGCGCGCCCGCCGCGGCGCGCGGATGACCGCGCTGACCAGCGGCGGGGCGATTCCAGACACCGCCGACTACCCGGTGGTACTGGAGCCCGAGGGCATCGTCGTCGGCAGCGTGCACGAGGATTTCGCGATCGAAAGCCTGGCCGGCGATGTGTTCCAGCTGGGCAACCAGAGCTACCGCATCCGCCAGGTCGACCGTGGCCGCCTGCGGGTCGAGGACGCGCAGGGCCTGCCACCGACCATCCCCTTCTGGGTGGCCGAGGCGCCGGGACGCAGCGATGCGCTGTCGGCGGCGGTGTCGCGCCTGCGCGCGCAGGCCGCCGCGCTGCTGCCGCCCGAGCACGACAGCCAGCCGCCGACGCAGACACTGTACGACTGGTTGGCCGACCGGCCCGGCATCGGCGCCGCCGCGGCGCGCCAACTGGCCGATTACCTGGCCACGGCGAAGGCCGCGCTCGGTGTGCTGCCGACCCAGGCGGACCTGGTCATGGAACGCTTCTTCGACGAGTCCGGCGGCACCCAGCTGATCATCCATTCGCCTTTCGGCACGCGCCTCAACCGCGCCTGGGGCCTGGCGCTGCGCAAGCGTTTCTGTCGCCGTTTCAACTTCGAGCTGCAGGCGGCCGCCACCGACGACGCGATCATCCTGTCGCTGTCCACCAGCCACAGCTTCCCGCTCGCGGATGTCGCGCGCTACCTGCATTCCAACTCGGTCGGCGAGGTGCTGGTGCAGGCCCTGCTCGACGCGCCGATGTTCGGCGTGCGCTGGCGCTGGAACGCGACCACCGCGCTGGCGCTGCCGCGCTTCGTCGGCGGCACCAAGGTCGCCGCGCCGCTGCAGCGGATGCGCGCCGAGGACCTGCTGGCCACGGTGTTTCCGGACCAGGTGGCGTGCCTGGAGAACATCGTCGGCGAGCGTGAGGTGCCGGACCATCCGCTGGTGGCGCAGACAATGCGCGACTGCCTCGACGAGGCGATGGACCTCGACGGGCTGACTGCGCTGCTCAAGCGGGTGGAAGCCGGCGAGGTGCGGATCCACGCGCGCGACCTGGCCTCGCCCTCGCCGCTGGCGATGGAGATCCTGTCGGCGCGGCCCTATGCCTTCCTCGACGACGCGCCGCTGGAGGAACGCCGCACCCAGGCGGTGCAGGCGCGCCGCTGGGTGGATCCGGAGAGCGCCGAGGACTTCGGCCGGCTGGATCCAGCGGCGATCGAACAAGTGCGCAGCGACGCCTGGCCGCAGGCGCGCGATGCGGACGAGTTGCACGAGGCCCTGGTCGGCGTGGGCTTCCTGACCCCGGATGAGATCGCGCGCGAAGCCGGCTGGCCGCGGCTGCTCGACCAGCTGGTCGCCGCGCGCCGTGCCACGCGGCTGGATGCGCCGGCCGTATGGGTCGCCGCCGAACGCCTGCCGCAGTGGCGCGCGCTGGCACCGGAAGCCGCGCTGGCACCGGCCATCGATGCGCCGGCCGAGTACGCCGCGCAGGCCTGGGAGGCGGATGCCGCGCTGGTCGACGTCCTGCGCGCGCGGCTGTCGGGCCTCGGGCCGACCACGCTGACCGCGCTCACCCGGAGCCTGCACGCGCTGTCGCCGGCCGCGATCGAGTCCACGCTGATCGGGCTGGAGGGCCTGGGCTATGCAATGCGCGGTCAGTTCAGCGGCACCGGCGAACTGGAATGGTGCGAGCGCCATCTGCTCGCACGCATCCACCGGCTGACGGTGCAGCGGCTGCGACGCGAGATCGAGCCAGTGGAACCCGCCGCGCTGGTGCGCTTCCTGAGCCACTGGCAGGGCCTGGCCGGCGACGCACGCAAGACCGGCCCGGAAGCGCTGGCGGCGGTGCTGGCGCAACTGGAAGGCTGGGAGGCGCCAGCCGCCGCCTGGGAGAGCGAGATCCTGCCCGCGCGCGTGGCCAGTTACGAGGCACGCTGGTTGGACGAATTGTGCCTGGCCGGAAGGCTTGCCTGGGCGCGGCTGCGGCCACCGGCCGATCCGGCGCGCGAGTCCTCCGGGCCGGTGCGCGCCACGCCGATCGTGCTGCTGCCGCGGCGCGAGTACCCGCGCTGGGCGGCGCTGGCCGCCGGCGGCGAGGCGCCTGCGCTGTCCTCGCGTGCGCGCCGCGTGCATGAGTGCCTGGCCGCCCAGGGTGCGAGTTTCTACGACGAGTTGCAGGGCGCCACGCGGCTGCTGGAAAGCGAACTCAACGACGCGCTCGGCGAGCTGGTCGCGGCCGGGCTGGCGCACGCCGACAGCTATGCCGGCCTGCGCGCGCTGCTCGCGCCGGCACAGCGCTCGCCACGGCGCGCGCGCCGGATGGCGGCGTGGGCCGGTGTCGACAGCGCCGGGCGCTGGTCGCCAATCCGGCGCGCGCCGGCTGAGCGCGACGATGCGATGACCGAGCACATCGCGCGGGTGCTGCTGAAACGCTGGGGCGTGGTCTGCTGGACGCTGCTGCGGCGCGAGGCCGCGTGGCTGCCACCCTGGCGCGAGCTGGTGCTGGTCTACCGCCGCCTGGAAGCGCGCGGCGAGATCCGCGGCGGACGCTTCGTAGCCGGCCTGTCGGGCGAGCAGTACGCGCTGCCCGAGGCCGTCGCCCTGCTGCGCAGCCTGCGCGCCCCGCGCGCGGCGTTGGAATGGACTTGCGTCTGCGGTGCCGATCCGCTGAATCTGCTCGGCCACGTGCTGCCCGGCGACAAGCTGCCGGCGCTCGCCGGCACCCGCGTGCTCTACCGCGACGGCGTGCCGGTGGCGACCCTGGTCTCCGGCGAGTTCCACGCCCTGCCGGCGCTGCCGCCCGCGGAAGCGTGGCCGGCGCGGCAGATGCTGCTGCGCGGCGCACGCAGACTGGATGCGGTCATCGCGCCGGCGCCCGGGCCGGCGTAGCCCGTACCGCCCCCCCCCCCCCCGCCCCCGCCCCCGGCCCCCCCGCGGCCCCCCCGCGCGCCCCGCCCGGGCCCCCCCCCCCCCCCCCCCCCCCCCCCCCCCCCCCCCCCCCCGCGCCCCCCCCCCCCCCGCTCAGCGGTTCTCGGGGTGCTTGCCGCAAGCACCCGGTGAACGCGCTTCGCACGCACACCGGGCTACGCCTAGCGTTCCTGGTCACGGGATGGGGGCCGCCCGCAGCAGCACGCGCAAATCCTCGCCGACGCGCTCCACGCCGTGCCACTGCCAGCGGCTCGCCTCGTCCAGCGATACCGGCCCGGGCAGGCTGAGCGCCGGGCGCGCGTCGTGGCCGAGCAGCTTGGGTGCGAGGTACCAGACCAGTTCGTCGACGAGGCCGGCGGCGACGAAGGCGCCCGCAAGGCGCGGGCCGGCTTCGACCAGCACCTCGTTGTGGCCGCGCGCGCCGAGGGCGAAGGCCAGGCGCTGCAGGTTCAGGCGCCCGGCGGACGCGGGGAGCGAGATGCGCTCGACGCGGCCGTCGAGCTCCGGTCGCTCCGACGCGCTGGGACCGGTGACCCACACGATCGGCCCCGGTTCGCCGAGCATCCGCGCATCCGCCGGCAGGCGCGCCCGGGTGTCGAGCACGATGCGCTCTGGCGTGACGTGCTCGATGTCGGGCAGGCGCACGGTCAGGCGCGGGTCATCGTCGAGCACACTGCCGATGCCGGTCAGCACCGCACTGGAACGCGCACGCCAGCGCTGCACGTCGGCGCGCGCCGCGGGCGAGGTGATCCACTGGCTGCGGCCATCGGCCAGGGCGCTGCGCCCGTCCAGCGACAGTCCGAGCTTGACCCGGATCCACGGCCGGTGGCGGGTCAGGCGCGATACGAAGCCGAGGTTCAGTTCGCGCGCATCGTCCTCGCAGACGCCCAGGTCGACCTGGATCCCCGCCGCGCGCAGCCGTGCGATGCCGGCGCCATCGACCTGCGGAAACGGATCGCGCAGCGCCACGACCACGCGCGCCACGCCGGCCGCGATGAGCGCGTCGGCGCAGGGCGGCGTGCGCCCGTGGTGCGCGCAGGGTTCCAGGGTGACGTAGGCGGTCGCCCCGCGCGCGCGCTCGCCCGCCATGCTCATCGCATGCACCTCCGCATGCGGCTCGCCGGCGCGGCGGTGCCAGCCTTCGCCCACCACCTCGCCACCCAGCACCAGCACGCAGCCGACACGCGGATTCGGATGGGTGGTGCAAAGGCCCAGCGCCGCCAGTTCCAGCGCGCGGCGCATATGGCGCACATCGGTCTCGCTCACAGCGCGCGCTCCATCAGCGTGACCGAGCGGCCGCCGAGCGGCAGCGTGGCGGTCGCGACAAAGCCGCAGCGCTGGTACATCGCGGGAGTACCGGGCGTGAACAGGTAGACGCGCGGGAAGCGGAGTCCGGCGGCATGCGCGATCAGGGTGCGCACCAGCGCCTCGCCAAGGCCGCGCCCACGGCAATCGGGGCGCACATACAGGCTGGCCAGCCAGGGCGAATACTCGGCAAACTCCGGCACATCTGTCTCGATCAGGCTGACCGATCCGGCCAGGCCGCCGTGTGCCTCCAACCCGATCCAGGTGATCGGATAGGGTTCACTGGCGACGTGCGAGGCAAGTTCCACGCGCGCGTCTTCCAGCGACCAGTTGGCCACCAACCCGCGCCACTCGGCGTGATGCCACTGTGCCAGCGCATCCACATGCTGCGGCTGCGCCGACAGCGTCTCGATGCGCCAGCCGGGCACCGCCTCAGCCCTTCTTCGGCGGCGGCGCCAGCGGCAAATCGAGCAGCGGCAACTGCTGCGCCGACAGTCCCGGCAGCTCCTTCTCCAGCTTCTCGACCTCCTCGCGGAAGGCCTGCACATCCTCGAAGCGGCGGTAGACCGAGGCGAAGCGCACATAGGCCACCTGGTCGATGCGCTTGAGTTCCTCCATCACCCACTCGCCCATCTTGCCGGCGGGGATTTCGCGCTCGCCGCTGGTCCGCAGCTTGCGCACCACCACGTCGATGACCCGATCGATGTCCTCCACCGAGACCGCGCGCTTCTCGAAGGCCCGCGCCAGCCCGCCGCGCAGCTTCTGCTCGCTGAAGGCCTCGCGCCGGCCATCGCGCTTGACGATCTGCGGCAGCTTGATTTCCGCCGTCTCGTAGGTCGAAAAGCGCGCATTGCAGCCCGGGCACTCGCGGCGCCGACGGACCTGCAACCCGTCCTCGGTGACGCGCGAGTCGACCACGCGGGTGTCTTCGTGACTACAGAAGGGGCAGCGCATGGTCAGCAGCAGTCAAAAGTGAAAAGTGAAACGTCAATCGCGCACGCAGCAAGACCGCAGCCCGCGCACGCATTGACGTTTTCCGTTTGACGTTTCACCGCCTCACCCGTACACCGGAAACTGCCGGCACTGCGCCGTCACCGCCTCGCGCACGCGAGCAATCACGGCTTCGTCGGTGGGGGCGTCGAGCACGTCGGCGATCCAGCCGGCGAGTGCGGTGGCTTCGGCCAGGCCGTAGCCGCGGGTGGTGATGGCGGCGGTGCCGATGCGCAGGCCGCTGGTGACGAAGGGCGAGCGCGGGTCGCCGGGGACGGCGTTCTTGTTGACCGTGATGTGCGCGGCGCCGAGCGCGGCTTCGGCGTCCTTGCCGGTGAGGTCGTGGCCGACCAGGCTGAGCAGGAACAGGTGGTTCTCGGTGCCGCTGGAGACGATCTTGTAGCCGCGCTCGATCAGCACCTTGGCCATCGCCTTGCAGTTGGCGATCACCTGGGTCTGGTAGGCCTTGAACTCCGGCTGCAGCGCTTCCTTGAAGGCCACCGCCTTGGCCGCGATCACATGCATCAGCGGGCCGCCCTGGGTGCCGGGGAAGACCATCGACTGCAGTTTCTTCTCGATCTCCGGGTTGGCCTTGGCCAGGATGATGCCGCCGCGCGGGCCGCGCAGGGTCTTGTGGGTGGTGCTGGTGACCACGTCGGCGTGCGGGATCGGGCTCGGGTAGACGCCCGCGGCCACCAGGCCGGCGATATGCGCCATGTCGACCACGAAGTACGCGCCCACGGACTTGGCGATCGCCGCCATGCGCGCCCAGTCGATCACCTGCGAGTAGGCCGAGAAGCCACCGATCAGCATCTTCGGCTGGTGCTCCCGCGCCAGGCGCTCGATCTCGGCGTAGTCGATCAGCTCGGTGCTCATGTCCAGGCCGTATTGCACCGCGTTGAACACCTTGCCGGAGAAATTGACCTTGGCGCCGTGGGTCAGGTGGCCGCCGTGCGCCAGGCTCATGCCGAGGATGGTGTCGCCCGGATTGAGCAGCGCGAAGTAGACCGCGGCATTCGCCTGCGAGCCCGAATGCGGCTGCACATTGGCGTACTCGCAGCCGAACAGCTGCTTGGCGCGCTCGATCGCCAGCGCCTCGGCCACGTCCACGAACTCGCAGCCACCATAGTAGCGCTTGCCCGGATAGCCCTCGGCGTACTTGTTGGTCAGCACCGTGCCCTGCGCTTCCAGCACCCGCGGTGAAGCGTAGTTCTCCGAAGCGATCAGTTCGACATGGTCTTCCTGCCGCTGGCGCTCGGAAGCGATCGCCTGGGCCAGGTCGGGGTCGAACTCGGCAATAGTCATCGTGCGCGGAAACATGGCGGGAAGGGTCCGAAGGTGGGGGCATGGAGCATAGCAACGGGGGGTGGAGCTGGTGTTGGTATTGGTTGTTGGTGTTGGTTGAAGCGCGGCGA
This sequence comes from Rhodanobacteraceae bacterium, assembly GCA_016713135.1. Classification (NCBI taxonomy): domain Bacteria; kingdom Pseudomonadati; phylum Pseudomonadota; class Gammaproteobacteria; order Lysobacterales; family Rhodanobacteraceae; species Rhodanobacteraceae bacterium. The sequence goes on along the minus strand of JADJPR010000007.1, from coordinate 339,682 downwards.
GCCCGCTGTTGTCTTTGCTTGAACCAACACCAAGAACCAATACCAACACCCGCTTCACCACCACCGCCTGCGGACGCCTTGCCGCCTCCTGTATTGTCAGCGGCTGTCGCAAGCCGTCGGGGAGACGCCATGGCCATCGTCGAAGCCAAAGTGCCGGACATCGGCAACTACAAGGATGTTCCGGTCATCGAGTTGCTGGTCAAGCCGGGCGATGTGGTCAAGGCCGACCAGGGCCTGGTGACGCTGGAATCGGACAAGGCGACGATGGAAGTGCCCTCCCCGGTGGCCGGCACCATCGTCGAACTCAAGGTCAAGGTGGGCGATTCGCTGGGCGAGGGCAAGCTGGTGGCGTTGATCGACAGCGCTACGGCGCAAAAGCCCGCAGCAGCCGCCGCGCCCGCGCCCGCGGCTGCGCCCGTTGCACCGGTCCCGGCGCCTGCGCCTGCGCCCGCCGCTGCGCCGGCACCGGCGCCTACCCCTGCCCCAGCGCCCGCTGCTGCGCCTGCCGCGCCCAGCATCAGCGCCTCCGCGAGCGAACTGCCGCCGGCATCGCGCCCGCACGCCAGCCCCGCCGTGCGCCTGTATGCGCGCGAACTGGGCGTGGACCTGACCCGCGTGTCGGGCTCCGGGCGCAAGAGCCGGATCACGCGCGAGGACGTGCAGGGCTACGTCAAGCAGGCCCTCGCCGCGCCGACGCAAGCGGCGAAACCCGCCGCGGCCGGCGGCGGGCTGAACCTGCTGCCCTGGCCGGTGGTGGATTTCGCCAAGTTCGGCGCGATCGAAACCCAGCCACTGTCGCGTATCAAGAAGATTTCCGGCGCCAACCTGGCGCGCAACTGGGCGATGATCCCGCACGTCACCCAGTTCGACGAAGCCGACATCAGCGAGATGGAGGCTTTCCGCAAGAAGCTCGGCGAGGAAAACAAGGACCTCAAGGTCACCCCGCTGGTGTTCCTGATCAAGGGCGTGGTGGCTGCGCTCAAGCGTTTCCCGCAGTTCAACGCCTCGCTCGACGCGAGCGGCGAGAACCTGGTGCTGAAGCGCTACTTCCACATCGGCATCGCGGTCGACACTCCGGACGGCCTGGTCGTCCCGGTGATCCGCGATTGCGACCAGAAGGGCCTGCTCGACCTGGCCAAGGATTTGTCGCTGGTCTCGGCCAAGGCGCGCGACCGCAAGCTCGGCCCTGGCGACATGTCCGGCGGCTGCTTCTCGATCTCTTCGCTCGGCGGCATCGGCGGCCACGCCTTCACCCCGATCATCAACGCGCCCGAGGTGGCCATCCTCGGCGTCAGCAAGAGCGCGACCAAGCCGGTCTGGAACGGCAAGGAATTCACCCCGCGCCTGATGCTGCCGCTCTCGCTGAGCTACGACCACCGCGTGATCGACGGCGCCGACGCGGCGCGCTTCACCGCCTACCTGGCGCAGCAGCTGTCGGATATCCGGAGGTTGCTGCTGTGAGGGTGCCGCGGTGATCGGGCGTTACGTCAGGAGGGCACGAGGGCACGAGGGCGCGAGGGCACGAAAAAGCCCGAGCTTGCTGCAGAGTCGCTCTTGCGTGCCCTCGTGCCCTCGTGCCCTCGTGCCCTCGACGCCAAACGCGCACGCATGAGCGCCGCACTGATGGACTCCCGCCAACAAGACATCGTCGACGAATTCGCCCTGTTCGGCGACTGGTCGGAGCGCTATCAGTACCTGATCGACTTGGGCAAGCAGCTGCCAGCGTACCCGCAGGACGACAAGGTGGAGGCATGGCGCGTGCTCGGGTGCCAGTCGATGGTGTGGCTCAAGCCTTCCGGCAACCGCGATGCGATGGTGTTCGAAGCGACCAGCGATTCGGCCATCGTCAGCGGCCTGATCGCGCTGGTGCTGCGCGTATATTCGGGCCGTCCCGCGGCGGAGATCCTCGCCATCGAACCCGAGTTCATCGAGCGCATCGGCCTGTCGGGCCACCTCTCGCCCACGCGCAAGAACGGCCTCGCCGCGATGCTGGCGAAGATCCGGGATTACGCGCGGGCGGCGCTGGGCTGATCGATGTTGCTGGCCGAACAACTGCTCCTGCTGACCATCGATCCCACCGGCGGACTGGTCGGCGCCGGCGCGAATGCCAGCAGCCGCGACGCGATGGCACGCGCGCTGCTGGTGGAACTGATCGTGCAGGGCGCGGTGATCCTGGAGTCCGGGAAGTTGCGCGTGGTCGATCCGCTACCGCAGCCGCACCGGCTCCTGACGCAGGCCCTTCGGGTGATCGGCGATGAGGCCCAGACGCCGGCAGCGACGATCTCGCGCCTGCGCCGGCGCCTGTGGGAGGTACGCGGCGAGTTTCTCGACGGATTCGTGCGACTGGGAATTCTGCACCAGTTGCCGGGCGGCCTGTTTGGCCGCTTCGGGCGCACCCGTTACGCGCTGCAGTCCACGCAGACTCGCGCGGAGCTGGTAAGTCGGCTCAATCGCGGTGCACAGACGCCCAGCCTGGATGACCTTCCGGCGCTCGCGCTCGCGTTACTGGCGGAGTTCTCCGGACTCGCACAGCACTTCCTGGAAAACGAGACACGCCTGCGTCTGCGTCGCTGGGCCTACGCGATGCGACCCTCGCCGACCGCGATTGCCGGCGGCGCCGGCGCTCCGCGCTCGCGCCTCGCGGCGATGCTGGCAGTACTGGAGGTATAGCGATACGACGGAAGGGGCGGGATTGACCGCACGTAGCCCGGTGTGCGCGCGCAGCGCGCTCACCGGATGGCTTGCGGCAAGTACCCGGAGAACGCTGTGCGTACTCCGGGCTACCCTCCTGCGACTCTCAGTCGCCCATCTGGCGCTGGCGGTGTTCCCAACGCTCCTGCGCATCGAGGCACAAGGTAGCGATCGGACGCGCTTCCAGGCGCTCGATGCCGATTTCCTCGTCGGTCTCTTCGCAATAGCCGTAACGGCCGTCTTCGATGCGCTTGAGCGCCTTGTCGATCTTGCCGATCAGCTTGCGGTAGCGGTCGCGAGTGCGCAGTTCGAGCGAATTCTCGGTCTCGCGCGTGGCGCGTTCGGCCTCGTCGCCCACGTCGCGCACTTCATCGCGCAGGTTTTCGATGGTCTGCTGCGACTCCTCGATCAGCTCCTGCCGCCAGATCACCAGCTTGCGGCGGAAATACTCGAGGTGCTCGCTGGACATGTACTCCTCGCCCGCACGCGGGCGATAGCCCGGCGGCAGCTCGACCTTCGCCACGTAGCCCTCCGGCAGCGGCAGGTCCGCGGGGCTGGTGCCGAGATCGGCACGGGCGCTGTTATCGAGCTTGGCGCGTGCTGCGCCGTTCTTGTCGCTGGGGCGCGCTGCCTTGGACGGTACAGCGCTTCCGCCCTGGGGCGCCTTGGCCTTGGCCTTGGTGGTCGCCATTTCGATTGATTCCTCCGTCACTTCGAGCCGCCCGGGCACGATTGCAGGCGCCGGGGCGCCGGAAAGCAAGCCCCGATGTATAACCCAAGGCCATGACAGCGGCAAGCTCGACCCGCCATACGGTCGTTTACATCCCGAAGCCGGGATTCGATCAGCACCCCGGCCTTGTATCTTGACGCGCGTGCAAACGCAGTCCGGCATTGGGCGATGATTGCGGGGCAACCGAGCCGGGGAAGGAACCAGGATGAGCGTGCGACTGCGATCAGGTGTCGTGACACAGGTGCTGAACGGCGAGATGGTCCTGCTCGATGCCACTGCCGGGCGTTACTACGATCTCAACGCCAGTGGCACGCTGATGCTGCAGCAGCTGCTCGGCGGGGCGGATCCCGAGTCGACGGTCATGGAAGTCATCCGGCGCTTCGATGCCCCCGCGGAGCAGGTGCGCGCGGATCTTGCGGGGCTGCTGCAGTCGCTGCAGGCGGTGCAGCTGATCGAGACCGATTAGCCGGCGTAAAAGCGCCGGAGCAGCCCGGCCACTTGCGGGTAGGCCGCCTCCAGCAACTCGGGCGCAAGGAAGTGGTACTCGCTGGTCACCGCGAAGAACTCCTCCGGCGCGGTGGCTGCATAAGGGTCGATCGGCGCCTGTGATTCATCCTCATCGGCGATCCGCGCGAGCTCGTCGAAGGCCTGCTGGAAGACCTGCTGCCACTCGCGCGCGGCAATCGAGCGTGGCAGCGGCGGCATGCCGTCGGCCTCGCCCTCACGCGCATCCAGCTTGTGCGCGATTTCGTGGACCACCACGTTCTGCACATCGTCCGGCTGTTCCAGGTCCAGGCGCAGGTCTTCCCAGGACAGCACCAGGGGACCGCGGTCCCAGGATTCGCCGGCCAGGTCCTCATCCCACTCGTGGACCACGCCGGTGGCGTCGTCGTCGTGCGTGCGTCGCGCGCGGAAGCCGCCGGGATAGACGATCACGTCACGCCAACCGCCCAGCCACGGATAGCCGAGCGCCAGTACCGGCCAGCAGGCAAGCTGCGCAATCGTGGTACGGACTTCAGCGGTGATTTCGAATTCGTGCGCGCCGTGGAAGCGCTTGTCGGCGAGGAAACGGCCGGTGTAATCGCGCAGGGTGCTAACGTCCGCCGGGCTCAGGCAGCCGAGCGGCGGGAGTCGTTCAAGGTTGCGCTCGAAGGTCGCCGCATCGGGTTCGACGCGGCGACCGGAGCGTCGCCACCAGCGCAGCACGGGCTATTTGAAGGCACCGGGCAGGAAGGAGTGCCATTCGACGCTGATGTCGCTGCCGCCATCGGAAGAGGAGTGCGCGCGGTCGCCCGAGTCGCTGCTGTTGCCGGCGATGGCGCCGCTGGTGATGCACACCTCCCGGCCCTGGGCGCCGGGCGCCTGGCTGTAGACGCCGATCACGCCCAGCACGGCGTAGACCGCCAGCACCAGGAAACCGAATCGAATGCGTGTGGAGTTCATGGCTCACCTCTACGAGCTTGATGCTCGGACGGTCATTCGCACGAATCGTGCCAGCGGCGACACTACGTCGAGAATGCTGAATCGGAAGCATCGAAGCCGTGAAATGGCGGCCTCGCGCGCCGAAGCGTTGGGCACTGTCCGGCATCTGCGCCGACCGCCGTCCGCATCTGTACGCCGGAGTGTCCGGTGGCGGACACGCTGCGCTGCAGCACGACCGCGAACAGCGCGCCCACTATGCTCCGGGCCATGCAAGTCGCGACGTCCTGGCCGGTGACAGCCCCATTCCTGCAGCTCAGCGGTGCGCGCCTGAAAGGTGCGCTGATCGCCGGCGCCGGCCGCGTGCTGGCCAAGCGCGACGACCTGAACCGCATCAACGTGTTCCCGGTGCCCGATGGCGACACCGGCACCAACCTCGCCTTCACGATGCTCGCGGTGCTGAAGACCACCCGCCGCCTGCGCGGCGCGGACGTCGGCACGGTGCTCGGCAAGGTGGCGCGCGAGGCCATCGACGGCGCGCGCGGCAATTCCGGCGCGATCCTGGCGCAGTTCTTCCAGGGCCTGGCCGAAGTGCTCGGCCGCCAGCGCGAGGCCTGCGCCCGCGAACTCGCCGAGGCCACCGCCAGTGCCGCGCGCGCCGCGCGCGCCTGCCTTGCCGAACCGCGCGAAGGCACCATGCTCAGCGTCATCAGCGATTTCGCCAGCGAGATGCGCGGCCAGGTGGAAGCAGGCGTGGCGGACATCGGCGAGTTGTTCCGCCGCGCGCTTGCGCGGGCTCGCCAATCCTTGGCGAATACGCCCAACCAGTTGCCGGTGCTGCGGGCGGCCGGCGTCGTGGACGCCGGCGCCGCCGGCTTCGTCGACTTTCTCGAAGGCGTGCAGGACTTCATCGAACGCGGCCGCGGCGCGCTGCGCGTGGTGCCCGAAGCGCGCGACGCTGCCCGCTGCGAGCACGACGACGTCCACCTGGAGGCGGTCGAAAACGCCAGCGCCTACCGCTACTGCACCGAGTGCGTGTTGTCCGGCGAGGGACTCGACCTGGCCAGCGTACGCGGCGCGCTGTCCGCGCTGGCGCTGGATTCGCTGGTGGTCGCCGGCGGTCGCGACCGGGTGCGCGTGCACGCCCACATCGATCGTCCGAATCAGCTGTTCGAAGCGCTGTCTGGCCTGGCCAGCGTGACTCAGCGCAAGGCGGACGACATGCAGGCGCAGTCCAAGCTGCGCGCCACGCCGTTTCAGAAGGTCCGGGTGGTGACCGACTCCGCAGGCGACGTGCCGCCCGCGGAAGCCGAGCGGCTGGGCATCACCATCGTCCCGGTGCGGATCAATTTCGGCGACGACGATTACCTCGACCGCATCACGATGGCCCCGCGCGAGCTGTACGCCCGGCTGCGCGCCGAGGCCACCGCCGCGCGCCCCTCGCAGCCGCCGCCCGGGGATTTCCGGCGCGCCTTCGACCTGGTCCTGGCGCACTGCGAGCAACTGGTCTCGGTGGAGCTGTCCAGCCGGCTGTCCGGCACCTTCCAGGCGGCGCAGACCGCGGCGAAGGAGTCCGGGCGCGACCGCATCGCGGTGCTCGACACCGGCAACGCCGCATCCGGCCAGGGCCTGATCGCGATGGCCGCGGCCGAAGCTGCGCAAAGCGGCGCGGATGCCGCGGCGGTGCTTTCGGCAGCCCGCGACGCCATGACCCGCACGCGCACCTTCGCGCTGATCCGCGACCTGCGCTACGGCGTGCGCGGCGGGCGCATGCCGGCCATCGCCGAGAAGTTCGCGCGCTGGTTCGGGCTGACCGTGCTGATCCACGACAAGCAGGGACTGGTGCGGCCGTTCTCCGCGCTGATGGGCAAGAACCGCCTGGTCGAGCGCTTCGCCGCCACCGTGGCGCGGCGCATCCCGCCTCACGGCACCTGCCGCGCCGTGGTCGGCCACTGCGACGCCAGCGAGGACGCCGCGACCCTGGCGGCCGCGCTGCGTGAGGTGCTGCCGCAACTCGGCAAGGTCTGGGTGGTCGAGACCGGCCCGGCCATCGGCGTGCACGCTGGACCGGGCTCGCTGGTGGTCGGTCTCCAATGGCAATGATCCTCTTGCTCGCCAAGCTCATCGCGAGCTACCTGCTCGGCAGCATTGTCGGCAGTCTGCTGCTCGGGCGCTTGCGCGGCGTGGACATCCGCCAGCACGGCAGCGGCAATGCCGGCGCGACCAATGCGCTGCGCACCCAGGGCAAGCTGTTCGCGCTCGGCACCGCGCTGATCGATTTCGGCAAGGGCGTGGTCGCTGCCGCGCTGATCGCCCCGCTGGGCTGGGAGGCGCAATCGCTTCTCGGCCTGATCGAGACCCAACTCGCCTGCGGACTGGCCGCCGCCGCCGGCCATTGCTGGCCGCTGTGGCATGGCTTCCGCGGCGGCAAGGGCGCCGGCACCCTGTTCGGCATGCTTGCCTGGTTGTTCCCGTGGGTCGCGCTGCTGATGCTGGCGCTCTGGCTGCTGGTGCTGACCACCACTGGCTACGTCGGCCTCGGTACCGTGATCGCAGGCGCGGCCTTTCCCGTCGCGCTGTGGTTGTTGCATGGCTGGCCGGGAGTTCCGCTGATGTCGCTGGCCGTGACCGCCGCCCTGCTGCTCGCCTTCACCCACCGCAGCAACCTTGCCCGCCTGCGCGCCGGCAACGAGAACCGTTTCGACAAGGCCCGCGTGCTGGCAAGGCTGTTCGCGCGCCGGGAGCGTTGAAGCGGGTGTTGGTGTGGGTTGTTGGTGTTGGCAAGAGCCGCCAGTCCCCGCGGTTTGCTTCTGCAAGAGCGACCGGCCCACACGACCGGCTTCTTCCAACACCAACAACCAACACCTGCCTTCCGCGCAACTAATGCAAGCACTAGACCCCGCCGCCATCTCCCAACTCAGCGACGCCTTCGAGATCGAGGTGCACGCGCTGCTCGACTCCACCCAGGCGCGCGCCCGCGAGCGGGTGCAGGCCGGAATGCGCATGCCGGCGGCGGTGCTGGCGGATGCGCAGTCGGCGGGGCGTGGGCGCGAGGGCCGGGTGTGGCAGTCGCCGGCGGGCGCGGCGGTCTACCTGACCGTGGTCTGGCCCAGCGCGCGGCCGATTGCGGCGCAAGCGGGGCTGTCGCTGGTGGTGGGACTGGCAGTGCGCGCCTGCCTGGCGCAGTGGCGCGTCGCAGCCCAGCTCAAGTGGCCCAACGATGTCTGGGTGGACCGGCGCAAGCTGGGCGGCATCCTGATCGAGGCCATGCCGCACCCCACCGGCTGTACCCTGCTGATCGGCATCGGGCTCAACCTGGCGCTTCCGACGGAGACGGGCGCGGCCATCGACCAGCCCTGGGTGGACCTGGCGCAGTTGCTCGATCCGCCGCCGCCGCGCAATGCGCTGGTCGGCAGCCTGCTCGGCCAGATGCAGCGCTATCTCAGCCGCTTCGACGCCGCCGGTCTGGACGAATTCCAGCAGGAATGGATCGCCGCCGACGCGCTGGCCGGTCGCAGCGTGCGGCTGGACGATTCGCCTGAGGCAGGTCAAGCCATCGGTATCGACGAGGTCGGTAGACTGCGCGTGATCCGGGACGGCCAGGTGCGCGCGATTGCCGCCGGCGACGTCCGCATCCGTACGGGAGGCACCGACAATGGCGACCCAACTGCTGCTGGACCTTGGCAATAGTCGGCTCAAGTGGGCTGTCGAACGCGAAGGCGAGATCCACATCGGCGAGCCAGTCGCGCACACTGACCGCGGGCTGGGCGACCTCTCGCAGATGCTCAGCGCGGCCGTGGGCGCCGAGTGCGCCTGGATCTCATCGACGGCGCTCAGCCTGACCCAGCCGCTGTGCGACGAGATCGGCAGGACGCTGCACTGCCCCGCGCGCGTCTACACCTCGCCCAAAGAATCGCTCGGCATCCGCAGCGCCTACGATCTGCCGCACACCCTCGGGACCGACCGCTTCCTGGCGATGGCCGGTGCGCGCGGCCACACCCGCGGCGCCTTCCTGCTGGTCGATGCCGGCACCGCGATGACCCTCGACATGGTCGACGAGGACGGCCAGCACCTCGGCGGCCTGATCGTCCCCGGCCCCTTGTTGATGCGTGAGGCGCTGCACCACGGCACCGCCGGCATCCGCACCCGCGACACCCTGCACGTGCGCGAGTTCGCGCGCAGCACCGACGACGCCGTATGGAGCGGCGGCGTCCTCGCCTGCGCCGCGCTGGTCGGCCACAGCTGGCGCCAGGGCTGCGCCGGCGTCGGCGGCCAGATCGACCTGATCCTCAGCGGCGGCGCCCTGCCCTGGCTGGAAACCCACATCGACATCCCCCACCGCACGCTGCCGCACCTGGTGCTCGATGGGCTGGCGCAGTGGGCGCGGGCGTCGACTCCAGCGTAAGAATCATCTGGTCCGCTAAGGACGCAAAGGACGCAAAGAAGAGCGGCTCGGATGGTCGGCCTTGCGCGTCTTGGTTCACTGTCGGCGATGGCAAGGGCAAGGGTGCACCGGTTGACGCCTGGACCTGTTCCTAATTACCTGAATCCCGCGTCTCGCCTAGCCCGCTTGCCCCCCCCCCCACCCCCCCCCCCCCCCCCCCCCCCCCCCCCCTCTCGCCTTGCCTCGCCGCAAAATTCATCGGAAATTTCTTCAACTTAATTACGGAACACCACACTAGGCGACTCGCGCCTGAAACCCGGGCGAATAGGGCTGCTGATCCCTTCGCTCTTCTTTGCGTCCTTTGCGTCCTTTGCGGACCAATGTCTCTTACCCCGCTCGCGCCAGCCGCCGCTCCACCAGCGAATACACGCTCGGCACGACGACCAGGGTCAGCAGGGTGGAACTGATCATGCCGCCGATGACGGCCACCGCGAGCGGGGCGTTGACGTCGGCGCCGGCACCGACGCCGAGCGCGGCGGGGAGCAGCGCGAGGATCACGGTGAGGGAGGTCATCAGCACCGGGCGCAGGCGCTTGGGGCAGGCTTCTCGAATGGCCTCGTCGATGCCCTTGCCCTGCTCGCGCAACTGGTTGGCCAGGTCCACCAGCAGGATCGAATTCTTGGCGACCAGGCCCATCAGCAGCACCAGTCCGATCATCGAATAGATGTTCAACGTGTGCCCCGTGATCCACAGCGCGATCAGGCCGCCGATGATCGCCAGCGGCTGCGCGACCATCACGATCAGCGGCTGGATCAGCGAATTGAACTGGCTGGCGAGCACGATGTAGACCAGCGCGACCGCGAGGATGAAGGAGAACTGGATGTAGCCCAGGGTCTTCTCGAACTCGCGCGCCTGCGCCATGAGTTTCACCTCGACGCCCACCGGCAGCACCTCGGCGGCGATGCCGCGCATGATGCTGACCGCCTCGCTCAGGGTCACGCCGGTCGGCGTGGCGTAGAAGTTCGCGGAGTACTTGAGGTCGTAGCGGCTGATCGCAGCCGGGCCGATGGTCGGGGTCAACGTGGCCACGGTGTCCAGGCGCACCATCGCCCCGCGGCTGCTGCGCAGGTAAATCCGCTTGAGGTCTTCCGGCGCCTCGATCTGCCCGGGCGCGGCCTTGACCCGGATGTCGTAGCGCTCGCCATCGCCCGGATCGTCCGAGTATTTGGCGACGTCCAGACCGCCGGCGAGCACATTCAGCGCGCTGGCGATGTCCACGCTGCCGAGGCCCGCCGCCGCGGCGCGGGTGCGGTCGACGCTGAGCTTCAGGGTCGGCAGGTCGAGATTGAGATCGAGGTCCACGCGGCCGAGTTCGGGGCGTTCGGCGAGTTTCTGGAACAGCGCCTGACTGGCAGCGGCCACTTCATTCAGGTCCGGCCCGCTGACATTGAACTGCAGCGGCTCGCCGCGGTTGTTGCCGCCACCCACGGTCGGCGGCGGCGAGACGAAGGCCTTGATCCCAGGGATCAGCGCCAGGCGCGCGCGCAAGTCCTCGATCACCGCCGACTGCGAGCGCTCGCGATCGCTGCGCGGCAGCATGGTCACCGAGGCGATACCCCGATTGACCTGGCCCAGGTCGCCGAGGCCGATGGCGGTGAACATCCGCGCCACTTCGGGCGTGGCCTTCAGCTCCTTCTCGATCGCCGCCAGCGCCTCGTCGGTCTGGGTGATCGACGAACCCAGCGGCGTGCGGAAACTGACCACGAAGCGCCCGTCGTCCGGCTGCGGCGAGAACTCGCCACCGATGCGGCCGACGATCAACCCGGAGGCGAGCACCACCGCCAGGCCGATGCCGACTACTTTCCAGCGATGTGCCAGCGCCCAATCCACCAGGGCGGAATAGCGCGCATCCATCCGGCCGAAGAAGGCCATCACCGGCCCACTGACCCGCCCGTGGTGCTCGCCCACCGTGAGGAAGCGCGAGCACAGCATCGGTGTCAGCGTCAGCGACACCAGCAGCGAGACGATCACGCCGACCGTCACCACCACCGCAAACGACTCGAAGAAGCGCCCGATGATGCCGCCGAGGAAGATCACCGCCGCGAAGATGCTGACCAGCGTCAGCGAGGCCGCGGTGACGGCGAAGACCACTTCGTTGGAGCCGCGGATGGCGGCGGAGATGCGGGCGGCGGTGGAAGAGCGGGACTGGGGGCTGGGGGCTGGGGCGTGTGCGCGGGAGGAGTTCGCACGATTGGCAGCATCGGCATGCGCTTCCGGCGTCGCGGGTCTGGCGGCGGGTTCCGTCCCCGCGCCCCAACCCCCAGCCCCCAGCCCCGCTTCTGCTGTTCCCGCTTCTCTCCCCAGATCCCGATCAAACTCCAGATGCCGATGCACGTTTTCCAGCACCACGATGGCATCGTCGACCACCACGCCGATCAGCAGCAGCAGCGCGAGCAGGGTCATGGTGTTGAAGGTGTAGCCGGCGAAGTACATCACCGCCACCGCGCCGAGCAGCGACACCGGGATCGCCAGCGAGATGATCAGGGTGGAACGGAAGCTCTGCAGGAACAGCCAGACCACCAGCGCGGCGAGGATCGTGCCCTCGATCAGGTGGTCTTCCAGCGAGGCGACGATTTCGCGGATCGGCTGCGAGGAATCGACCACCACTTTCAGCGTCATGCCGGGCGGCAACTGCGGACGGATGTCCTTGTCCAGCCGCGCGAGCACATCGTCGACGATCGCGACGGTGTTGCCGTTGCTGACCTTGACGATGCCGATGCCGACCGCCGGCTCGCCGTTGACGCGCGCGACCTGGCGGAAGTCGGCGAGGTCGTCATGAATGGTCGCGATGTCCTTGAGCTTGACCGGCAGCGGGTCGGCGTAGCGCACGACGAGGTCGCCGAGCACCTCGGGCTGGTGGTACTCCAGGTCCAGCTCCAGCAACTGCTCGGTGCGCTCGCCGACGACGAAGCCGCCGGGCAGCGACAGGTGCTCGCGCGCGAAGGCCGTGCGCAGATCGCGCGCATCGACCCCGAACGCCGCCATCTTCGCCAGGTCGACCTCGACCCGGATGGTGCGGTCACGGCGCCCGCCGAGCAGCACCTGGCCGACACCGTCGATGGTCTCCAGCCGCTTCTTGATCGTGTTGCGCGCGTACTGGTTGAGCTGCTGCACCGTGCGGTCGCCCTGCAGCGCCAGCCACAGCACCGGATCGGCACCGAACTCCACCTTGGCCACCACCGGCGGATCGGCGTCGTCCGGCAGTTGGCGCAGCACCGTGTTGACCTTGGCCTGCACCTCGTTGAAAGCGACGTCGATGTTCTTCGACAGATCGAACTGCAGCACCACCTGCGACACGCCGGGCTGCGAGGTCGAGGCGACGAAAGTCGATCCCCGGGATCGCATTGACCGCGCTCTCGATCACCCCGGTGACGCTGGTGTCCACGATCTCCGGATTCGCACCCGGCAGCACCGTCACCACCGAGACCAGCGGGAATTCGATCTGCGGGTAGCGGTCGACACCGATACGCTGGTAGCCGATCAGCCCGAACAACACCAGCACGATGCTGAGCATCGCGGCGAAGACGTGGCGGCGGATCGAGAGAGTGGGGAGGGACATCTCGAAGTCAGTGAAAGGTGAAAGGTGAAAAGTGAAAGGAAGGATTCCAGCCGCCCGTCCCTGTGCCAGGGGGAGGGGAAGCACGCGGGAGCGGGCGGCAGGAATTTGGTGGTACGTGACCTGAGGCGAATCCCCGCGGCACGGAAACTCGCCTCAACTCACCCTTTTCACTTTTCACCTTTCACTTTTCACCGCCTTCACCGCACCCCCACCTTCGCCCCGTCGCTGAGAAAGCCCGCGCCCTTGACCGCCACCTTGCGGCAGGCAATCGGCGGTGCGTGACCTGAGGCGAATCCCCGCAATGCGGAAACTCGCCTCAACCCACTTTCACTTTTCACATTTCACTTTTTTGCTGCCTTCAACGCACCTCCACCTTCGCCCCGTCGCTGAGAAAACCCGCGCCCTTGACCGCCACCGTCTGGCCGGCGCTGAGGCCGTCGAGGATTTCGACGTAATCCGCGGTGCGCACGCCGGTCGTGACCTTGCTCGCCGTCACCACGCCGCTGTCGACCACATAGACCACCTGCCCGGCCGGGCGGATGACTACCGCTTCCACCGGCACGGTGACTGCGTCCGGCGGGTTTCGATGACGACTTCGCCGACGATGCTGCCGCCCGGCTTCCAGCCGCCGGGGTTGGCGAAGGCGACGATCGCCTCGATGGCGCGGTTGTCGCGGCCGACGATCGGGCGGAGTTCGTCGATCTTGCCCTCGATCACCTGCTGCGGGCGTTCCGGCAGTTGCAGGCGCACCTTCTGACCGACCTGGATGCGACCGAGGAAAGTCTCTGGGAAAGGCAGCACGGCGCGCAGGGCGGAGGCGGCGGCCAGTTCGATCACCGGATCGCCCACGCGCACCAGATCGCCCACCGCAACGCGGCGCTGCTGCACCACGCCGGCGATCGGCGAAATGATCTCGGTCATACGCTTGCCCCAGCGCGCCTGGTCGAGCGCCGCGCGCGCCTCGTTGACCTGCGCCGCAGCCGCTTCGGCGGCCGCCTGCGCGTCATCCAGCGCGCCCTGCGAGACTGCGCCGGTCTTGCGCAGATCGGTCAGCCGCGCGAGCGATTTCTCGGCATTGTCGCGCTGCACTTCGGCCCGGTTGAGCGCCGCGCGGGCGGACTTGAGCCCGAGTTGCTGGACTTCGTCGTCCAGCCGCGCCAGCACCTGTCCGACCACGACGTCGGCTGCCGGCATCCACCAGCAATTCCACCACCCTTCCGGTCGCCTCGGCCTTGACCAATGGCAGTTCCGGCGAGGTGATCACGCCCACGCTGGTCTCCACATTGGCCACCTCGCGCACATCCGGCGCCTGCGCGGTGATCGGCGTGCCGCGCTGCACCGGCTTGGCTTCTTCCTTGCCGCAGGCGGCCAGCGCGACGAGGGCCGCCAGGGCGACAGCTTTCAGGAGGGCAGCGGGCAGCGGAGGGGGAGGGAGGGTTGGGGCCCCCGGCCGCCGGTCTGCCATCCTCCGTTCGCGACATCCCGCACCAGCGCGCCATTGAGGATCAGGTCCGACACCCGCGCAGCGAGCGTGTCGGCGTCGGCCGCGAAGGCCATCGCGGGGTTCGCGCGCAGCGTGGGTGCCGCGAGGAAACTGAAAATGTCGACCGCGACCAGGGTCAGCGCGATCACCGCGGGATCGACATCGGTGCGCAGATGTCCTTCGCGCTGGCCGCCGGCAACCAGGTCGAGCAGCAGGCGCTGGCCCTCGCCGAACACCTCGCGCGCGATCTGCGGGCCGCGCTGGCCCTCGCCGAACATCTCGCGCAGCAGCAGGCGGGTCTGCGGCTCGCGCTCGCGCAGGCGCTGCGAGTGCCAGCGCACGAAGGTGCGCACGCGCCCGGCGAAGTCCGGCTCGCTCCGGGTCAGTTCCGCCAACTGGGTCTGGAAGTCCGCCAGCGCATGCTTGAGCACCGCGACGTACAATTCATCCTTGTTGGCGAAATGGTGGAAGATGTTGGCCTTGCTGACCTGCGCCGCGCCGGCCATGTCGGTCATCGACACACCGTCATAGCCATGCGCCGAGAACAGCCGCACACCCGCATCCAGGATGCGGTCGATGGCGCTGCGGTCGTCGGTGGTGTTCATGCAGCGCATGCTACTGACCGACTGGTCAGTCGGTCAATCGACGTCATGTGATGGCCTTGCACGCCCGGCGCTGTCGTTATGATCGGTTCAGGCAAGGGCGCCGCGACCATGGAGGGCCCTGGTCGCGATCCGCGCACCCGCGCGCAGCCACAGGACACCGTCATGCCCAAGTTCACCCGCGCCCTGCTGATCCTCCTCGCCTTGCTGCTCGCCGCCTGCGGCTCCACCTCCAAGCTGCGCACCGAATCCGCCGCCGCGCGCAAGCAGATCGGCGACTACACCCGGGTCGAGGTGGCCGACTTCGCCGTCACCGCAACCAAGGACACCAAGGACGACCACGAGGCGCAGGCCAAGTACCAGGCGCAACTGGCGGAAGCGCGCGCCCGCATCGCCGACCTGATCGCCGAGGAAGTCACCGAGCGCGCCGCCTTCGACGAGGTGTCGCGCGCAGAACTGGAAGGCAAGGCGCTGCGCGTCAGCGGCACCATCACCCGCTACGAGGAAGGCAATGTCGTGGCGCGCATGGCCACCGGCTTCGTCGGCCAGGCGCACTTCGAAGCCACCGTCACCGTGTCCGACCGCGAAAGCGGCGAAGTCCTCGGCAATTTCATCATCGACCGCAACAGCTGGCCGCTGCCGATCGGCGCCTCCAGCAACGCGGTGCAGAACGTCGGCATGTTCATGTCCGGCGCCGCCAAGCGCATCGCCGATGAACTGGCAGTGGCGCGGGGGAAGAAGTCGGCGCGGAAGAACTAACCGGTTATGGGTTGTGGGTTCTGGGTTGTGGGCCACGGCTGTTGCCGCCCACAACTCACAACCCACAACCCACAACCCGCGTAGCCCCTATGCCCAACCTCCTCCTCACCGACTGTCTCCAGCACGACTTTGTCGGACCGATCGGACGCTTCCAGAGCCTGCCGAATGCGCTGCACGTGGGCCATGAGGAATCGCGCCGGCTGCTCGGCCCGGATCCGGCGCAGGGGCCGGTATCGGCGCTGACGGCGTGGGCGCACGCGCGTCCCGATTCTGAACTGCGCGTCATCCATATCCGCGACTGGCACGACACCTCGGTGCCAGCGCAGCGCGAGCACCTGGCGCGCTTCGGCAGCCACTGCCTGGCGGGTTCGCCGGGTGCCGGTTTTGCGTTCCGCACGGACGACATCACGGCCGGCAAGCAGGTCGAGATCGTCGACGCCACGGTGCTCAGCAATTTCGTCGACACCCGCCTGCCGGCGCTGCTGGAACGCCATCGCGGCGAGGCGCTGCGGGTGGGCCTGGCCGGGGTGTGGACCGAGGCCAAGATCAGCTTCCTCGCCTACGATCTGCGCTCGCATTTCCCGGATTTCGAGATCGCGGTGTGCTCGGCGCTGACCGCCAGTTCCTCGCGCGCGAACCACTTCCTCGCGCTGACCCAGCTGACGCGCATCCTCGGCGTGCGCGTGATCGATTCGCTCGGCGAGTTCATCGAGTTCCTCGGCGGCGCGCGGGGCGATCTGCCGCTGATCGGGTTCAACGCCACCCAGCCCGCGCTGGAGGCGAAAGACGCGACCCAGCTGGACGCCGCCGATGCGCAACTGCTGCGCTACCTGTTCCGCGGCTCGCGCCTGGTGCGCTACCGCGCGCTGGACGGCGGATTCTCCGGCAACCGCGTGCTCGACACCGAGAGCGTGGACCTGCACGGCCACGAGGAAGTGCCGCATGTGGTCAAGATCGGGCCGCAGGGGCCGATGGGCCAGGAGCGCGCGTCTTTCGAGCGGATCGAGTCGGTGCTCGGCAACAGCGCGCCGCGGATCGCCGACTTCGCCGATTTCGCCGACCGCGGCGGCATCAAGTACCGCTACGCCGCGATGGGCCGCGGCGGCTCGCGCTCGCTGCAGAAGCTGTACCAGCGCGGCACCGACGAGGCGGAGATCCATCGCGTGCTGCAGCAGGTGTTCGCAGAGCAGCTCGGCCGGCTGTACGCGGCCGCCAGCCAGGAGCGCACCGAGCTGCTGGAGTACTACGACTTCCAGCCCAAGTGGGCGCCCGGCGTGCGCAGGCGCGTCGCCACGCTGACCGGCGGCGACGGCGGCGGCGACGAGATCCGTTTCGCCAACGGGCGCGTGCTGCCGCACATCGGCCTGTTCTACGAGCGCGAGCTGACGCGCCTGCCGCGGCTGGCGCGCGCGCACTACTTCGCCTGGGTCCACGGCGACCTCAACGGCGCCAACATCCTGGTCGATGCGCCGGGCAATGTGTGGATGATCGATTTCTTCCACGCCCACCGCGGCCATGTGCTGCGCGATCTGATCAAGCTCGAGAACGATTTGCTCTACATCTGGACGCCGCTGGCTCAGGCCGAGCTGCCGCAGGCGCTGGCCTTCAGCGACCGCCTGCTGGAAGAGGCGGACCTCGGCCGGCCGCCAGATCCGGCCGCCGCCGGCGACTTCGAGCTGCCGCAGTTGCAGCGCGCCTGGCGCACGCTGTGCAAGCTGCGCAGCTTCTACCCGCCGCTGATCCAGGCCGACCGCGATGCGCAGCAACTGCTGATCGGCCAGATCCGCTATGCCGTGCACACGCTCGGTTTCGACGAGTGCACCCCGGTGCAGAAGCAGTGGGCGCTGTACACCGCCGCCGCGGCGATCGAGCGCTACAGCGATCTGGCTGAGCGCAACGGGCCCTTGCGGGTGGATTGGCTCGGCGCCCTCGACGGAATGCCGGCGCGGGTGGGCCTGACGCTGCTGCCAGGCCGGCGCGACCTCGGCCGCGAACTCGCCAGCGACCTCGCCTCGCTCAAGGATCAGGGCGTGGACGCGGTACTGTGCCTGCTCGCCAACGACGAGTTCGCGCATTACGGCGTGGAGGACCTGATCGGCGCCTATGCCGGCGCCGGATTCGCCGCGCTGCACCAGCCGATCGTCGACGGCCGCGTGCCCACCCACGAGGAACTCGCGCGCGCGCTCGACTTCATCGACGCCCAGCGCGCGCAGGGCCGCGACGTGCTGATTCACTGCGTCGGCGGCCTCGGCCGCGCCGGCACCATCGCCGCCGCCTGGCGCGTCCGCCACGGCCGCACCCCCACCGAAGCCATCGCCGACATCCGCGCCACCCGCTCCCCGCGCGCCATCGAAACCGCGCTGCAGGAGGCGTTCCTGGCGCTGGGTCGAAGGTCAGGAGCGGACTGGGGCGGGGCTGGGGTGATGTGCCAGGTCTTCGGCGCCATTCGTGGCTGCACACAGCGTGCGCAATGCAAATGCAGTAATTTCGGTCTGCCGGGAAGCCCGTCCATGCGCCCCAGCCCCCAGCCCCCATTCCCCAGCCCCGCTCCTGACCCCATGTTCGAACTTGCCACTCCCAGCGCCACAGACAAACCCACCTTCTACCGCGACCTGGTCGAACAGGCGCGCCACCTGCTCGACGGCGAGCGCGACCGGATCGCGAATGCGGCGAATTTATCGGCGCTGCTGTACCACTCGCTGGCCGATGTGAACTGGGCGGGCTTCTATTTCTTCGACGGCACCGAGCTGGTGGTCGGGCCGTTCCAGGGCAAGCCGGCCTGCGTGCGCATCGCGCTCAGCCGCGGCGTCTGCGGCGCGGCCGCACGCACGCGTACGACCCAACTGGTCGCCGATGTGCATGCCTTCCCCGGCCACATCGCCTGCGACGCGGCCTCGCGCTCGGAAGTGGTGGTGCCGCTGGTGCGTCAGGGCGAGCTGCTCGGCGTGCTCGACATCGACTCGCCGCTGCCGGGCCGCTTCGATGCGGACGACCAGGCAGGACTCGAAGCGCTCGCGCAGGTATTTTTGAACGCTTGTGACTGATCGTGGTCTGTGTGCCACCATCGACGTACGTCAACAAGGATCCACCATGGCCCCACCCGTCGCGAAGATCCGCAATGTCGGCCCGAAGAGCGCCGCCTGGCTGCGCCAGATCGGCATCCGCACCGAGGAGGATCTGCGCAAGATCGGATCGGTGGAGGCCTATCGCCGGGTCAAGGTGGCCGGGTTCAAGCCGACCCTGAACCTGCTGTATTCGATGGCCGGCGCCGAGGACGACTGCCATTGGACCGCGCTCAGCGAGGAGCGCAAGGCCGCGTTGGTGCTGGCGGCGGACGCCATCGACCAGGAAATGAGCGCGCGCAAGACCGCCAAGCGCCAGGGCCAGACCTATTCCGGGGCATCGATGGTGGACAAGGCCCTGAGCTTTACCGAACCGGTCGACACCGAAGCACCGGCGGCATCCTCCGGCGATGACGAACACTGAGCGGAGGCCGCGGCTCGGCTGCGCGTCGCTGCTGCTGGCCTTGTTGCTGGCTGGCTGCGCGAGCACGCCGCCGCCGCGCATTGCGACGTCCGCTCCAATGGCGTTGCGAGCGGGCGCGAGCGCCAGCGCCGACCTCGCCTTCCGCGCGCTCGGGCTGGTCGGAACACCCTACCGCAGCGCCGGGACAGATCCATCGGTCGGCTTCGACTGCTCCGGCTTCGTGGTCTACGTCTACCGCGATGTGCTCGGCATGCAACTGCCGCGGACCACGCGCGCGCAGTACGATTTTCCGGCGCGGCACGCCAAGCGCAGCGCGCTGACCACCGGCGACCTGGTGTTCTTCGACACCAGCGGCCGCGGCGTCTCGCATGTCGGCATCTATGTCGGCGAGGGCCGTTTCGTGCACGCGCCGAACCACGCCGGCCGCGTGCGCCTGGACCACCTCGACGACCGCTACTGGCAGCAGCGCTACCTTGGCGCCCGTCGCGTCCTGCGCTGACGCTCTGCAGGGGGCCAGTTAAACGCGGAGACGCGGATGGCGCGGAGAAGAGCAAAGCGATTCGGACGAAACCCGCGATTGCCATCCTGATGCTCTGGCTTTTCTCTGCGTCTCTGAGACTTCGCTTTTGGCGGTGCTCACCAGCTTGTCAAACGCGGAGACGCAGAGAGCGCGGAGAGAAGCACAAGCGATTCGGACGAAATGCGCCACTGCCGTCCTGATGCTGTGGCTTCTCTCTGCGACCTCTGCGTCTCCGCGTTTGACGCTGCCCGTTCTCTGCGTCCTCCGCGTCTCCGCGTTTAACCGTTCCTTCCATGCGATGACGCGAGGGCTTGCACGAAGGCCTCGACCAGCGGCCCCAACCGCTCCGCCTGGTGCACTAGTGCGCCGGTCAGGTGCAGCGACTTGAGCGGCCGGGTGCGCAGCCATTCGGCGACTTGCGTGGCATCGTGGCTGCCGGGAAACAGGTGCAGCCAGGGCTTGCGATAGCGCCTGCACCAGTCCAGCGCCAGCCGCGCGCGCCCGTAGAGCGTGGCATCCGGTGTAATCACCACGGTGGCGTCGGCGAAGCGCACGTTCCACTTCAGCGGCTGCGACGGATGGCGGGTCGGCGTCGCTTCAAAGGTCTCTCCCGGGTTCTTGGTGCCGCTCGGCACGAAGCCGGCGTGCGCCAGCCCCAGCGCGCGCGCGGCAGCCAGCGCCAGCGCCTCGACGCCCGGCGTCTGCGCGGTCACCAGGGTGGGCGCCAGGCCATTCGCGGCCAGCTTCAAGGTGGCGCGGCGGCGCTTGCGCTGCTTGCGGGTGGGCTTCTTCGGGCGGTCTGGGCGGCTCATCGGGCGGATGATGCAACACTCGCAGGCCGGCGATTGGAGTGTTTGCCCCTTCCCTGTCACCCGCCCAGCCGCCAGAATCCGCGCCCGGCTGCCCTGCCCGCACCGGAGTCCCGATGAAACCGATTTCCCTGACGCGCTTCCTGATCGAGGAGCAGCGCGAGCACGGCCGCATCAACTCGGACCTGCGCCTGCTGATCGAGGTGGTCGCGCGCGCCTGCAAGGGCATCTCGATTGCGGTCGGCAAGGGCGCGCTGGGCGGTGTGCTCGGCAGCGCCGACAGCGAGAACATCCAGGGCGAGGTGCAGAAGAAGCTCGATGTGCTGTCGAACGAGATCCTGCTCGAAGCCAACGAATGGGGCGGCCACCTGGCGGCGATCGCGTCGGAGGAAATGGACCATCCGCACGCGATCCCGAATCGCTACCCCAAGGGCGAGTACCTGCTGCTGTTCGATCCGCTGGACGGCAGCTCCAACATCGACGTCAACGTCTCGGTGGGCACGATCTTCTCCGTGCTGCGCTGCCCGGACGGCGTGACCGAGCCGACCGAGGCGGACTTCCTGCAGCCTGGCTCGCAGCAGCTGGCGGCCGGTTACGCGGTCTATGGCCCGAGCACGATCCTGGTGCTGACCACGGGCTCCGGGACCCACAGCTTCACGCTCGACCGCGAGGTCGGCTCCTTCGTCCTCACCGGCCGCAATCTTCGAATTCCGGAGGAAACCTCCGAGTTCGCGATCAACATGTCGAACATCCGCCATTGGCAGGCGCCGATGCGCCGATACATCGACGAATTGCTGGCCGGCAAGACCGGCCCACGTGGACGCGATTTCAACATGCGCTGGGTCGCCAGCATGGTCGCCGACGTCCACCGCATCCTCACCCGCGGCGGGATCTTCATGTACCCGCGCGACCTCAAGGACCCGTCCAAGCCGGGCCGCCTGCGCCTGATGTACGAGGCCAACCCGATGGCCTTCATCGTCGAGCAGGCGGGCGGCGCTGCGACCACCGGCCTGATGCGCATGCTGGACGTGCAACCGACCGAACTGCACCAGCGGGTGCCGGTGTTCCTGGGTTCCAGGGCGGAAGTGGAGCGGGTCAGCGCCTATCACCGCGAACTACCCTGAGCGACGCACCGCAGCAGCCGGGACAACGCGCCGGCCGGTCTTGCGACCGGCCCCTGGCGCGGCCCCTGGGGAGTGCAATCCGCGGCGCGGGGCGTTCGCCGCGGAGGGGGATCGGGATGGGCCTTGCATGTCCCTCCGTGAGATCGGCGATCAGCGGAACTTGTACTCCAGGCCGAGGTAGAAGCTGCGACCCCGCGGATCGGTGTAGGTCGGGTCGTATCCTGCGATGAAGAAATAGGCCTGGTTGGAGAACGGCGGGTCCTCGTCGAAGACATTGAGGACGCCCCCGCGGAGGCGCAACTGGTCGTTGACCTG
Organism: Rhodanobacteraceae bacterium; assembly: GCA_016713135.1. Taxonomy (NCBI): domain Bacteria; kingdom Pseudomonadati; phylum Pseudomonadota; class Gammaproteobacteria; order Lysobacterales; family Rhodanobacteraceae; species Rhodanobacteraceae bacterium. The sequence continues at coordinate 317,741 of JADJPR010000007.1, read as the reverse complement.
CCAGCTGCCAGTCAGGTCCCACAGCGAATAGGCGTCCACATCGCGCGGCGGCAGGCGTTCGTCGCTGAAGGGATCGTAGGTCGTGTTCTGGTCGCGGTAGCCGGACAGCCAGGTGTTGGCGAGCGTCAGGCCGAAGGACTCGCGATCCCAGTTGAAAGCCACCCGGTGGCGCCAGCGCTGGATGACCTGATCGTTGAGGAAGCGGCCGAGGTTGCTGCGATAGGGCTCGAGCGGCCCGAACTGGCGTTCGTACTCGAGAACCAGTGTCCCCGTGAGATCGACGCTGAAGGTGCCCCAGTCGGTTTCGCCGGACGCCAGCCGGCCGCTGAAATCGAGTCCGCTGGTCTTCAGGCGCCCCTGGTTTTCCTTCTGCAGGATGATGTTGCTGATGAAGCCGTCTTCGTCGCGCTCGATGTAGGTGCCGTTGTAGCGATCCGGATTCTCGATGATGATCTGCTCGCCCAGGGTGCTGATGACATCGCGCTTCTGCAGCCAGAAATACTCCACGCCCAGGTTGAAGCGCTCGCTGGGCTCGTAGATGAAGCCCGCCGAGAACTGGCGCGAACGCTCGGGATCCAGATCCGGATTGCTGCGACGCTCCACCGGCCACTGGTCGGTACACAGGTCGATGCTGCCTTCCGCATCCGCGCACTGCGGGTCGGTGATCAGGCTGGAGGTCACGCCGAAAATGGTCGGGCGGTACAGGTCGCTGATCGACGGCGCGCGGAATCCGGTGCCGGCGGAGGCGCGCAACACCAGGTCTGTGCGCGGCTGCCAACGCACGCCGAACTTGGGGTTGAAGGTGGAGCCGACATCCTCGTATTCATCGAAACGGAGCGCGCCCTGGAGCTCCACGGTCTCGGAAACCGGCGCATTCAGCTCGGCATAGGCCGATGCAATGGTGCGACTCTCGCGGGTGGCGACCAGCGCCGGCGGATCGCCCGGTTGCAGGGTGCTGTCGCGATCGCCGGCGATGTTGTTGCTCTGCAGCAGATCGGAAGGATCGAAGTTCTGGCGTTCGCGCCGGAACTCACCGCCCAATGCGAGCCCGAGCTCACCGCCGTCCAGTTCCATCAGTGAGCGCGAGAAGTTGAAATCGAAGCTCTCGCTGGTGCCGCGCGACTTGCGCGCCTCGTCATCGATCTTGATGCTGTCGATCAGTTGCTGCCCGGCGGCGGACGACGGGCCGAAGGGATTGACGGTACCGTTGCGCACCGCGGCGTCGAACTGGTCGAACAGGACATAGCCGTCCACGTAGCGATCGATCGCATCGTTTTCCGCGCGCGACAGTCCGGCACCGTAGTACCACTCGCCAAAGCTGCCCTCGGCGCCCAGCACGATGCGGCTGCCTTCGCTGGTGACCTCGCTGGTGCGGTTGCCGGCTTCGCTCATGCGGTAGCGGACGCCGCTGAATGTGCTCGGCAGGCTCGGCCCGGTCAAGGCGCTGCGGTACGGTTCGGGCAGGATCGACACCGGCAGGTTGCGGATCCGCTGCGGGTTGGGGCTCAGCCGATACAAGGTCTCGACGCGCGCGAAGGATGCTTCTGCGTACAACTGGTGGCTGTCCGACACCTGGAACACCGCGCGGCCGATGAATCCGATCTTGTCCGACTCTGGATACAGCTCGGTGTCCTGCATGTAGTCGTAACTGCAGGCCACCGGGCCACCCGGTCCCTGCGGCGCGTTGACCGTGGCGGGTGGATTGCACCCCGGGAAACTCGGGTTGATGCGAGTGCGCGTGGTCCCGGCCGGCAGCAGGCCGGCGGCGATCAACGCGTTGCGCTGGGCGCTGCTGATATCGATGTTGGCCGGATAGGTGTTGCTCGACATCAGCGCGGGCAAGGTGGTGGCAAGCGGCCGCTCGCGGATGAAGTCCCGCTGGCTGGAGCGCAGCGCGCCCAGGTGCTGCACATCGAGCGTGCCGAAGACGTTGAAACGGTCCTGCTGCAGGTCGCCGAAGCCGCCGCTGATCGTTGCGGTCTGTTTGTCCGCGCCGCCCTGGTCGGTGTCGGCTGCCAGCAGCGACAGGTCCAGGCCCTGGTAGTCCGTGCGGGTGATGAAGTTGATCACGCCGCCGATCGCATCCGAGCCATACACCGCGGATGCGCCGTCCTTGAGCACTTCGACACGCTCGATGGCGCCCGCCGGGATGTTGTTGAGGTCCACCCCCGCCTCGTCGCCGGGCGAGGCGAAATTGGCCAGCCGACGACCGTTGAGCAGGATCAGGGTGCTGGACACCCCCACGCCGCGCAGGTTGGCGCCGTTGAAGCCGCGCTGCCCGGAGGTGCTGTCGGTGATGCTGGCACCGTCCGCGAGGGGCGCGGTGTTCGCGGTCAGCGACTTGACCATCTCGGCCGCCGTGGTCAGGCCACGCGTGGCGATTTCCTCGCGCGTGATGACTTCCACCGGCAGTGCAGTCTCGGCGTCGATGCGCTTGATGCGCGAACCGGTGACGAAGACCGCGTCCAGTTCCGCCGGTTCGGCGGAATCCTCTGGCGCCTGGGCCCAGACGACCGCCGGAGCCCACAGGGCCTGGGTCAGTGCGAGCGTCAGTAGGGAGCGCCGGCGAGCGGTGCGCCACCGCGGATTCGGGGTCTGCATGGTCTGGTCCTGGTTCGGAACGGGGATCGATTCGCCGCGCTCCGGAAGCGGACGCGGCGATGGGTGCGGACAGTGCACCGGCCATCTGCGCGCGGCCAGTGGCTGCGTCGCGCCACGACAACTCGGCGTCGCAAATCGGTAAACCGTGCCAGGCAGGACCCACGGCAGGCGCCCGCTTGCGTGCATGCGACACCGCCTTGCGGAAATTGCGCGCAAGCTGCATCCAGAACGCGGCTGCGACCGCCACCGGTGCCATGATCGAGTCCCGCGGAACGGTGAGGACCGGACCGCATCGGCATCCCCATCCGGAGACCCCGTGGTCAGTTCGGGACCTTCATCGCGCCCCACCATTGCGACCGGCGGCCGCAGCGCAGGGCGCCCGCGCGCTCGGACGCACCTGGCTTCCGCTTGCAGATTCAGTCCATGCGCGAGCGCCACGCGGTCCTGATCCTGCCGAACGGCCCCTTGCTGCCGGCCGTGGGCGCGCTGGATGCGCTGCGCACGGGCAATGCGCTGCTCGGTGGGCGCGCGCTGGAATGGCTGGTGCTCTCGCCGGATGGGCGCCCCGTGCGCTGCGCCGGGGGCGAGACCATCCATGCGGACGCTTCGCTGGACGGGTGCGGGGATCTCGCCGGCGTCTTCGTGTGTGCGCAGGCCCCGCCCACGGCCGGCGACGCGGCATGGATCGCCCAGGTGCTGGCCGGGCGCGGGCGCGACCTGGACCGGCGCGGAGGCACCCTCGGCGGGATCGGCTGCGGCGCGGCCTGGTGGGCACAGGCAGGGCTGATGCACGGTTATCGCTGTTGTGTGCCGTCGGCGTTCATGGTCGAAACCGCCTCGCGCTGGCCGCACGCGATCGTGACCGCCGCCCACCACGTGCACGATCGCAACCGCTGGACCTGTGCGACCGGCACGGCCGCGATCGAACTGGTCATCCGTTGGTTCGGCACGCGCCACGGTGAGCGGGTGCAGGTGCAGTTGCTGGCGCACTTCGCCATCGAGCGGCTGCGCCAGGAGCATGAACGGCAGCCCGAAGCGACGGCTGCGCGGGCCGGCGGAAGTGCCAAGCTGTCCGAGGCCGTGGCGTTGATGCAGGCCAATCTCGGCGAGCCGCTGTCGACCGAGGACATCGCGCGACTGGTCGGCGTCTCGCGGCGGCAGCTCGAACGGCTGTTCAAGCAACACCTGGATACCCTGCCCTCGCGCTGGTACCTGGAACAGCGGCTGCAGCGCGCCCGCCGGCAGTTGCAGCATTCCTCGCAGTCCATCCTGCAGATCGGCCTGGGCTGTGGCTTCGCCTCCGGCGCTCACTTCTCGAACGCCTACCGCAGCTTCTTCGGGCGCACCCCGCGCGACGAACGCACCGCGCGCGCCAACGCCTGGCGCAGCGAGGCCTCGGCTGCAGCCCCTCCACCCACTCATTCAGACGAGACGCAAGCATGACCACCTGCGATCGCCCCACGCGCTTCCTGTTGCGTCCGTGCACAGCCGAAGACCTGCCGGCACTCGAGCGCTTTGCGGCGGCCAGCCCGGTGGGCATCACCACCTTGCCGCACGATCGCGCATTCCTGACCGATCGCCTGCAACGCTCGCTGCATTCCTTCGCCACCGACGACGCGAGTGGCGAGGAGATCTACCTGTTCGCACTCGAGGACCTGTCCCGAGGGAACGTGGTGGGGATCAGTGGGATTGCTGCGCGCGCAGGCTTCGCCGACCCCTTCTACAGCTTCCGCAACGAGTTCGTCGTGCACGCAAGCCGGGCACTCGGGATATCCACGCGCATCCATACCCTGCAGGTCTGCCATGACCTGACCGACGTCAGCCTGTTCATCAGCTTCCACATCGATCCGGCCTATACCGACACCCTGGCGCCGCAACTGCTGTCGCGCGCGCGCCTGCTGTTCATCTCGCAATTTCCAGAGCGCTTCTCCGACCGCGTTGCCGCCGAGAGCGCCGGCCTGGCCGACGACAGTGGCCGCTGCCCGCTGTGGGACGCGGTAGGACGCCAGTTCTTCGGCATGGACTATCCGACCATCGAGCGCCTGACCGGCGGGCGCAGCAAGACCTTCATCGCGGACCTGATGCCTCCTTCTCCCATCTACGTGCCGCTGCTGCCGGAAGAGGCCCAGTTCGCGATCGGGCAGTTGCATCCGATCGCGGAGCTGCCGTTTTCCATCCTGATCGACGAGGGCTTCGATGCCGACACCTACGTCGACCTGTTCGACGGCGGACCGACCGCCCAGGAACGCCTGGCCATGCTCAAGACGGTCTCCCGCGCGCGTCGCTACCGCGCGCGCGCCGGCAGCGTGGGCGCGGGCGACTGGCATCTGCTGTGTAATCCTGCGCGCGGCGGATTCCGCGCCACGCTGGCGCTCGCGCACGCCGAGGGCGAGGAACTGCTGGTCGATGCCGGCGCCCTGCAGTGCCTGGGTGTCGTTCCCGGCGGTGTTCTGCGGGCGGCGCGGCTGGACACCGCACAAGGGGGCGAGCGATGAGTGCCTGTGAAATCCGGCCGGCCGATGCCGGCGATCTGCCGCGCCTGTCGGCCCTGCTGCCTGCGCACACCCTGGACAGCGCCGGCTTGCCCGATGACGAGGACGACTGCCTGATGGTGGCTTGTGCCGGGCCGCGCCTGCTCGCCTGCGCACGCATCCGCAAGGCCATCGGCCTGGAACAGCCGCGCTTCTGGTTCCATGTCGGGTGTCGGGTGCATGCCGCGGCTGATCTCGGCATGTTCCGCAGGGAGCGCACACTGCTGCTGGGCAACGACCATACAGGCGCCGCCGAGATCACCGATTTCTGCGTCGATCCGGCGGTCGCGGCAGGTGGCGACGCCGGACCCCTCGCGGCACGGATGGTCGCAAGCGCGCTCGAATGGCTGCGCGGGCGCCCGGCTGTCGACGGCGAGATTCCGCGGGTGATCGCCGCCTTGCCGGGTCCGCTGTCGGCGGATGGCTCGCCGGCATTCTGGAACGGGCTGGGAAGGCACTTCTTCCCCGGCGATGTCGACGAGGTGCAGGCTCGCTTCGGCCCGTCCTGGGAGGCGCATGTCGCGGCGTTGTTGCCACGACATCCCCTGGTGGTGTCCGTGCTGCGCGGGGAATCGCAGGCGGCGATTGGCGCCCTGCGCCCGGACGCTGCGGTCTGGCGCGACGCATTGACCGCCGCTGGCCTGCACCCGGGGCAACACGTGGGAATCCACGACGGGGGCCCGGTGTACGAGGCGCACCTCCCCACACTGTGGCGCAACCCATGATCGGGCGCTGGCCACGACTGTTGGCGGTGCTGCTCGCGCTGCCCGCGAGCCTCATCGCGGCCGATGGCCCGCGCATGCTCCTGGCAGGCGGCGCGCTGCCCGTGTGTGCAGGCGCCTCACCCGAGGCATGCGTCGATGGCGCCATCCCGGCGCCGCCGCAGGCCCCCCGGCTGCGCCTGGACGCCGGCGCTCTGGCGCGCGTCGCGAGCGGCTGGTGGCATCCGCACCGACGCCCGCAGCAGGCTGCCGTCCTCGCTGGCCTGCGCCAATGGCTGGCCCGGATTGGCGAGCGCGACCTCAGGACGGAAGAACTCGGGCCGGAACTCGGGGCGGCGTGGGCACCGCTGGCCGATTTCGAGCGCCTGCGGGTGCTGGATGCGCTCGAGGTCGCGGCTGGCGCGGAGTCCGTGTCGCTGGCGGATTCGCGGGCGGACTCGGGTGCAACGATCTACCGCGCCTTCGTCGCGATGGCGCGTGAGGTATCGGGGCGCGCGCAGCCGCGGGTGCTGGTCAGTACCGCGTCAAGTCGCGATCCCTACAACGCCATCGCGTTCTACCAGGAGGTCTTCACCCAGGCGGGCGCGCAGGTGCGCTGGCTGCCGCTGGACCAGGCGCTGCGCGCCGCGCAGCGCGATCCCGCGCGCGACTGTGCCCGCCTGGACGCGCTGCGCGGCGAGCGCTGGGGCGCGCAGGACCGTGCGCATCTGCACCCGGAGCGCGCACAGGCGCTGGAGGCAGCGTGTCGCGATCCACGGCGGCTGCGGGCGGCACTCGACTGGGCGGATGCACTGTTCCTCAATGGAGGCGACCAGAGCTTCACCCGCGCTGCGTGGTTCACGGCCGACGGACAGCCCTCGCCCGAACTGCGCCAGTTGCGCGCACGCCTGGCGGCCGGGAGCCTGGTGCTGGGTGGGACCAGCGCCGGCACGGCCGTGCAGGCCGCCGCCGACGGGCCGATGCTGGTGTCCGGCTCGGCGCTGCCGCGCGGCGCCGCGCGCGCGCGGCACGGGGCTGCCTCCAGACCCGAGCTGCGCCGCCGCCGACGCCTGCTCAGGCGTGGATCCGGATGCCCTGCTGGTGCACCCGGGCGGCGGACTGGGCAGTTTCTGGGGCGTGCTCGACACCCATTTTTCCGAGCGCGGCCGCGAGTACCGGCTGGCGCGTGTGCTGCTCGATACGCCGGCGGTCCTCGGGGTCGGGGTCGACGAGAACACCGCACTGCGACTGGACCGCGTGGGAACCGGCTGGCGTGCCCAGGCGATCGGCCAGGGCGGTGTCACCTGGCTCCGCGAAATCGCACCCGGGCGCCTGGCCTGGCATCACCATCGGGCCGGAGACGCGCCGGCATGGCCGCCGCCGAAGGTCAGCCCCCGTTGCGCAACGGCTCCGGCGCCGCGGCGCACGCTGGCCGCCGGCGGGCCCGCGCTGCGCGATGCGTTGCTTTCGCTGGCGCCCGGTCGCAGCCTGGAACTGACCCTGCTCGACGGCGACCGCGAGGTCCCGGCCGGGCGCGCCTGCGCGGATGGCCATGGCCAGGCCGTGTGGCAACTCCCGCTTTCGACGCAAGCCGAAAGCTCCATCCAGCCAGTCCGCTCCGAGCCCTGAGCCCATGCACCCGAGTCCATCTGCCCGCACCGGCTTCAAGGCCCCGGATACCCTGCTGATCCTCGCGCTCGCGGCGGTCCTGGTGGCGCTCGCCGTCTCCTTCATTGCCCCCGGCCGTTTTGCCACGGTGGAGCGAATGGAGGGCTCACGCCAGGTCTCGATCCAGTTGGCGAGCTACGAGCGTGCGGGCGATCCGAAGGCGGTCCCGCTGTTCGCCGAGGGCGGCGGCCTGGGCCTGCTGAACCTGCCATTCGAAGGCCTGGTTGCCGGCGACAAGTTCGGTTCGGCGGTGGGCATCGTGGCCTTCCTGCTGGTGCTTGGCGGCAGCTTCGGCGTGTTGATGCGCACGGGTGCGATCGACCGCACCCTGGCCGGTTTCATCGACCGTTTCCAGGACCGGCTGGCGATCCTCATTCCCGGTCTGTTCCTGCTCTTCTCGCTCGGCGGCGCGATCTTCGGCATGGGCGAGGAGACCATTCCCTTCGTGTTGCTGCTGGTGCCGGTGTTCGCGCGCCTGGGACTGGATGCGACCTGTGTCGTGCTGGTGAGTTTCGTCGCCACCCAGGTGGGTTTCGCCACCAGTTGGATGAACCCCTTCAGCGTGATCGTCGCGCAAGGGGTGGCCGGCCTGCCGCCAGTATCCGGCGCCGGGTTGCGGGTGCTGATGTGGACGGTATTCACGGCCATCGGAGCGGCGATGACCCTGCGCTACGCCCTGCGCCACCGGCACCCGCGGGCCGCCGCCGCGAATCGCCCCGCAGAGGCACTGGAGCGCGCCAGCGGAAACGACGCGCTGGTGATGCTGCTGCTGGTGGCCACCATGGCCTGGGTGATTTACGGGGTGACCGCGCGTGGCTACTACCTGCCGGAACTCGCGGCGCAGTTCTTCGCGATGGGGCTGGCGGTGGGCATCGTCGCTTGGCTCGGACGCCGGCCGGGCATCGACGCCAATGCCCTGGCCGACGCATTCCGCGAGGGCTGCGCGCAGATGTTGCCGGTGGTGCTCGTGGTCGCCATGGCCAAGTCACTGATGTTGTTGCTCGGCGGCACCGATCCCAGCCAGCCGTCCGTGCTGAACACCCTGCTGTACCACCTGGCCCACGCGCTCGAGGGCCTGCCCGCGGCAGTGGCGGCCGGCCTGATGCTGGCCTTCCAGTCGGTGCTGAACGTCCTGGTGCCCTCGGGCTCGGGACAGGCCGCGTTGACCATGCCGATCATGGCCCCGCTCGGCGACCTGCTCGGGGTGAGCCGCCAGGTCAGCGTGCTTGCCTTCCAGCTCGGCGACGGGCTGACCAACATCATCGTGCCGACGTCGGCCACCCTGATGGGCGTGCTCGGTGCCGCGCGCATCGACTGGCTGCAGTGGGCGCGCTTCATCGCGGGATGGCTCGCCTGGCTGCTCGGACTGTCCTTGCTGTTCGTGGTGGGGGCGGTGATCGTCGGCTATGCCTGAGAGCCGCCGGCGCAAGCTGCGAACGGCATACTCTGCGCATCGCCCGCGGAGAATCCATGCATGCGCACTCTCGTGTCTCTGGCCTTGCTGATGGCGTCGGTCGCTGCGCCTGCCCAGGGCTACAAGGAAGTCAAGCGCTGGGTCGCCGGGTGCGACAACACGCGCCATTGCACGGCCGTGGGATTCGCCCCGGCCGATGCGGGCAGCTACGCCTTCCTGCACTTCGAACGCGGTGGCCGTGGCGACGATGCGGTCACCCGCATCACCCTGCGCGTCGACCATCCGCTTTCGCGCGAGATCTACTGGATCCTGCAGGCGGACGACGCCGAACTGCTGCAGTTCAACGATGCGCACCTGGTCGACGCCGACAGCGGCGAGGGCATCGACGTGGTCATCACCGATGCGGATGAGATCGCTGCGATGTTCGGCGCGATGCGCGGCGCGGACACACTGACGCTGGTTGGCGACGGTGGCCCGGTGGGGACCATCTCGCTGTCCGGTGCCAGCGCCATTCTGCTGTGGATCGACGAGCAGCAGCGGCGGCTCGGCACCACGACCGCGTTCGTGCGCAAGGGCGAGCAGCCAACATCGTCGATCCCCGTGCCTCCCGCGCCGCTGCAGCCACGTGCGTCAGCCGGCGGACGTGCGCTGGATGAGGTCGAAACCAGCCGTCTGGGCCAGCTGGTGCGCGAGACCCTCGAAGGGGATGAATGCGAAGAGATCGATTACGACACCTTGCTGCGCGACAGCGCCTTCGAACTCGCCGACGGTCGCACCCTGGTACAACTGGTCTGCTACGTGGCGGCTTACAACTCCGGCAGCAGCTGGTTTCTGCTGTCACAGGGTGCGCAGCCGCAACGGATCGCCTTTCCGCTCCCGCGCGATGATGGCAGCATGACCGTCGACGGCGATCTCGTGAACGCGGATTTCGACCCGGCCACCGGGGTGCTGTCCATGTTCGGCAAGGGCCGCGGGATCGGCGATTGCGGTGCCAGCGGCCAGTGGGTGTGGACCGAGCAGGGATTCGACCTGGTCGAGTACCGGCGGATGGGCGAATGCGCCGGAGTGACCCCTGACTACTGGCCAATGCTGTATCGCTCGGCTCGCTGAAGCGATTCGCCCGGGATCCCCCGTGCAAGCTTGGCTCATGCGCATCGTTGTCGCCTGCGACGCGGTGGGCAGCTACCCGAGTGGCGGATCCGGGCGTCCGCGCCGGGCGCTGGCCGCTGTCGGCGCGTGGGCGTCCACCGTTGCGGCAGCGCTTGTGCTCGTTTGTGCGGCCCATGCCGCGGCTGCGGTGCCCACCGAGGCAGAGCGCCATCCGCTGGAGCTGGAAGCGCTGTCGGATCCCAAAGGCGCGTTGGCGAAGATCCTGCCGGAGATCGAGCGCGCGCGCGCCGACGGCCGCCAGCGCGAGCTCGCGCTGCTCGAGATCGCGCGGGCGAACGCCTGCCGCATCTTCGCCGACTGGGAATGCCAGCTGAAAGCCGGCATCGAGGCACGCAAGGCGGCTGATGCGGCCGGCGAACCGCTGCTGGCCGTGCGCGGCCTGATCGCGGAGAGCCGGGCCTTGCTGTCGCAGCAGCAGTACAGCCCGGGCGGCCGCGTGCTCGCGGAGGCAGAGCGTCGCCTTGAACGCGATCCCTCCCCGGTGCTGTCGGCCGGCGTGCAGCTGGGATATTCGTCGATGAGCAATTTGCTCGGACGCCACGAACTCGCCCGCAGCTACGCCAACCGCGGCCTGCAGGCACTCGGCGACATCCCGGAGCCGTTGATCCGCGCCCGGCTGTTGCGCAACCGCAGCCGCGCCGAAGCCAACCTGGGTCAATGGGACGCCGCGCGGGAGACGGTGCGCGAAGCCATCGCCGTGGCCGCCTCGCTGAACGACCCGAAGCTCACCGCCGAGCTTGACCTGGAACTGGCGAACATCGCCCGGGACCAGGGCGACGTGGCCACCCAGAGGGCCAGCGCCGAGCGCGTGATCGACCTCGCGCGACGCTTCCGGCATTCGCAGTTGCGCGGGCTCGGCAATGAGGTGCTGGGACAGGTCGCACGCGACCGCGGCGACCTGCCGGCGGCGGAGACCGCTTTCGAGGAGGCCACCGAGCAGTTCCGCCTGGCGGGCCTGGATGCCGAGGAGCGCCGCGTGCTGCGTGAACTGATCCGGGTGCGCCTGGCCATCCGGCCGGAGCGCAATGACCTGGGTACGCAGACTCTGCGCCTGCTGCAGCTGGACGAGATCGTGGACGCACGCGACCGGGCGCTGGTCGGCGAGGACTTCGAGGCGCGGCTGCGCTATGCCGAACAGGAGTTCGACCTGCAGCGGCTGGCGAAGGAGGCGGAGCTGGCGACCGAACGCGAGCGTGCACTGACGGCGAGCAACCGCCTGCGCCTGCTGCTGATCGTCGCCGTGGCTGGCGGCCTGTGCCTGATTGCCGTGTTCCTCTACCGCCAGCGCCGCAGCAACCTCTCCCTGCAGCGCAGCGAGGCAGCCCTCGCCGCCAGCCGCGAACGCCTGCGGACGATCACCGACAATGTGCCCGCGGTGGTCGCGCATGTGGACCGCGAGGAGCGCTACACCTTCGCCAACGGCTACATGCAGCGGCTGTTCGGACGCACGGAAGCGGAGATCGTGGGACGCACCCTGGGCGAGATCCACGGCGCAGCGGTGTACCCGCGGATCGCAGCGCCCGCGAAGGGTGCGCTGTCCGGTGTGGCCTCCAGTTTCGAACTCACGCAGTCCTTGCCGGGCGGCGATTTCCACTTCGAGTGCAGCTACATTCCGGAACAGGCGCGCGATGGCAGTGCCGCCGGATTCTTCGTCCTGTCCTTCGACATCACGCGCCTCAAGCTGGCCGAGGCGCAACTCGAGCGCGAAGCCCGCCTCGACCCGCTGACCGGGGTAGCCAACCGGCGCCAGTTCGAGGAGCGGCTGGGACTGGCCATCGCGCGCGGCCGACACCAGCCGGTGGCCTTGGCGCTGCTCTTCCTGGACCTCGATTTCCTCAAGCCAATCAACGATCGTCATGGCCACGCGGCAGGCGATCACCTGATCCGCGCCTTCGCCGAGCGGCAATCCGCAGTGGTCCGCGAGGGCGACCTGGTGGCGCGGATCGGTGGCGACGAATTCGTGATCCTGAGCGAACACGTGGACCTGGGCCAGGCCCGCGAGTTCGCCGAGAGCACCGCGCGACGGATGATCGAAGCGATGGCGGTCCCGGTCATGTTCGGCGAGATCGCGCTGCGCACCGGCACCAGCATCGGCATCGCGACGGCTGGCTCGCCGGAACATGCGCTGGCCCTGATCGCCGCCGCTGACGAGGCGCTCTACGCAGCCAAGGCCGCGGGCCGCAATACCTGGCGCCACGCTGCATGAGCCGGCGCCCCGGCCGCGCAACGCGTGTCAGGTGCGGCCGCCGGAAAGCGTAAGCACCCGGCTGCGGCAGCTCCCGCTGTCGGATCCGGAGAAATCGATGCGCATGTGGATGATGGCCTGGCTGCTGGCGGTGGCCCTGCCGGCGATGGCGAACGGGCAACTCGATGCGGCTTTCGCCGGCGGCCGGGTCACCAGCTACTGGCCGATCGACGCCGGCCTGCAGCGCGGCGCAACGCGCCCGGTCAAGACCCTGGTCCAGGCCGACGACAAGGTGCTGGTGATCAGCAACACACCCACGCCCTTCGGCTCGCAGTTTCCCGGCAACAGCCAGATCGGCATCACCCGCTTCAACCGCGACGGGAGTGTGGACACCAGCTACGGCCCGCTCGGCCAGCAACTGCTGGACGCCGGTCCGGATTTCGAAGTGGAAGCGGCGGACGCCGTCCTGCGCCGCGATGGCGCGGTCCTGGTGCTCGGCACGCTCTACGGCCCCTTCGACCAGAGCGACATGGCGGTGTGGGCGGTGCTGCCCAACGGCGAACTCGACAGCGCCTTCGCCGGCAGCGGCTTGCGTCGCATCCGGCGCGGCGGCAGCCCTTCGGACCGCGCCGGGGCGATCGTCGCCTACGAACTGGAGAGCGACCGCTTCATGATCGCCGGAGACCTGCGCGACGGCACCCAGGGCAACCACGCACTGATGCAAGTCATCCTGTTCGGCAACACCGGCGGCCTGTGCGCCGCGTCCGAATGCGGCAACGTGGTCGGCGGCGACGTCGGCCTGCCGACCCAGTGGCGGATGCTGCGGCTGGATCTCAATTTCGATTCCCAGGTGACCGCACTGGTCGCGTACACCCAGACCAGCCCGGGACTGAGCGTGCGCTGGCGTACCCTGATGCGGCGTTCGGTGGTGGACGGCCAGGGCCAGTTCGATGGCGTCGTCGTCGGCACCTCGTTTCCCTCGCAGACCAATGCGCTCGGGCTGGACCCGGCATTCGGCAGCGGCGGCTTCCGCCAGTTCTTCTTCAGCGCCGCCCCTGGTTACCGCCACAACACCGGGAACCAGCTGGCGGTGCAGACCCTGGGCGGCAATCCGCGGCTGCTGATCGCGGGCTATGTGGCCGACGCCCAGGACCTGGATCCGTCGATGGCGGTTTTCGCAATGGACCTGCTCAGCGGCAACACCGATCCCAGCTTCAATGGCGGCGTGGCGCGAGTATTCGACTACGCTGCGGCCGGCATCCATGGCGATGCCTATGCCGATGACATCCTGGTCGCCCCGGACGGCAAGATCCTGGTCGGCGGAGGCTACGAGTCCGCTGGATTCACCTTCGGCGATGCCGCCCTCGCGCGGCTCAACCCGGATGGCAGCTTCGACAGCAGCTTCGGCAACCTGAGTCCCAGCCTGCCTGGCCGCATGGGCTACGGCCACACGCTCGCCGGCAGCGACCGCGACAACCGCCTGGCCAGCATGGCGCTGTCGGCCGACGGCGAGCGCGTGGTCTTCAGCGGCTATGCCTACGCCAGCAACGACGGCAGCTACTACGCCAGCGCCATGCGCGCCCGGCTGCACGCCGGCGATTTGCTGCGCAACGGATTCGAGTGACCTTCGAATTCCTCCCACCGAACATGCGCCAGGGTGTTGAATTTCCCACTCTTTCTGCCCATGCAGAACGACGACCCTGTGATTGAGTACGCAAAGGACGCAAAGGGACGCAAAGACAGCAAATGCCGGGGACACCCGAGCGCTGTATCGCGATTGATATTCTTTGCGTCCTTTGCGTCCTTTGCGTCCTTTGCGTCCTTTGCGTCCTTTGCGTCCTTTGCGTCCAAGAACACAGTCCGCGATCTTGCGAGAGTCACGGTTCGATGCGCGAACAAGCGCACCGGCAGGGGCGACCGGAACTCTCATCGAACATGTTCTAACCCATTGAATTACCTTCCGGGGATGCTGCGACCCATGACGCTATTGCCCTCTTTGCGTCCTTTGCGGACAAGAAATGCAGGCGCCGGCGCGCGACAGTGCCTTGCGCGCGGGCGCGGCGCTGCGATGATCGCGGGCAGTCTCCTCTCCTGGAACCGAAGATGCGCGAGCAGCGCCATGTCCTGACCCCGCCGGCACCCGGCACCACGCGCGAGCTGTTGAGCCTGCACTTCGGGCCGGCCGGCGGGCGCAAGGCCTACCTGCAGGCGGCGCTGCACGCCGACGAGCCGCCCGGGCTGCTGGTGGCCTGGCATCTGCGCCAGTTGCTGGCGGAGGCAGAAGCCGCCGGACTGCTCAGGGGCGAGATCGTGCTGGTGCCGATGGCCAACCCGATCGGCCATGCGCAGCGGCTGCTCGGGCGCGGCATCGGCCGTTTCGAACTGCCGAGCGGCGAGAACTTCAACCGCCAGTACGCCAACATCGCCGCGACCGCCTACGCGCAGCTGCGCCCGTCGATCGCCGCCGGCACCCTGCCCGATATCGCCAGCGTGCGCGCCGCGCTGCGCGCGGCCTGCGATGGACTGCCCGGCCCGAGCGAACTGGAAAGCCTGCGCAAGACCTTGCTGACGCTGGCCATCGACGCCGACCTGGTGCTCGACCTGCATTGCGACAACGAGGCCGTGATGCACCTCTACACCACGCCGACGCTGTGGCCGGCACTGACGCCGCTGGCGCAACTGCTGGGCGCCGAGCTTGCCCTGCTGGCCGACGATTCCGGGGGCGATCCCTTCGACGAGAGCTGCTCGCTGACCTTCTCCCGCTTGAACGCCTTGCACGCCCAGGCCGGCGGCGCTGACCAAGCCTGGCCGGAGGCCTGCGTGGCGGCCACCATCGAGCTGCGCGGCGAGACCGATGTCTGCCACGAACATGCCACTGCCGACGCGCGGGCATTGTTCGGCTTCCTGCAGATCCAGGGATTCATTGCCGGCGCAACACCCACCCTGCCACCGCTCAGGCGCGCGCCGCGTCCGCTGGCCGGGTCGATGCCGCTGTACGCGCCACAGGGCGGTGTGCTGGTGCACCGTGCCGCGCTCGGCGCCGAGTTGCAGCGCGGCGATCCGGTGGTCGACATCATCGATCCGCTGTCGGGCGTGTGTTCCACCCTGGCCAGCCCGGTCGACGGGGTGCTCTACGCGCGCGAGAGCGGACGCGTGGTGCACTCGGGCACGCGCGTGGCCAAGGTCAGCGGCACCGAGGAGCTGCGCAGCGGGCAGCTGCTGTCGGCCTGAGCGCGATGGCGGACGGCGGGGCGTCGACGCGCAGGCATGGCTGCCTTCGCTGCCGGGGTCAGGCGATTCCACCAAGCCGCAGCAACACCAGGGTCTGGTCGTCGCTGCCGATCTCGCCGCCCTGGTGAGCGTGCACCTCGGCGAGGATCTCGGCGAGGATCGCCTCGGGCGAGTCCAGCCGGTTGCGCTCGAGGATCGCCTCGATGCGCTCGACCCCGAACTGGCGGCCATCGCGGTCGCGCGCCTCGGTGATGCCGTCGGTGTAGCAGACCAGCAGGTCGCCCGGCCTGGCGTCGTAACGATGGCTGGCGTACTGGTGCTCGCGCAGGACGCCGATCGGGATGTCGCGGCCCTCGTCCAGGCGCTCGATGCGCCCCGCGCGGCGGCGCAACGGCGGCAGGTGGCCGGCGTTGCAGAGCTGCGCCTCGCCCAGGTGCGGTGTGTGCAGGAAGCCGAGCGCGGTAAGGAAATGCGGACGCGCCTTGCGCGAGAAGAAATGCCGGTTGGCATAGGTCAGCGCACCGGCCGGACCCGCGCCCTCGCCGCCGGGATAGGTGCGCAGGATGGCATCGAACTGGACCGCTTCCATCGCCGCACCGGCGCCGTGGCCGGACACATCCGCCAGCCTCAGGCCGACCAGCAGGCGCTGCACGTCGGCGAGATCATGGATTTCCACCCGCGCCTTGCGCGTCGCCTCCTCCAGCTCGCGGCGGTCGAGGGCACCGACCAGATAGGCCGACAGGCAGTCGACCAGCAGCTGCAGCAGCGCCGGCGGGGCCTGGGCGAGCGCGTGATCCGCCGCGCATCCCAGCAGCAACAAGTGATCGCTGCGCCCGCCGGCGTGCACCGGAACCGCGAGGGCCAGCTCGCTGCCGAGCAACTGCGCGAGCACGCTGTGGGCCGCGTCCGCGCGCAGCGCAAGCCGCGCGGGCGCCAGCGCAGCGAGCAGGCCCGCGCTCTCGCGGTCCGTCAGTGCCAGCGCCGCGCCCGCGCTGTCGTAGGGATCGCGGGCATCCATGCGCACCGCGCCGTCGGCCCCGGTCAGCGCCACCAGGCGCGGCGCGCCCTTCGACGGACGCAGCACCAGCCCACTCGCCAATGCGCCGTAGATCTCGGCGAACAGCGCTGACTGCAGGCGCCAGGCTGCGGCCGAGTCGCCATCGAAGGCGCTCAGCTGCTGCAATTGGGCGGAGTCCGGCAAGCGAATCATCCGGCGATTATGCGCAGCGCAATCGAAAGCGGACACCTGCGTCCATTTTCGCCGACGGCTTGCGGGGTGCGGGCCGGAAGTGACCGAAAAGAGAGCAGCGGGGAAGGGGTCGGGGGTCAGGGGACCTGTTGTGCGGCACTTTCGGACCGTGCGGTGACGAGTGCCCAGGTGGAATTTGTCTCGCGTCAGATCGGACCATGCGGCAAGCCAGTCCCCCTGCCCCCTGACCCTTTCCCCGCTTGTGGCCGTCAGGGGATCCGCACCCGGCGAAGCGGGCGGGCGTAGCTTCGCAAGACTGGCACGCTGTGTGCTAATCGTTGTCGTCTCCACTCCCTGCGGGCCTGCCCATGACCACCGTCCGACGACTGCTCCGCGCGCCCGCTCTACAGCTTCGGCGTAATACTCAGCGTCGCCTTGCTGGTGCTGGTCAATGGCAGCGCGCTTGGCGGCCTGTGGGCGCTTGGATGGCAGCCGCTGCCCTATGCCCAGCCCGAGCGGCTGGTGCAGTTGCGCATCGATCTCAAGGACATCGACTTCCAGGTGGGGCTCTCACCCTCGCTGCTGGATGCGGTGCGCGCGCGCAGCGAGACCTTCGCCGGGGCGATCGGTGCGGCGCCGGTCAAGGCGGCGCTCGATCCGGGCGGGCGGGTCTGGCACACCCAGCGGATCAGCGCGGACTTCCACCAGGTGCTCGGCGTGGCCCCAGCGCTCGGGCGTGCGCTCGATGGCGCGGAGGATGGCGGGCCAGCGCTGCTGCTGTCGCACGCGACCTGGCGCGCGCAGTTCGACGCCTCGGCTGAGGTGATCGGGCAGACCTGGCGGATCGGTGAGGTCGACTACCGCATCGTCGGCGTGATGCCCGCCGGTTTTGCCTGGCCGGACACCCGCGTGCAGGCCTGGACCGCGTTCGCGGCGACCGCCGAGGAGCGCGCAACCGACGCCGCGGGTGGATTCGGCCAGTTCGAGGTGGCTGCACGACTGGCCCCCGGGGTCACGCTCGCGCAAGCGCAGGGCGCGTTGGCCGCCGTGCTGGCCAACTCCGGCAGCGAATTCCTGCGCAATCCCGAAGGCCCTGCGCGGGCCGACGTGCGCCCCTGGCGCGCGCAGTTCAGCGCCGGTCACTTCCAACCGCTGCTGCTGGTCCAGGCATCTGCGCTGCTGCTGTTGCTGATCGCGGCAACCAATCTTGCGGGACTGGCACTCGACCGCATGCTCGCGCGCCGGCGCGACCACGCCGTGCTGCGCGCGCTGGGGGCCGTGCCGCGGCAACTGCGCGCTCAGGCGGCGATTGAACTGGCGCTCCCCGCAGCCATCGGCGCGATCGTCGGCGCCCTGCTCGTGCCGGCCGGCATCGCGCTGCTGCGCGCACGCGGGCTGCTGCCGGAGGCCCTGCCGGTGGCATCGGCTACGGGTGTCGTCGCGGCCGCGATGGGCGCGGCAGCGGGCGCTCTGGCGCTGCTGCTGGCGCTGGCCTTGCTGCGCCTGGGACAGGGCAGGCTGGCCGCGGGTGCGCTCGGCTCGCGCGCGGTGTCCGGATTGTCGCCGGCGCAAGGCTGGCTGCTGGTGGCGCAACTGGCGCTCACCGTGGCACTGGCGGGCGGGTCGGCGCTGCTGCTGCGGAGTGCGTGGAACCTCGCGGCGGAGAACCGAGGCTTCGATGCGGCGAACGTGGTGCTGACCCAGGTCGATCTCGGCGACCAGGTCAGCGAAGCCCAGGTCCAGGCCCTCCGCGACGCGGTGGCGGCGTTGCCCGGCATGGACGGCGTCGCCCGCGCCGACATGCCGCCTTTCGGTGGCGCCGAGTTCATGACCGAACTGAGGAGCGCGGTGGATCCCGAGCCCGCCGAGGCGCGAATCGCGTCGGTGTCGCCCGGGTACTTCGACGTGCTGCGGATTCCGCTGGTCGCCGGGCGCGCGTTCACGCCGGCCGACGGCGCCGCGGCCGTGGTGGTGGACGAGGTCTATGCGCGCCGCTTCGGCCAGCCCGCCGATGCGCTGGGACAAATCCTGCGACAGGCGGACGACGCGGACGCGACGCCGCTGCGGATCGTCGGCGTCGCCGAAGCGGTCAAGCAGAAATCGCTGGATGAAGAGCTCCGGTACGGTACCCTGTACCAGCCGATCGGGGACAGCGACCCGGTGCAGTTCCTGGTGAGTCGCGGGGTGGACACGGCGCCGGTCGAAGCCGTTCGCCGGCTGCTGGCGCAGGTGGCACCGGATGCCGAACTGCTGGTCAATGTGGCGCTGGACCAGGCGGTGGCGCGCACCCAGCAGGTCCGCGTGGCGCTGATGGAGGCGGTGTCGCTGTTCGCGCTCGCCACCCTGCTGCTGTCTGCGCTCGGGGTGTACGCCGCGCTGAGCACCGCGGTGCGCCGGCGCGTGGCGGAATTCGGCGTGCGCATGGCCATCGGCGCCGCGCCCGGCGCAATCCTGCGTGAGGTCTATGCGCGCTCGGCGTGGATCCTGCTGCCCGGATTGCTGCTGGGCCTGGGCCTTGGGCTGGCACTGGCGCGCGTGGCGGGGGACCGGTTGCATCGCGTGACGCCCGCAGATGCTTCCAGCTGGGCCGCGGCATTGGCGGCAGTCGCCATCATCGGCGCGCTCGCGGTGCTGCCTTCGGCGTATCGCGCGATGCGCGTCGCGCCGGCGGCAGCGCTGCTGTCGCGCGGCGACCGCGACGCCTGAAGACCAACCTCAGGCGCCCTGGTAGCGCGTTGGATCGGCCACGCCGGCCGTCGCGAATCCCTCGGCGCGCAAGCGGCAGGAGTCGCAACGCCCGCAGGCGCGGCCATCGGCATCGGCCTGGTAGCAGCTGACGGTCATGCCGTAATCCACGCCGAGCGTAGTGCCGGCGCGAATGATCTGCGCCTTGCTCATGTCGATGATCGGTGCGTGCACGGTGATCTGCGCGCCCTCGACGCCGGTCTTGGTGGCCAGCCGAGCCATCGTCTGGAAGGCGGCGATGAACTCGGGGCGGCAGTCCGGGTAGCCGGAATAGTCGACTGCGTTGACGCCGATGTAGAGGTCGTTGGCGCCGATCACTTCGCCATAGGCCAGCGCCAGCGACAGCATCAGCGTGTTGCGCGCCGGCACATAGGTGACCGGGATGCCGCTGGTGGGCGACTCGGGCACCGCGATCGCGTCATCCGTCAGCGCCGATCCGCCGATCGCGCGCAGGTCGAGCGGAATCACGCGGTGCTCGACCGCGCCCAGCGCCGCCGCAACCCGCTGCGCCGCATCCAGCTCCGAGCGATGGCGCTGGCGATAGTCCACGCTCAACGCATGGCAACGGTGCCCGGCAGCGCGCGCCATGGCCAGGACAGTGGCGGAATCGAGGCCGCCGGAGAGCAGGATGATTGCAGTGGACATGCGGGCGGATGGTGAGTTGTGGGTTGCGGGCCGGTTGTTGGTTCTTGGTTGTTGGTTGTTGGTTGTTGGCAGCAAAGCGCGCACGCCGACAGCCCGTGGGAGCCGACTCCGTCGGCGATCTTTCCCGCGGCCGCCGGGATAGATCGCGGCTGAAGCCGCTCCCACTGGCCTGCGGCCGGGATCCTGCCGCCAACAACCAAGAACCAACAACCAACAACCGGCGATCAGTCCGACGATGCCTGAGTCGGCCCGGCGCCTTCCCGGCCCGATGCCGCCCTCAACGTCCCGGCGCGTTCCCCCACAGCACCTTGTGCAACTGCAACTGCAGGCGAACGGGCAAACGGTCGGCGAGGATCCAGTCGGCAAGTTGTCCGGGCGGGAGCTGGTCGGCGACCGGGGAATACAGCACCTGGCAGCGGGCCGCCAGGGCATGGGTCAGGGTCTGCTCACGCGCCCAGTCATAATCGGCACGGTCGGCGATCACGAACTTGACCTGGTCGTGCAGCAGCAAATGGGCGAGGTTCTCCCAGCGGTTGCGTCCCATCTCCCCGGAACCCGGGCACTTGAGGTCCATGACCTTGCGTACTCGCGGATCAACCTCGGCGACGTCCATCGCGCCCGAAGTCTCCAGCGAGACCTCATGGCCGGCATCGCAGAGCGCACGCAGCAGCGGCAGGCAGGACTTCTGCGCCAGCGGCTCGCCGCCGGTCACGCAGACATGGCGTGCCTGGAAGCTTGCAACTGTCGCCAGTACGTCGTCGAGCGAACGCTTGTCGCCGCCGGTGAAGGAATAGGTGGTGTCGCACCAGCTGCAGCGCAGCGGGCAGCCGGTCAGGCGCACGAACACCGTGGGCCAGCCGACCGCGTCGGCCTCGCCCTGGATCGAATGGAAGATCTCGGTGATGCGCAGCGCGACGGCGCTGGTCGCGCCGCCGGCTGCCGTTGCCGTGCTCACCTGCCGTCCAGCCTCAGCGCGCGCAGACGGCCCTGGGCCAGGCGCGCCACCGGGGTGTCCGGGAAGCGGCTGACCACTTCGTTCAGCGTGCTCGCGGCGCGCTGGGTGTCGCCGAGTTCGTACTGGCAGTAACCGACCTTGAGCAGCCCATCCGGGGCCTTGCGGCTGTCCGGGAAGCGCGAAAGCAGGCTCTGGAAGGTCTCCAGCGCGATCTCGTAGTTCTGCGTGACGTAGTAGGACTCGCCCAGCCAGTAAGTGGCATTGGCGGCGAACTCGCCATCCGGGTACTGCTGCAGGAAGGCCGAGAACAGCTGCGAGGACTCGGCGTAACGGCCCTGCTTGAGCGCCTCGAAGGCGGTCTCGTAGGCCATCTTCTCGTCCGGAGTGCCGGTCTGCGCCACCGTAGCGCCCACGGCCTCCGCGCCAGCAGGCATGTCGCGGGTCGGCAGCGTGGCCGGGTCCGGCAGGCCGCTGACCGGCTCATCGGCGGACAGCTGCTCCGGCGCGGGCGCCTCGATCGGCGCATCGGCGGGCGGACGCGAGGGCACGGTCATGCCGCCGCCTTCCAGCCGCTGCAGGCGCGAATCCAGGTCGACGTACTGGTCGCGCTGGCGCTTCTTCAGGTTCTCGATCTCGAAAGCCTGCTCTTCCACCAGTCCGCGCAGGCTCTGCACCTCGGCCTGCAATTCCTGGTTGCGCAGCATCAGCTCGGACAGGTTGTTGGACGCGCCGTTGCCCTGCAGCTGGCGCTCCAGTTGTTCGACACGCTCGGCCAGGCTGAGCCGGCTCTGCGCATAGGCCGATCCCGAAACGCAGACGGCGGCCACGAGGGCCGCCGTCAGGGATCGAAGCGTCAACGTCTTAACGTCGATCATGGTCGCATGCGCGTCCGATTACTGCTTGGCGGTGTAGACGATCTCGGCGCGGCGGTTCTTGCCCCAGCAGCTCTCGTCGCTGTCGGTGCAGATCGGACGCTCTTCGCCGTAGCTGACCACGGCCACCTGCTCGGAACGGCCGCCATTGGCCAGCAGCATGTCGCGCACGGCATTGCCGCGGCGCTCGCCCAGGCCCAGGTTGTACTCGCGCGTGCCGCGCTCGTCGGCGTGGCCTTCCAGCGAGATGCGGGCGCCCGGGTTGGCGGACAGCCACTTGCCATGGCACTTCAGCATTTCCATCGCCTCGGACTTGATCGTCGACTGGTCGAAATCGAAGTAGGCAATGCGGGAGACCAGGCACGGCTTGCTGTCGAGCAGGGCCGGGTTGGTCCAGCTCTCTTCCGGCTGGGCAGCCGTGGTCGGCTGCTCCTGCGTCGGGGTCGAAGCCGGCGCGGCAGGCGGCTGCTTGGTGGTCTTACAGGCGCCGAGACCAGCAACGGCCAGGGCCAGGACGAGGACGCGAATCGGGGTATTCATTGTTTTTTCCTTGGATCGATCGGTGACAGCGAACAAGACGCGGGATTCTATTTTTCTTGCTTTCAACGTTGCCTGAAGGGGCCCCAGGCGGGTTCACGGACGTCGCCGTCCGGGAGTGCCAGCCGTTGCCGCACCGATCCGTCAACCGATGCGGCATAGAGCACCCCGCGATTCCCTTCGCGGGCAGCGTACAACACCATGCTTGCGTTCGGCGCGAAGCTCGGGGACTCGTCCAACGGACCCGGCGAAATCATACGAACCGCGCCGGCGCCCCCGCGCTCGCGGTCCACAACCGCAATACGATACACGTTCCGATTGCCCTGCACCATGGCCAGCAGTCGCCCATCGTAGGACGGCGTTACCCGGGCGTTGTATTCGCCCACCGAGGTGATGCGCTCAGGGGTGCCGCCACTGGCCGCCAGCGCGTAGATCTGCGGCTTGCCGGAACGGTCGGAGGTGTAGAGCAGGCTGTTGCCGCCGGGCATCCACACGGCTTCGGTGTCGATGGCGAAATGCCGCGTCAACTGGTTCAGGCTGTTGCTCGCCAGGTTCAGGGTGTAGATCTCGGGGTTGCCGCTCTTGCTCAGGGTCAGCGCCAGGGTGGAGCCATCCGGGGAAAAGGCCGGTGCGCCGTTGATGCCCTTGTAGGAGGTGACCAGCCGGCGCGAGCCGGTGGCGAGCTCATGGATGTAGATGGTGTGCCCGCCCAGGCGCTCGAAGCTGACATAGGCCAGCGAGCGGCCATCCGGCGACCACGCGGGCGACAGGAAGGGCTCGTTGTTCCACACGATGCGCTGCGGGTTGAAGCCGTCCGAATCGGCGATCCAGATCGCGTACTCGTACTTGGCCTCGCCCTGGCGCTTGGCCGTGATGTAGGCGATGCGGGTGAAGAAGGCGCCGCGCACGCCGAGGATCTTCTCGTACACCAGGTCCGCGATCTGGTGCGAGACTGCGCGGAACTCGCCCGCACGCGCCGGCAATGCGAGTGCCAGCAGGGACTGGCCCTTGAGCACGTCATGCAGTTCGAACTCGACACGGTAGCCGCCCTCGGCGGACTGCACGCGGCCGACCACGATGTAATCCTGCTTCAGCATTTTCCAGGTCGGAAACTTGATGTCGCTGCCACGCGCGGGCAGCTCCACCACATCTTCCTTGCGCAGCGCGCGGAACTGGCCGGATCGGTTCAGGTCGGCACGCACCACCTGGTCGATCTGGGTCTGGTCCGGCATCGCCGCCGCTTCCCAGGCGAAGGGGACGATGGCAATCGGGATCGCCGCCTCGCGGCCGTTGACGATGTCGATCTCCAGCCCCTGCGCGGCGGCGACGCGCACAAGGCCGGTCATGGCGAGCAGGAACCACAGGGCGGAGCTGACTAGTCTGTGCATCGGGTCACCCGTCGTAGCGGAAGTTGAAGTTCAGCGCGGGCTGGAAGACTGACTCAAAGCCCATGTACGGAAGCGGACTGGCGCGTTCGACCGCGTCGATGATCGATTGCTGGATCAGCGGATCGGCGTTGCACGGCGAGCCAATGGTGACGCCGATCACCTCGCCGCCCGGAATCTGGCGCACGCGCAGCACGCAGCGGATGCCGGTAGGGGTGTTCGCCGGACGCCGCCAGTTCTGGGTCACGACTTCCTGGATCAGGCCGGCATATTGGCTGAGCAGATCGTTGGCGACATCCTGGCCAGGCCGCTGGCTGCCCACCGGCTGCTGCGGCTCGGCCTGCTGGTTGAGGATCTCGCTGGCGCGCTGCGCATCGCGCGCCTGGGCGAGTTGCTTCTCGCGCTCGGCCGTCAGCCGCGCGGCCTCGGCGCGCTGGCGCCGGATGTCCTCCAGCTGCTGCATGCGCTGCTGCTCGATCTCCTGCTGCCGGCGCAGTTCTTCCTGCTGCTTGCGCAACTCCTCACGCTGGCGCTCCAGGTTCAGTGCGTCCTCGTTCGGCGCCGTGGGCAGTTGCGGACGCTGGTCTGTGACCTCGTCCGGCTTGGCCTGCGGCGGCGGTGGCGGCGGCGCGGGCTCGGCTTTGGCCGGCTCGGGCTTCGGCGGCTCGGGTTTCGGCGGCGCAGGCTGCGGCTTGGGCGCCGGCGGCGCCTTCGGCGTGGGCAGCGGCCGCCCGAGGTTCATGTCGACCAGCACCGCCTCGAGCGCCCCACCCGAGATCACCGGCTTCTTGGGCGCGGAGAAGATCAGCCCGGCGAACAGCACCAGCGCAGCCAGCACGTGCACACCGATGGCGTACACGAGGGCGATGGACTGGTCGCGGCGGGATTCCATGGGTCAGGCGGATGGCGGTGGAAGAGCGGGGCTGGGGGCTGGGGGCTGGGGCGCAGGCGCGATCGCCCGGGCAAGTTCGTGACCGCGTGAACCAGAGCAACGGGCCGGCGACTTGGCGCGACCGTGCGCCCCAGCCCCCAGTCCCCAGCCCCGCTTCCCGCTCACTTCCCCGGCTCCGAGGGCAACGGATCCGCCATCAAGCCCACGCGCGGCGCGCCGGCGGCCTGCAGCGCGACCATCGCCTCGTAGACCTTGCCGTAATCGACATTGCGGTCGCCACCGACCAGCACCGGGACTTTAGGGTTGTTGCGCACGAAGGCGCCGACCTTGGCGGTCAGGCCTTCGAGATCGATGGATTCGCGTTCGCCGCCGATGGTCAGGAAGAAGGCGCCGGCGCGATCGACGCTGACGATGACCGGGTCCTCCGGAGTGTCGAGCGGATTGGCGTTCGCCTGCGGCAGGTCGAGTTCCACCCCGAGGTTCATCAGCGGCGCGGTGACCATGAAGATGATCAGCAGCACCAGCATCACGTCGATGTAGGGCACGACGTTGATGTCGGAGACGGGTTTGCGGCGTTTGCGGCGCATGGGTCAGGTGCCGGGAAAAGGAGGGGGGGGGGCTCTGGCTGTCCAGGCTCACAACGTCCTTGCATCCCACAAGGCGTGGATGGCAACATGGGGTGAATAAATCAGGGCTGAAGCACGCACAGGCGCCAAGCCTGCTCTCCTTTTCCATTTTCCCTTTTCCATTTTCCCAGCCGCGCGGCAGCGCGGCAGCCGCTCAATGGTCCTCCGCATGCGCCTGGCGCTGCAGGATCGCGCTGAACTCTTCCTGGAAGGTGTCGTAGCGCAGCTCGATGCGCTCGACCGCATTCGAGAAGCGGTTGTAGAAGATCACTGCCGGGATCGCGGCGAACAGGCCCATCGCGGTGGCGATCAGCGCCTCGGAGATGCCCGGCGCGACCATCGCGATGGTGGCTTCCTTGACCGCAGCGAGGCCATGGAAGGCCACCATGATGCCCCACACGGTGCCGAACAGCCCGACGTAGGGGCTGATCGAGCCCACCGTGGCCAGGTTGTTCAGGTTCTGCTCCAGCTTGTCCACCTCGCGCGAGAGCGCCACGCGCATCGCGCGCTGGCTGGCTTCCAGCAGGGTGCGGCCGTCGGTGACGCGGCGCTGGCGCAGTCGCGCGAACTCGCGGAAACCCGCCTCGAACACGCCTTCCAGCCCCTCGTTCGGCTTGCCGCGGTTGCTGACCTCGCGATAAAGCTGGGCCAGGTCCGCGCCGGACCAGAAACGCTCCTCGAATTCGTCCGCGGTCCGCGTGGCCTGGGCGATCACCGCCTTCTTGCGGAAGATGATCCACCACGACCAGATCGACGCGCCGATCAGCAGCGCCATCACCACCTGCACCGGCAGGCTGGCGCCGACGATCAGCTCCAGAAGATTCAATTGACCACTGTTCAACGCTGGATCTCCCTCAACAAATCGGGTGGCATCGGCATCGGCCGGAAACTCGCATGGTCGAGACAGGCGATCTCGACCTCCGCGGTGCACAACTCATCGCCCGTGCGCGCATCGACGATGCGCTGGCTGACGCTGAAACTGGCGCGCCGGCACGCACTCAGGGTGACACTCACTTCGAGAGCGTCGTCCAGCCGCGCGGGTTTCAGGAACTTTACCTGCATTGCGTAGACGGCGAACACCACTTGCTGCGCGAGCAGCGGCCGCTGTTCGAAACCCTTCGCCCGCAGCCACTCGGTCCGCGCGCGCTCGAAGAACTTGATGTAGTTGGCGTGGTAGACCACCCCGCCGCCATCGGTGTCCTCCCAGTAGACCCGCGCCGGCCACTTGAAGCTGGTGTTGGTGTGGGTTGTTGGTCTTGGACGGGCGGGCATGGCGTGATCGATTAGCGTGTGCTCTGAGTGAATGACTGGTCCGCCGCGAATTCACCGTCCGCGCCAGGCCGCTTTGACCAACACCAACAACCCGCACCAACACCCGCTTCAAACGTCCTCAAACAAATCCGCCGCCGCCTCCGGCCGCCGCGGGGGCTTGAGGCCGAGATGCATATAGGCCTTGCGCGTGACCATGCGGCCGCGCGCGGTGCGCATCAGGAAACCCTGCTGGATCAGGTAGGGCTCGACCACGTCCTCGATGGTGCCGCGCTCCTCGCTCAGCGCCGCGGCCATGCTGTCGACGCCGACCGGGCCGCCGTCGAAGTGCTCGATCATCAACCCGAGCAGGCGCCGGTCGAGCGCGTCGAAGCCTTCCGGATCGACTTTCAGCATGTCCATCGCACCGGCGGCGGCGGCCAGCGTGATCACGCCGCTGCCCTTGATCTCGGCGTAGTCGCGCGCGCGCCGCAGCAGGCGGTTGGCGATGCGCGGGGTGCCGCGCGAACGCCGTGCGATCTCCAGCGCACCCGCCGGGTCGCACTGGATGCCGAGGATGCTGGCCGAGCGCGTGACGATCTTCGTCAGCTCCTCGACGGTGTAGAACTCCAGCCGCTGCACGATGCCGAAACGGTCGCGCAGCGGCGCGGTCAGCAACCCCGCGCGGGTGGTCGCGCCGATCAGCGTGAACGGCGGCAGATCGAGCTTGATCGAGCGCGCGGCGGGGCCCTCGCCGATCATGATGTCGATCTGGAAGTCCTCCATCGCCGGGTACAGCACTTCCTCGACCACCGGCGACAGGCGATGGATCTCGTCGACGAACAGCACGTCGCGCGGCTGCAAGTTGGTCAGCAGCGCGGCCAGATCACCTGCGCGCTCCAGCACCGGCCCCGAGGTCTGCCGCAGGTTGACGCCCAACTCATTGGCGATCACATGCGACAACGTGGTTTTGCCCAGCCCCGGCGGCCCAAAGATCAGCACGTGGTCGAGCGCCTCGCCGCGCCGGCGCGTCGCCTCGATGTAGATCTCCATCTGCTCGCGCACCGCCTGCTGCCCGAGGTACTCGGCCAGCTTGCGCGGGCGGATGCTGGCCTCGATCACCTCCTCCTCGCGGGTTTGCGCGGGGGAGACGATGCGGGTGTCGGGGGAGGTCATGGGGTGGGCTGTGGTGTTGGTTGTTGGTTGTTGGTTGTTGGTTGTTGGTGAAGCTCGCACGCGGCGAGCCTGTTGTGCCGACTCTGTCGGCGATCTCTTCCATCGGCCGCCCGGAAAGATCGCGGCTGAAACCGCTCCCACAGTCCCGCGGCACGCCGGCCCTTGCTGCCAACAACCGACAACCAACAACCGGCGTCGCTGCTGCTGATACCAAATGACGCCGCGGATTCTGAACGACCGCGCCCGCAGGGGCCAGCCGCGCTTGCCGCAGATTCCGCCGCCGTTTAGGCTGCGCCCACTTTGCATATCAGGTGAATACTCATGACGCCGCGTTCGATCACGCTGATTGGCGCCCCCACCGATGTCGGCGCGGCCGACCGCGGCGCCTCGATGGGCCCGGAGGCCCTGCGCGTGGCCGGCCTGCGCGAGGCGCTGATCGCGCGCGGCCTGAAGGTGCACGACCGCGGCAACCTGCAGGGCCCGATCAATCCGATGCAGCCCCCCGACAGCGGCTACCGCCACCTGGAAGAGGTCACCCAGTGGAATCGCCATGTGTTCGAGGCCGTCAGCGACGAACTGGACGATGGCCGCCTGCCGATCCTGCTCGGCGGCGATCACTGCCTGGCGATCGGTTCTATCGGCGCGGTCGCAGCGCACTGCCGGCGCATCGGCAAGCGCTTGCGTGTGCTCTGGCTGGATGCGCACGCCGATTTCAACACCAGCGAGATCACGCCGAGCGGCAATGTGCACGGCATGCCGGTGGCCTGCCTGTTCGGCATCGGACCGAAACCCCTGGTGGAGCTGGCTGGCGTGGTGCCGGCGCTGCGGCACGATGAGCTGCACCAGATCGGCATCCGCTCGGTGGATCCTGGCGAGCGCCAGCTGGTGCACGAGCAGGAACTGTCGATCTTCGACATGCGCTATGTCGACGAGCACGGCATGCGCGCGGTGATGCGCGAGGCACTCGCCGGGCTCGATCAGTCCACCCATCTGCATGTCAGCTTCGACGTCGACTTCCTCGACCCCGAGATCGCGCCCGGCGTCGGCACCACGGTGCCCGGCGGCCCGAACTACCGCGAGGCGCAGCTGTGCATGGAGATGATCGCCGACACCGGCCTGCTCGCCTCGCTCGACGTGGTCGAACTGAACCCCGCCTTCGACGACCACAACCGCACCGCGCGCCTTGCGGTGGACCTGATCGAGAGCCTGTTCGGCAAGTCGACCCTGATGCGGCCGCGCGGCTGAGCGCGAAGGGTTGCTGGTTATTGGTTGTTGGTTATTGGTTGTCGGCCGTGGCCTCG
The DNA here is from genome assembly GCA_016713135.1 of Rhodanobacteraceae bacterium. Taxonomy (NCBI): domain Bacteria; kingdom Pseudomonadati; phylum Pseudomonadota; class Gammaproteobacteria; order Lysobacterales; family Rhodanobacteraceae; species Rhodanobacteraceae bacterium. The sequence continues at coordinate 288,669 of JADJPR010000007.1, read as the reverse complement.
CCCGCCGGTGTTCCTGGGCTGCCGGCTTCGTCGGCGATCTTTCCGCGGCCCTGCGGGCATAGCTCTGTCGGCTGACTTTCCCGCGCCCGCCGGGCTAAGTCGCGGCTCAGCCGGGTTCCCGGCCGCCAGACGACCGACAACCAGCAACCAACAACAAGACTCAGGCCGCCTGCGCACGCCAGCCGCGCCAACTCCCCAGCCCGGCCCCCGATTGCATTCGCCCGCGGCGCGTGCGAGCGTTTCGTCGCGGGGGCGCGAGTGGCATCGACGGGGACATGACAGAGCACGAACGCACCGAGGTGCCGTTCCGGCGCAGCCTGCAGGCCAAGGTCCTGGTCGGGGTGTTGCTCGGGCTGGCAATGATGCTGGCAGCCGTGCTGCTGGTGTTCTATGCGCACGGCTACGCTTTGCTCATGGAGCGCGAGCGCGAACTCGCGACCAGCGCCACGCAGCGGCTGGCGGGCGAGGTCGGCCAGCAACTGGCGCTGGCCGAAGGCCTGGCCGCGACGCTGGCGAATGCCGGCGAGCGCCTGCCGCGGGATCCGGTGCTGTGGCGGGACCTGCTGCCGCATTTGATCGACATGGAGCAGCGCGCGAGCCTGATTGCGGGCGGCGGTCTCTGGCCCGAACCCGGTGAGTTCAGCCCCGGCGTCACCCGCCGGAGCTTTTTCTGGGGCCGCGACGCCAGCGGCAACCTGCGCTATTACGACGACTACAACGCCCCGGACGGCCCTGGCTACCACCAGGAAGAGTGGTATGTGCCCGCGCGGCACCAGCGCGAGGGCCGCTGCTACTGGTCGCGGTCCTACCAGGATCCATACACCGGCGAGCCGATGGTGACTTGCACCGTGCCGATGCGCAGCGACGGACGATTCATCGGCGTCAGCACCATCGACCTGCGCCTGTCGGGGCTGCAGAGCTTCCTCGCCGAGCGCGGCGTCGCGCTGCATGGTTATGCCTTCGCGATCGACCGTAACGGGGTATTCATCACCCTGCCGCCGGGGGCGCGCAGCGGCACCCAGGCCCACACGCAGCGCTCCGCCAGCGTCGACGACCTGGGCTCCTCGCACCCGCGTTTTGCAGACCTGGCCGCCTTCCTGAAACAGGGCCAGGACCTGCCCGAGGACATCGCGATCGCGCCGATGGCGAGCGCCATCGATGCCGCGAGCCCGACGATCGACGCGGCCGAGGCGCGCCGCATCGCGGTGCAACTGCGTGCCGACCAGGGCGACGTCGGCGAGGTCCGCCAGACCATGCTGGAGGACGACGCTTTCCTTGGCGAACCGGTGCTGGCGACCAGCCTGCGCTTTCCCGCCGCGCGCTGGCAACTGGTGGTGGTGCAGCCGGCGCGGCTGGTGCGCGAGGCCGTGCAGTCGGTGATGCGCCAGGTCGCCGGCACCATGTCGTTGGCGATCATCTGCGTGATGGCGGTGGCCGGCTGGCTGGTCCGGCGCGCGTTGGTGATGCCGATCCGACGCATGGCCGGCCAGTTGACCGGCAGCGTGCCCTCAGGCAGCGAACACCGGATCGACATCCCGACGCGCGACGAACTGGGACTGCTGGCAGCGAGGTTCAATACCTACGCCGAGCAGTTGGAACACAGCGAAGCCGAGTTGCGCGCCTCGGCGGAGCAGTTCCGCGCGGTGACCCGGCTGGCGCACGACGCGTTGATCCAGGTCGACGACCGGGGCCAGGTACATTCGCTGAACCAGGCCGGCGAGCAGATGTTCGGCTGGCGCGAGCGCGAGGTCCTCGGTGCAGGCTTCGACCGCTCTGTTGCCATGGGATCCACGTGTCGACGGCGATAACGAAAACGCGTCTGCCGGCAGCCGCGCGGCGACGCGCGTGCTGGAGTTGTCCGCGCACCGCCGCGATGGCAGCGAGTTTCCCGCCGAGGTATCGGTCAGCTACTGGCGCGGTCCGCACGGCGGGCTCTACAACGTCCAGGTCCGCGACGTGACCGAGCGCCGGCAGGCAGAGGAGCAGGTGCGCCTGCTCGCCACCCACGACACGCTGACCGAACTGCCCAACCGCACGCTGTTCAACGACCGCCTGCAGCAGGCGGTTGAGCACAGCCTGCGCAATGACAGCATGCTCGCGGTGATGTTCCTCGACCTGGACCACTTCAAGCTGGCCAACGACAGCCTGGGCCACGCGGTCGGCGATGCGCTGCTGCGCGCCGTGGCCTTGCGCCTGATGTCCACGGTCAGCGCCGGCGCCACGGTGGCGCGCCTGGGTGGCGACGAGTTCGCGGTGCTGCTGCCCGACATCGACGATCCGGGGATCGCGGCGCAGGCGGCGGGCGCGCTGATCGCGGCGCTCGGCGAACCCTTCGTGATCGCCGGGCACCGCATGCAAGTAGGGGCGAGCGTCGGCGTGACCCTCTGCCCCAACGATGATCGCGACGCCGATCAGTTGCTGCGCAAGGCTGACCTGGCCATGTACCACGCCAAGGGCGAGGGCCGGAACACCTTCCGCTTCTACACCGAGCGCCTGCACGAGGAACTGCTGGAACGCAAGGCGATGCTGGACGAACTGGGCCTGGCGCTCGGCGAGCAGCAGTTCGTGCTGCACTACCAGCCGGTCCTGGACGCGCGCAGCGGCGAACTGACCGGCCTGGAAGCCCTGATTCGCTGGCAGCACCCGAGCCGCGGCCTGTTGTCGCCCGAACATTTCGTGCCGCTGTGCGAGGCCAGCGGCCTGATCCTGCCGATCGGCCAATGGGTGCTGCGCCAGGCGCTGGAGGATGCGGCGGCGTGGCAGCGGGCCGGGCACGCGCCGGTGACCATGGCGGTCAACCTTTCGCTGGCGCAGTTCCGCGACCCGGGCCTGACCGACGGCGTACAGCGCGCACTGGCCGAATTCGGCGTGGACGCCGCCCAGGTCGAACTGGAACTCACCGAAACCGTGCTGATGCACGATCACGACCAAGCGATCGACGTGATGCAGAGCCTGCGCACGCTCGGTATCGGCCTGACCGTCGACGACTTCGGCACCGGCTACTCGTCCCTCGCCTACCTCAAGCGATTCCCGGTGCAGAAGCTGAAGATCGACAAGTCCTTCGTCATCGGCGTCGCCCACGACAGCGAGTCCGCGACCATTTGCCGCTCGGTGATCGGCCTTGGCCACAACCTCGGGCTCAAGCTCGTCGCCGAAGGCGTCGAAGGCGAGGACGACCTCGACTTCGTGCGCGCCCAGGGCTGCGACTTCGTGCAGGGCTATCTGTTCGCGATGCCGATGCCGATGGCCAAGCTGCGGGAATGGATGACCGGGCGACGGCGCGCCTGAGGGGCCTTTTCGGGTTGTGGGTTGTGGGTTGTGGGCAGCAAAGGCCGAGGTGCCGGGACCCGGTGGGAGCGGCTTCAGCCGCGATCTCTTGCTGGCGGCAGGGAGAGATCGCCGACGGAGTCGGCGGTCCCACAGGCAGGCTTCGGCAAGAGCTTTTGCCGCCGAGAACCGCAACCACAACCGACAACCTGCGACCGCAAGAAGGCCGCCTCACGGCGGCCTTTTTCTCACCGAAACCATCGCCATCGCGATCAGTTCAGGATTTCCAGCAGCTCGACTTCGAAAATCAGCACTTCGTTCGGGCCGATGCCGCCCTGCGGCTGGCCCTGCTCGCCGTAGGCCAGGTTGCCGGGGATGAAGAACTTGTACTTGGAGCCGACGGTCATCAGCTGCAGGCCCTCGGTCCAGCCCGGGATCACGCCGTTCAGCGGGAAGGTGGCCGGCTGGCCGCGGTCGATGCTGGAGTCGAACTTGGTGCCGTTCAGCAGCGTGCCGACGTAGTGCACCTTGACCTGGTCAGTGGCCTTCGGCTTGTTGCCGCTGCCTTCCTTGATCACCGAATACTGCAGGCCGCTCTCGGTGGTCTTCACGCCCGCGGCGGTCTTGTTCTTGGCCAGGAACTCGTCGCCCTTGGTCTTGTTCTCGCTGGCCGCCTTGACCCGGGCCTCTTCACGCTTCTGCTGCACGATGGTGCGGAACTCGTTGCTGACCTGCTGCATTTCGGCTTCGGTCATCAGGGTCTTGCCGCCGGCCAGGGCCTCGGCCATGCCGCGCTTGATCATCTCGACGTCGACGTCGTCCTTGAAGTCCTTCAGCTGCATGCCGAAGGTCATGCCGATCATGTAGCTGTGCTTGTCCTTGTCGGTCTTGAGCGCAGGGTCCATCGCGTACACCGGGAGGGCGAACAGGGCCGAGCCCAGGGCGAGCGCAACGGCGCTCTTGGCGAGCAAAGATTTCATCAGAGGTTTCCTTTCAGAACGGAGGTCGGAACAGCGGCAGGCTTTCAGGACAGCGGCAGGCGCCGCGAGTTCCCCTGCGGCACATCCTTGTCGTCCCAAGCCCGCTATTCTGCGGTGCATGACTGAATTTCGGCAAACCACTGCGGCAATCGCCGCGTCATCCCCATCGGAGCGCCCGGCATGATCCGCGCCCAGGCCCTGACCCTGGCCCGCGGCAACCGCATGCTGATCCAGGGCGCCACCTTCGATATTCCACCCAGCGCGCGCGTGGGCGTGGTCGGTCGCAATGGCACCGGCAAGTCCTCGCTGTTCGCTGCGCTGTCGGGCGGCCTGGCGCCGGACGCCGGCACGCTCATCGTCCCCGGCCACTGGGTGCGCGCCGCAGTGGCCCAGCACATGCCGCAGAGCCAGGACAGCGCGCTTGGCTATGCGCTGGCGGGCGACGAGGAACTGGCCGTGCTGCGCCAGCGCTGGGCGCGCGCCGAGCAGATGCACGATGGCAACGAACTGGCGCGCCTGGGCGAGGCGCTGGACCACGCCGGCAACTGGGACGCCGAGGCCCGCACGGCGCAACTGCTGCGCGGCCTGGGGTTCGCCGACGGCGACCTGGCGCGCGCGGTGGACGAGTTTTCCGGAGGCTGGCGCATGCGCCTGGCGCTGGCGCGCACCCTGATGTGTCGCTCGGACCTGCTACTGCTGGACGAACCGACCAATCACCTCGACCTGGACACCGTGCTCTGGCTCGAAGGCTGGCTCAAGCGCTATCGCGGCACCCTGCTGGTGATCAGCCACGACCGCGATTTCCTCGACTCGGTGTGCACCCACACGCTGTACCTCGATGGCGAGAGTGCGCAGCTGTATGTCGGCGGCTTCTCGGCCTTCGCGCGCCAGCGCGCGGCGCACATCGAACAGGCGCGGCGCGAGGCCGCCCAGGTCGCCGCGCGGCGCGCGCAGTTGCAGCGCTTCGTCGACCGCTTCAAGGCCAAGGCGAGCAAGGCCAAGCAGGCGCAGAGCCGGGTCAAGGCACTCGAAAAGCTCACCGCGGCACCGGTGCCGGCGGAGGAATCCGAGGTCCATTGGGTGGTGCCGGCGCCCGCCAAGCTGCCGGACCCGCTGCTCAGCCTGCGCGGCGTCATCGCCGGCTATGGCGAGCGCCGCGTCCTGAACGGCGTGTCGCTGTTCCTCGAACCCGGCGACCGCGTCGGCCTGCTTGGGCGCAACGGTGCCGGCAAGTCGACCCTGATGAAACTGCTGGCCGGCGTGCTCGACCCCTTCGACGGCGAGCGCAAGCCGGCGCGCGACCTGGCGATCGGCTATTTCGCGCAGTCGCAGGTGGAGGAATTGCCAGCGGAAGCGACGCCACTCAAGCTGATGTTGGAGGGCACGAGGGCACGAGGGCACGAGGGCACGATGAGCCTGGGCTACTCGGAGCAACAGGCGCGCGATTACCTCGGCGGCTTCGGCTACGGCGGCGAAACGGCGACCATGCCGGTCGGCCCGCGCTCCGGCGGCGAGAAAGCGCGCCTCGCGCTGGCCCTGTTGCTGGTGCACAAGCCGAACCTGCTGCTGCTCGACGAACCCACCAACCACCTCGACATGGCCGCGCGCGCCGCGCTGGTCGAGGCGCTGCAGGATTATGCCGGCGCCGTGGTGCTGGTCAGCCATGACCGCGCCCTGCTGGAGAGCTGCTGCGAGCGCTACCTGCGCGTGCACGGCGGCGGCGTCAGCGACTTTGACGAAGACCTCGACAGCTACGCCCGCCTGCTGCGCGGCGAAGGCTCGCCCAGCGCCAGCGGTCCTGCTGCGCCCAGCGCGCCGGCGAAACCGACTGGCGGCATCGACCACAAGGAACGCCGCACCCTGGCCAACAAGCTCAAGCGCCTGGAGGAACAGGTCGAGAAACTCACCCAGGCCGAGCGCAAGGCCGAGCAGGCACTGGTCGACGCTGCCTCCCACCAGGGCAGCAACGCGCTGGAACTGGTCCGCCTGGAACAGGCTCGCAGCGAGGCCGCAGCGGCGCGCGAGCAGGCGGAGTTGGAGTGGCTGGACCTGGCCGAGAAGCTTGAGGCTGGCTAGCCGGGGACGCTTTCGCAGGTGGCGTGTTGGCTGGCTCCCCGAGTCCCGGTCGCGCCTGCCCGTGCGCTTGTTCGCGCATCGAACCGTGACTCTCGCAAGATCGCGGACTGTGTTCTTGGACGCAAGGGACGCAAAGAAGATCAAACGCAATACCGCGCGGGGATATTCCGGCACTTGCTGTCTTTGCGTCCCTTTTCGTCATTTGCGTGCTTCGCGTACTCCACAGGGCCGTCGTTCGGCACAGGCGAAAAGTGTTGTAAATTCAACACCTTGTCATATTTTCGCTGAGAGCGAGCAAGCGACAGCAGGCAGCGATCGCGCGGGCTTGCCCGAAACCCCGCGAGCGTTCGCGGATCGCAGCCACGCCCCGCGCCACACCACCCCGATCCGCGCACTATGATCAGGGCCATTGCCCCACCCATCGATCACCGACGTGACCCAGCCGACAACCCCCGAGTTCACCCGCCGCCCGGTCGTGCGCCATATCCGCGCCGACCTCGATACCCCGCTGTCGGCCTATCTCAAGCTGGTCGACGGCCCGGACGCCTATCTGCTGGAGTCGGTGGAGGGCAGCGAGACCTGGGGACGCTATTCGATCATCGGACTCCCGGCGCGCGAACGGATCGAGGTGCGCGGCAAGACCTGGCGCAGGTTGCTGGATGGCGTGGTTGCCGAGGAGCGCGAGGTGGCCGATCCGCTGGCCGAGGTGCAGGCGCTGATCCGCAGCGAGCGGGTGCCGACCGAGCCCGGGCTGCCGGCCTTCGCGGGCGGCTGGGTGGGCTATTTCGGCTTCGAGACGCTGGGCTACATCGAGCCCAAGCTGGCGCGCCCGGAGCGGGCGGACCAGATGGGAACGCCCGAGATCGTGCTGTTGCGCACCGAGGAACTGGCGGTGTTCGACAACCGCCGCGGGCGGCTGTCGTTGATCGTGCATGCCGCAGTGGATGAGCCGGGCGCGGTGCAGCGGGCGGAGCGGCGGCTGGACCAGCTGACGCACCGGCTGCGCGCGCCGGCGCCGGGGTACCCGGAGGTGCTCGATCCGAAGGCGCTGGACGAGGCGCACTTCGTCTCCGGTTTCACGCGCGAGGAATTCGAGGCCGCGGTGCGCCGCTGCCAAGAGTACATCCTGGCCGGCGACGCCTTCCAGATCGTGCTGTCGCAACGACTGTCGGTGCCCTTCCGCGCGCGGCCGATCGATGTCTACCGCGCGCTGCGCTCGCTCAATCCCTCGCCGTACATGTACTTCATGGACCTGGGCGATTTGCACGTGGTGGGTTCGTCGCCGGAGATCCTGGTGCGGCTCAAGGATGGCGAAGTGGTGGTGCGTCCGATTGCCGGCACGCTGCCGCGCGGCGCCAGCGCGGCGGAGGACGATGCGAACGCGCAGCGCCTGCTGGCGGACCCGAAGGAATGCGCCGAGCACCTGATGCTGATCGACCTCGGCCGCAACGACGTCGGCCGGGTGGCGCAGTCGGGCAGCGTGCGCCTGACCGACCAGATGGTGGTCGAGCGCTACTCGCATGTGATGCACATCGTCTCGCAGGTGGTCGGCAAGCTGCGCCCGGAACTCGACATCATCGACGTGCTGCGCGCGACCTTCCCGGCCGGCACCCTGTCTGGCGCACCGAAGATCCGCGCGGTCGAGATCATCCAGGAGTTGGAGCCGATCAAGCGCAACCTCTACGGCGGTGCGGTGGGCTACATCAACTGGCAGGGCGAGGCGGACCTGGCGATTGCCATCCGCACCGCGCTGATCAAGGACCACACCCTGCATGTGCAGGCCGGCGCCGGCATCGTTGCCGACTCCGACCCGGGCAAGGAGTGGGAGGAGACGATGAACAAGGGCCGCGCGGTGTTCCGCGCGGTGGCGGAGGCGGTGCGCGGGCTCTGATTGGCCCCGCCCGATACTCATCCCCGTGGATCCGCGCATTCAGGAGGCTCGGGTGCCGAGGCCAATGCGAAAGATGGATGCGAGGCTGCGCCGAGCGCGCGGCTGGATCGCTGCCTTGCTGCTCGCGCTGCCGTGGTCCGTGCTGGCGCAGGATGCGGCGGATCGCTGGTTGCAGGCGCAGCAGGCTGCCAATGCCGGGCGCACCGAGGAAGCGCTCGCGCTGATGCAGCAACTGGCGGATTCGCAGGAGCCGCTGGACCGCGCCCGCGGCCTGGTCGGGCTCACCGGTGTCGCGATCCGCACGGGCAAGGCGACCCAGCGCAAGCAGGAGATCGCCGAGGCGCTGGAACTGCTGCGCAAACTGCCGCAGGCGCGCGCGGACCTGGGGCTGGCGCTGATCTTCGCCGCCGAGGTGGCCGCCGCCAGCGACGACAACGCCGGGCGCCTGCGTCTGGGCGAGGAGGCCATCGCACTCTACGCGGGCACGCCGGGACGCGAGCGCGAGCTGATGGACGCGCTGCTGCGCACCTCGAATGCGGATGCGCGGCTTGGGCGCACGGCCGAGGGCGAGGCCAAGGTGACGCAGGCCGCGGAGATTGCGGAGCGGATCGGCGCCAGTCCCACGGAGCGCGTCCGCATCCTTGGCCGCCAGGCGGCCTTTGCCTATGGCCGCGGCGCGCTGGAGGAAGCGGCGCAGCGCTACGAGCAGATGCGCAGCCTGGCCGCCGCGCACATCCCTGAATCGCTGGAGCACGCCAGCGCGCTGGCGAATGGCGCGATGGTCGCCGCCGAACGCGGTCACCTGGCCGCCGCGCGGCGTGACTACGAGCGTGCCCTGGACCTGCGCCGCCGGGTGTCCGGCCGCTCGCAGATGATCGCGACCGACCTGATGACGCTGGCCGAGATCGAGAACCGCCTGGGCGACCTGGATGCCGCGCGCACCCATCTGGACGAAGCGCGCCAGCGCCTCGCGGAACTCGATTCGCGCTCCGAACTGCATGTGGGCGCGCTGGTGAAGCTGGCCCAGATCGACTACGACCGCGGCGACACCGAGGCCGCGCAAACGCTGTTTGAACAGGCCAGGGCGCTGGCCGAGGACCTGCCTTTCGAATGCGCGTGCAAGGCGCAGACGCTGATCTGGCTGTCCTGGTTCCAGTTGCGGGCGGGCCAGGCCGAGGCCGCGCTGGCGGGTTACCAGCGCGCCATCGACCGCTTCACCGCGGACGGCGGCGGCAATGTCAACCTGCCGCATGCGCAGGCTGGAAAGGCGGAGGCGCTGGTAGACCTCGGGCGCGCGGACGAGGCGCGCGCGGCACTGTCGGCAGCGATGCCCAAGCTGGTCGAGGCAGCGCCCGACTCGCCGGTCCACGCCCACCTGGAATGGCTGCAGGGGCGCGTCGCCGACGAACTGGGCGATGGCGCCGCCGCGCGCGAGCACTATTGCAGGGCGAGCCGGATCCTCGACCGTGCCAGCCTGGCCGGTGGTGGTGACGTCGGCCAGGCGCGTTTCCGCCGGCGCTACGTCGAGATTTATCGCGCCTGCATCGAAGCGGCGGCGCGCGACGAGGATGCGGCGGCGGTGTTCGACGGCCTGGAGCGCCTGCGGTTGCGGCGCGCTGCAGGTGAAGCAGCCACCGAGGCTCAAGTCGTGATCACGCTGGCCCAGGTGCAGCAGCGCATGCCGGCGCGTACCGCGCTGCTCGGGTTCCTGGCATCCGAAGATGCGCTGCGGGTTCTGGTGGTGGCATCCGGCCACCCGCCACGGCTGCTGCGGCTGCCGCTGCCGCGGGCGCGCCTCGCGGCGGAGGTCGCGGCCCTGCGTGCGCGCGTGCTGGCGCGCGTGGATGCCCGCGACCCAGCCCTGCAAAAGCAGGCACGCAAACTCTACGCAGCACTGCTGGCGCCCGTCGCCGAGGAACTGCGAGGTACGCGCCAGTTGCTGCTGGCGCCGGACGGACCACTGCATGAATTGCCCTGGGCAGCGCTGCACGATGGCCGCCGCTGGCTCATCGAGCGCCACGCGCTGGCGATCGTCGACACGCTCTCCGAAACCCCGCATGCCGCTGCGAAGGCTGGCGACCTGCTGCTCGGCGTGGCCGATGCGGGCGATGCCGCCCTGCCCGCAGCGGCGCTGCGCGCCGGTCCACTCGCCCCATTGCCCTACGCCCGGGTCGAGATCGCCGCCCTCGGGCGGGTCGAAGGCCGGCTAAGCACGCTGGTCGGCGAGGAAGCCACCGAAGCGGTGGTACGCGAGCGCCTGGCGCAGGCCGGCATCGCGCACTTCGCGGTGCACGCCTGGCTGAATGTCGAGCAGCCGCTGCAATCCGCCCTGATGCTGCGCCCTGGCGGCAGCGGCAGCGAAGATGGCCTGCTGCAGGCCTTCGAGATTGCCAGCCTGCGCACGCCTGCCCGCCTGGTGGTGCTGTCCGGTTGCGACACCGGGCGCGGCGCCGAGCTGGAGGGCGTCGGCCTGCTCGGCCTGGTGCGCGCCTTCCGCTCAGCCGGCGCGCAGCGCGTGATCGCCAGCCTGTGGCCGATCGGCGACCGCGGCACCGCGGAACTGTTCGAGCGCTACTACGCGGGCGGCGAAGCGGACCCGGCGCGCGCCTGGCAACAGGTGGCGCGGGACGCATTGCGCAGACCCGGATTCGATGCCGGCCAGGACCGCGAACGCGCGGTCGGCGGTGTGTCGCGCCAGGCGCCGGCCGACCGCCTGCTGCCCTACCACTGGGCCAGCCTGCAGGTGTACGGACAACCCTGGTGACAATGGTGACGGCAGGCGGCCGTGGGCTATGCGGCGCGCGAGTTGGATTGCGATGATCGTGCCCCCCGAACCGGGAGGTGCCGATGCTGCATCGATGGTTGCTCCTGCTGTTCATGCTGCTGCCGCCGGCACTGCCGGCGCAGGCGTCATGGCCGCGCGCGGAGGGCACCAGCCTGCGCGCCGTGGTGTGGAATGTCGGCCGCGAGCAGTTGTACACCGAGCTCGCCGGCTATTTCGCGGCACTGCGTGCGATCGATGCCGACCTGGTGATCCTCGATGAGATGAGCGGCACGCGCGACGCGCAGGACGTGATCGCGTTGCTGTCGCAGCTTGATGCGCCCGGCGACTCGCCCTGGCAGGTGGTCTATGGCACCAGCGGCGACAACCAGCGCGCGGTTTTCGCGCTGCGCGGCGAGGTGCACGCGATCCCGTCGTTCGCCCACCTGCCCTACCCGCCGCGCTTCCTGCGCTGGGCGCGCAAGCTGCGCATGAAGCCGGAGCAAAGGGCGCGGATGGACCAGAACCTCGCAGCCGGGATCGGCGCGGCGGCGGCTGAAGTGCGCATCGATGGACGCCGGCTGGTCGTGGTCGGGGTCGACCTGCAGTGTTGCGGCGACAGCGACGACTCCTGGGAGGAGCGCCGACGAATGATCGAAGTACGGGCGATCCGCTCCCTGCTCGCCCGCGAATGGTCCGAGCGCAAGCCCGACGCCGTGATCGTCGCCGGCGATTTCAACGCGGTCCGGGGCCTCAAGCCGGTGCGCGCGATGCAGGGCATCGTGGGCCATCCCACGCGCCGGCTGGCCATCGCCAATGCGGTGCATGCGAACGGCCAGGAACGCTGGACCTGGGACGGCCGCGGCACCCCTTTTCCGTCGCGCCCGATCGACTTCCTGCTGCACAGCCGCAAGCTCAGGCCGCTGCAGGCGCTGGTCTTCGACGCCGAAACCATGAGCCCCGATCAGCGCGCGTCGCTGGACCTCGGCCCGGACCACTTCCGCCGCTTGAGCGAACACCGTCCGGTGGTGGTGGATTTCGCGTGGCGCTGAGGGGCGCGCGGGACCGCTGGGCGCATTGACGTCCAGCGGCGGTGGTCAAACGTGAAACGTAAAACGTCAATGGGCCCAGCCCCCACGGACGGATTGACGTTTCACTTTTCACTTTTCACCGGCCTCAACTGCCCGTCGCGTTCACACGGCTTTCCCCGGCTCTTCAGTGGTATCCCGGACTTGATCTCCCGGCGCGGCGGGCGCAGGGTATGCATCAGGCCGGATCCACGTCGATCCACCGGAGTGTCGAGTAGCTTGCAATGAGCACCGCCGACGACGACAACGACGACAGCCCGCTGCTGCTGCTCGACGATGCGGACGAGGAACAGGCTCTCGTCTGGAAGATCCTGATCGTCGACGACGAGCCCGCGATCCACGAAGTCACCTCGCTGGTGCTCGGCGGCTTGCGCTTCCAGGACCGTCGCCTGGAGTTCCTGCACGCGCACAGCGGCCCCGAGGCGAAACGGGTGCTGGCCGCGCACGACGACATCGCGGTGGTGCTGCTCGATGTGGTCATGGAGAGCGACGACGCGGGCCTGCGGCTGGTGCACTACATCCGCGACGAGTTGCACAACGACCGCGTCCGCATCATCTTGCGCACCGGCCAGGCGGGCCAGGCGCCCGAACGCCAGGTGGTGCTGAACTACGACATCAACGACTACAAGGAAAAGACCGAGCTCACGGCGCAGAAGCTGTCCACCGCAGTGATCGCCGCGCTGCGCGGCTACACCGCGCTGCAGCAACTGGCTGACCTGAACCGCCAGCTCGAAGCCAAGGTGGCGCAGCGCACCGAGGAACTGCGCCGTGCGAATGCACGCTTGCAGCAGTCGCTGGCCTCGCTGGAACTGGGCGAGCGCGCCGGGCGCCGGGTGCAGTTCAAGCTGCTGCCGCCCTCGCCCTGGCGCCACGAGCGCCTGCAGTTCGCGCATGCGCTGATGCCCTCCGAGTTCATGAGCGGGGACTTCGTCGACTACTTCGCGATCGACGCCAACCGGGCGGGCTGCTACATCGCCGACGTTTCCGGCCACGGGGTCGCCTCGGCCTTCGTCACCGTGTGGCTCAAGCGCTTCATGGCGACGGCGCTGGAAGCCCAGCGCCTGGGCCAGCCCTCGGCCATCGGCAATCCGGCGCAACTGCTGGCGCTGCTCAACACCGAGTTGCTGCGCGAGCGCCTGGGCAAGCACATCGCGATCTGGTACGGCGTGTTCGACCTGGCGCGACAGACGCTGGTGTGCGCCAACGCCGGCGCGGTGCCTTATCCCGTGCTGGCGGATGCTTCGGGCACGCACTTCCTCGAAGCCAGGAGCACCCCGGCAGGTCTGTTCGACACCTCGGACTACTACAACCAGAGCGTGCCGCTGGCTGCGCAGTTCCGCCTGCTGTTGTGCTCGGATGGGGTTCTGGAGGTGATGCCGGAGATCGGCAGTGCCGAGCGCTACCGGCGGCTGCGCGAGTTGCTGACGCCGGACTGCGCCGGACTGGATGATCTGCTGGCCCGCCTGGGCATCCACGCCGACGATCCGCACCCGGACGACCTGACCCTGCTGCTGATTGGACGCGACGCGGCCTGATGGGCGAGCGCATCGGCTACGCCGTCGTCGACGGCATCGGCTACCTTAGGCTTGCGGGCGAGTTGCGCCATGACAACATCGGCGCGCTCGACGCGCTGCTGGAGCACTGGTTCGATGGCACGCGGCCTTCGCCGCAGGGCCTGGTGATCGACCTGAACGAGGTCAGCTTCATGGACAGCACGGCGATCGGCCTGCTCGCGGCCTTCGCGCGTGAGGCGCGCATGCACCAGTTGCCGCAGTCAACCCTGTTCGCCACCCACCCGGACATCCTCGACCTGCTGCGCAGCCTGCGCCTGGACGACGTCTATCGCGTGGCCGAGTGTGCAACCGACAGCCGTTGCAGCGCGCTGGCGCTGTCCGAGGTCGATCCCGGCGACAGCGCGGCGCACGCCTCGGCCACGGCGATCCTCAAGGCGCACGAGGCGCTGATCGAACTCAACGAGGCCAACCGCATCGCCTTCCAGCCGGTGGTCGACCTGCTGCGTGCGGACCTGCGCTGATCAGTAGGCTGCCGGCAGCGGCCCGTACACGGCCACGCCTGCCACCGCGCCGGCACACACCAGGAACAGCACCAGGGCCAGCCAGGGCGAGCGCCAGTGCGCATCGGCGCCCGCTTCAACCCGCTTGCGCCCGCTCAGCATCGGCGTCACCAGGTCCACCCGGCGCACCAGCTTGTAGCCGGCGATCGCCAGCAGGTGCACCACGACCAGCGCCAGCAGCAGCTTCTCCCCGAGGTGATGCCAGTCGGTCCAGTCGGCGCTGGCCGCCACCGAGATGCGCTCGGACAGCGGACCGAACCACTCGATCTCGTCGTTGCTGAACAGCCCGCTGACCGCCTGTGCCAGCAGCAGCGCCAGCATCGCCAGCACTGCCAGCGCCCCGAGCGGATTGTGGCCGAGGGTGCTTCCACCGCCCTGCAGGTAGGCCAGGATGGCGCGCGGCCCGCGCACGAAGTCGGCAAAACGCGCGTGCTCGCTGCCGACCAGGCCCCAGAGGATGCGGAACAGCACCAGCGCCAGCGCGCCGTAGCCGAACCAGAAATGCCACTGCATGGTCAGCCAGCCGAACTCGCCGGTGGCGTACAACCCGGCGACGCACAGCACCAGCGCCCAGTGCGTCAGGCGCACCGGCAGGTCCCACACGCGGATGCTGCGGGTACTCATAGGCCCAGACCCTCGATCTGCTGGTCGCGCACCGCGAAGCCGGCGGCGCGGGTGAACGCGCGGCCGCGCTCGGCGTAGTCGCGGAACTGGTCGAAACTGGGTGCGCCCGGCGACAGCAGCACCACCCCGCCGGGCTGCGCCCAGGCGCGCGCGGCAGCTGACCGCGTCATCCAGCGTCTCGACCAGCTTCAGCCGCGGCCGGCGATCCGGCGGCAGCGCGGCGACGGCTTCCTCGACCTGGGCGTGGATGCGCGGCCCGTTCTGGCCCATCGCAATCACCGCCGCCGGCGGCTCGGCGGCCACCTGGCGCGCGAATTCGCCCCAGTCCAGGCCGCGGTCGAAGCCGCCGACCAGCACCGCGGTCGGCCGCGGCGCGAGGCTGCGCAGCGCCGCCATGGTGGCCTCGGGCGTGGTCGCGATGCTGTCGTCGACATACACCGTGCCATCGCGTTCGCCGACGTGCGACAGCCGGTGCGGCAAAGGCTTGAACTCGCGCACCGCGCGCAGCACCGAGCGCGGATCGAGGCCGAAGGCTTCGACCATGGTGAAGGCCGCCGCCACATTGCTCGCATTGTGCGCGCCGGCGAGGTGGGTCTCGGCGAGGTCGATCACGTGCTCCTCGTCGTGCCAGACCTGGGCACCGCGCGCATGCCAGAAGCCGCGATGGTTGAACAGCGTCTTGCGCTCGATGCCCTCGGCATGCGCCATCAGACGCGCATCGGCGGCGTTGAGCACGGCCAAGTCCGCGGTGCCGCCGGTCACCACCTTGAGCTTGTCGCGATAGTAGGTTTCTTCGTCGCCATGCCAATCGAGGTGCTCGGGCGAGAGGTTGAGCACCGTGGCGATCGCCGGGTGGCCGCCGAAATCGGCCGCCTGATAGCTCGAGACCTCGATCACCCAGTATTCCGGCGCCGGATTCGGCTCCATCAGGTCCAGCAGCGGCACCCCGATATTGCCGGCCAGCGCGGTGCGCGCGCCGCTGGCGCGCAGCAGCGCGGCGGTGAGCGCACTGGTGGTGCTCTTGCCCTTGGTACCGGTGATGACGATCGTCTTGTCGTGGCGGTGCTGCGCGAACCACATCGAGGTGCCGGAAATGAAGCGCGTGCCGCGGAAATGCGCCCACTCCATGGCCCGCGTGTGGTGGTAAGGACTGATCCCCGGCGACTTGATCACGATCTGGTAGGGCCCGAAGGTGCCGGCCTGCACTTCCTCGGCCACCACCTCGATCTTCGGGTCGTGGCTGAAATCCCAGGACGCGGCCTCGGACGGCGTCAGGATCACGCCGATCTTCTTGTCCGGGAACAGGTTGCGCAAAAAGCGCAGCGCCGCCTGGCCTTCCTGGCCATATCCCCAGACCGCAACCTTGCGCAGGATGAAGGCTTCCAGGCTGATGTGCATGCGATGGCCGGCAGTGATGTCGACCGCCGATGATGCGGGCGGGCGCGTGAAGTTGCACTGGATGGTGGTTACGAGGGCACGAGGGCACGAGGGCACGAGGGCACGAGGGCACGAGGGCACGAAAAGGCTCGCGATCTCATGGTCCGTGGCAAGTAACTAACTGTGCGGCTTTTCCAATCACTCTCGCAGTGCAACGAGGCTGACTCTGGGATGAGGTCTTGGCGTGCTCTCGTGCCCTCGTGCCCTCGTGCGATCCAGCATCAACCCCATCAATCGAGGAGATCGCCGTGCACTCGACGAAGCCGCGCCCTTCAGCCGCAGCCGCCGCCCGACTTGTCGCGCTTGAGTTGCAGCACGATGCGCGCCGGGTATTCGAGCTTCTCGTGCTCGATCGGGCTCGGCGAGCAGGAGGCGTAGCGATTGCCGAGCGCGGCCGGGAAGGCATAGCGCAACTGGTCGTCGCCGGTGGTGGCGAGCGGCAGCAGCGTCGGATCGTCCTTGCCGAAATAGGCGATCCACCCGTTGATGCCACCGTCGAGGATGTAGACGTTCTGCACGCCCGAGGCGACCAGGGTCTTCCAGGCCTGGACCGCTGCGGTCTCGTCGTTGCTCATGGCGATGAACACGGTGTTGGCCGGCGGCTCCGCGAGCAGATCGGGGATCGCCTCGACCAGGCGCGCCAGCGGCAGATGGACGGCGTCGGCGATGTGGTAGAGGTTGAAGTCAGACTCCTGGCGCACATCGAGGTAGACCGGATTCATCGCCTGGTTGTAGCGCGCCTTGAAGGCCTCGGCGGGGGTCACGAACGCGAGGCGCTTTTCGAGCATCTGGTCGGCGCTGTAGGTGTGCGTGACCGTGACTGGCGCGGCATCCCCCTGTGCGACGGTCTCGGTGCGCTTGAAGCTGAGTTTCTGGTAGCGGTCTTCGAGCGAAGGACTGCCGATCGCCAGCACCGCGACGGCGCCCAGCAACAGGACACCGGCGCCTAGCTTGCGCAGGCGCGGCTCGCGGCTGAAGTCCTTGCGGCCGATAAGGCGCTCCAGTTGCTCGGCGCCCCAGAACATGAACAGCGCCATGCACACCACGCCGAGCACGACGACGCCAGCCGGCACACCGAACACCTGGTCCAGGGTCAGGCGGCCGTAGTAGCCGGCGTGGGTGTACCAGTCATCGAACTGGATCTGGGTCTCGCCGAACAGGAAGGCGCCCACGAAGCCGCCGAGCATGAAGAACATGCCATCGATCTTGCCGGTGGAGGCCGACGCCAGCGAAGTCGTCGGACAGAAGCCGCCGATGATGAAGCCGACGCCCATGATCAGGCCGCCGACCACGCCGGACGCGAGGTAGGTCGGGTTGACCCAGACCTGGCCAAAGTCCAGCACCCCCAGGCCCACCGCGCCGAAGGTCAGCACCAACGCCACCGCGATGGCGGTGAACATCACCTTGAGCACAGTCAGTTCGCGGAAATAGAACTGGCCGGCGAGCTTGGTCGAGTCTCCAAACCCGGCCGACTCCAGGGTGTATCCGAAGGCGAACCCGATCCCGCCGAACAGCAGGTAGGACCATGGATTGGCGGCACTGACCGCGGTGAAGGCTTCTAGCGGGAAGTTCATGAGCAATTCCTCTCAATGGGCTGTCGTTGCCATGGCCGGAAGCGATCGGCCATCACCCTCGGGCGCCCACCGCACTGACAAGCAGATCTTGTCCGCAAAGGACGCAAAGAACGCAAAGGAAAGCGATGCACGGACGATTCGGCGCCCAGACGGACGAACTGGAGGCAGGGACGCTTTGTTCCTGGCTCCCTTTGCGTCCTTTGCGTCCTTTGCGGACCAAAAAGCAATCGGCGAGATCGCGCGGAACCTGCTGCGCAGGCAAGCAAGGAAAGCGGGGCGCTGGGTACTTTCACAGCCACAACTTCCGCACGAAGTACGCCAGCGCATAGGCGCTGCCGAAGATCGCGAACATGATCACCCATGACCCGGCGGCCAGCGTGGCGCCACCGGACAGGGCCTGCCCGGAGGTGCAGCCGCGGGCGAGGCGCGCGCCGTAGAGGAAGATCACGCCGCCGGCGAAGGACATCAGCCAGCGCGTGCCGTTGCTGATGTTCGGGCCCTTGGTGGTGCGGAAACCGAGGCGCCCGTTGGCCGCGCCGGACGAGAAGCCGCCGAGCAGCGCGCCGAAGAACAACGGCACGATCCAGTCGTCGAGCGGGTTCTTGTCGCCACCAGCCATTTTCAGCAGGTAGGGCGTGTTGTCGACATGCGCCGGCGCGACGATGTCCACCAGCGCGGCGTCGATGCGGCTGGTCGCCCCGGAAGAGCCGAGGCCATTGCCGGTCAACAGGAAGGCCAGGAACAGCACCACGCCAAGGACGGTCCCTGCGAAATACGGGTGCAGGTACGGCTTTTCCGGGCGCTGGAAGATGGATCTGATGGCTTGCAGGAGCATGGACTCATCCCTCCGTAGTCGTCAGGCCTTGCGGTCCGGCGAATCGACTCTGGCTGCAGCGACGGGCGTATGCGCGTCGTGCGTCTCGACTTCCTCGTAGCCGGTGACCATGCCGCGGATCGCTTCCAGCGGCGTGGGACCGGTGGTGGTCAGGTAGACATGGCCGATGATGAAACTGGCGAACAGCCAGGCCACCAGCGCATGGACGCCGGCGAGGAACGGCAGGCCGCCGAGCGCCGCAGCGATTTCCGGCCAGCGCTGCGCACCCCAGATCAAGACGCCGCTCGCGATCTGCGCCGGCAGCAGCACGTTCAGGATGCCGAAGTAGGTCAGCTTCTGAATCGGGTTCATGCGGCTGTCCGGGCGCTTCTCGAAGGGATGCGGCTCGCCCTTGAAGATTCCCGAGATGTAGTACTTGGCCTGCAGGATCGAGTCGTCGAAGAAGCCGTAGAAGCGCGGCAGGTACTCGCGCATGCGTTCGGTGGCGACATGGTAGAAGAAGGACAGCGCCGCATTGACCACCAGGATCACGGCCAGGATGTTGTGCAGGGTCACCACGCCGCGGAAGGAGAACGCCGCGAACAGGTCCGGCCGGTGGATGATCAGTCCGGTCAGCAGCAGGGCGATGATCGAGGCCGCCTGCAGCCAGTGCCAGAAGCGGCGGTAGGCGTCGTACATGCGCACACGCCGGGTGGGCGCATTGCCGTGCGGACGCCGGCGCGAGGCGATGAAGCGCAGCGATCCGTGCCCGGCGACGCCGAACAGTGTGCCGGCCAGCGCGAACAGCCCGAGCTGGTCGATCCAGCCGACGCGACTGGAACCGAACACGTACATGCGGTCGTTGGTCGGCAGCGGCTGGTAGTCCAGCGCGCCATCGGCGGCGACGACCATCTGCCCGCTGCCGAGCACATTGTTGTCGGCGGCGAACACCGGCGTCACCGGCGCATGGTCGGCTAGGCGCAGCGCCTGGGTGATGCGCGAGGACTCGCTGTGGCAGGCGCGACAGTCGCTCAGCGCGTGCTCGCCGCGGGTCACGCCATGGTTGATGCTGTAGGGCTGCACCCGGCCCTCGATGCGCACCTCGGCCAGCCCGAGCGCGCCGAGGCGCTTGCGGACGACCTCTTCCTTTGCCTTCGTGTCGATCGAGAGTTCGCTGCGTTGGACGCGACCATCGGCGTTGGCGTCGAAGGCGGCGACGATCTCGGCGGCATGCCTGCCATCCTCGAAATAGGCAGCCTTGAGATCGGCCAGCCGCACCGGGCGCCGGTTGCCCGCGGCATCGCGGTAGACCCAATAGAAGGACGTGATCAGGTTATACGGCGCGAGGAGCAGCGCGCCATCGCTGTTGCGGCGGTTCAGCAGCACGGGTTCGAATCCGCTCACCAGCGAGCGGATGTCGCCGCGCGGTCCGTCGATGCCGCGACAGGTGTCGACCGGCAGGCCGCCGGCGTCGAGCACGCTCCAGTCGTAGCTCTGGATCGCCGGGGCGTGCATCTTCGGGATGTGGCAGCTCTCGCAGGCCACTGCGGCCATGTGCTGGTCGCTGTACGGCAACCAGTCGGCGTGGCTGATTTGCGCGTCATGGCAGTTCTCGCAACGGCGCATGCTGCCCTTGTACTCGGGCGCCAACTGATGTTGCGCGCTCTGGCCGCGGGCGAAGTTGTGGTCCGGGCGCTTGAGGTATTCGTTGATCTCGAGCGAGCGCGGGTCGTAGCGCAGGTGCGCCAGTTTCTTGTCCCTGGCCTCGCCGGCGTGCGCCGGGTTGTTCAGCGCGTAATGGCAGTCGGTGCACTGAAGCTGGCGCTCGGCGTGGATATCCCAGGACTGGGTCAGGTCGGCCTTGTTCGCGAGGTTCATGCCGGACTCGTTGACTCGCTGGCTGGCCACCACCTGGCCGGTGGTGGCGGTCTGCGGATAGTCGAGATCGCAGGCGCTGACCATCAGCGGCTCGTCGGTGGCCGGATGCACTTCGCCGTGGCAGGCCGCGCAGTTCGCATTGGTCGGGTCCTGGATGCCGACCACGCTGCTCTTCAGCTCGCCAGTGTCGGCAAAGGCCGCGCGATTCCAGGCCCACCCGCTGTCCGTACGCTCGACGATGCCGAGGCCCGTCAACGTCGCGGTGTTGGCATTGGCGAACTCCCCGGCACGGATCGCCGCGGCGCGCGCCGGCGCATTCGGCGATTCCAGGTGGCACAGGAAGCAATTCATCTCCAGGGTGCCGGAGGCTTGCCAGTCCCAGGCCGCCGGCGTGCCGTCCGCCGCCAGTGCCATGGTTTCCGGGTTGCCGGCCTCGGCTGCGAGTTCCGCCAGCGGCACGCCCGTTCGCGCGGTCACTGCCGGCCCGCCGCCGACCACGCGGGCTCCGACCAGTTTCAGCCAGTCCGCGGTACCGAGGTCGAAGCGCTCGTCGCCTGCCTGGGACAGGAAGCGGTAGCTCAGCGGGTCCCAGCGGCCGAACAGACCCGGGCTGGCGTCCCAGCCGTCCTTGCCAGGCTTGTAGTCGGACAATCCGAGGTCGGCATGAAAAGCGTGCGACGCGATGAAGCCGGTGTCGTGGCATTGGCCGCAGGTCCGCATCGTCGATACCGGCGCGCCGCTGTCGAGCACGTTCGCGCCGCTCGCATCGCGCAACACGAAATCAGGATGCAGCGGCGTGGCGCCATCGACCGGCGCCGCTGCCGGCGCGCCGGCAGCGAGCATGCACAGAGTCAGCGCCAGCAGCTTGAGCGAGGCCATGCGTTTCATCGCAGCTTCCTCCCGCCCCATTCGATCGGGTCGCCCGCATAGCCGAGCGCCTTCCAGTCCATGCGCCCGGGCTTGCCGGCCGCCGAGTGGCAGGCATCGCACTGCAGCGCGCGCGCAGCCGGCGCCACCATGTGCGTGCTCGCCCAGTACATGTGGGTCTCGGTGAAATCGTACTGGCCGCTGAAGGCCAGTCCGGTGATCGGCACCGCCATCTCGAACGAACGATTCCAGTCGAAGGTGGTCCAGAAGCCGCCTTCGCCCGAGGTCACCGGCTGCAACAAATGCCGGTGGACGGTGTCGTAGGGCTGGCGCGCGATGTGCACCTTGAACGGGAAGATCTTCGCCTTGGGATCCTGGATGTCGCCGGCCGGCTTGTTGATGTAGGTCGGCCCTTCGCTGGCGATCTTGTCGCCCAGCAAATAGCGATACTCGTTGTTGCCGTTGAACCAGGCGTAGGTGGGTGCGAAGTTCGCCTCGTAGGTGAACTCGCCCTTGATCTTCAGGTACTCGTAGTGGTCGTCCTCGCGACCGGCCTGGCCGGCCTTGGACCAGTCCCAGGTCAGCTTGGTTGGCTCCTCGCGGGCGATCGCCGGGATGTGGCAGGTCTGGCAGGCCACCGCCGCGAGGTGCGTCGCAATCCGCTGGTCGCTGTGGATCTTGCCCGTATGGCACTGCTCGCAAGAGACCTGCTCGGCCGGGTCGATGCGGTAGTTGTCGGCGAACAGGCGTCCCAGGATCTGGTGTTTGCGGGCGACGTGGCAGTCGCTGCACTGAAGGTTGTGCTTGCCGCCCATGTGCACGTCGAGCGCCTGGCGTGGGAAGTACAGGCTCTCGTCCAGGTCGCCGTGCTTGACGCCGTTGCCGCCGCCGCCATCGAAGTGGCACTTGCCGCAGTTCTCGCGGGTGGTGGCGCGCACGCTCCTGGCCGCCGCCAGCAGGTCGACCCCTTCCGCCGGATTGCCGTAGATACCCTTGCCGTACAGCCCGGGATCCGCGTGGCAGGCCAGGCAGTCCACGTTCTCCGGCTTGGCCTGCTGCGCTGCCCGCCCCTGCTCCCAGGCATAGCCGGCGTGGCAGGACATGCACTTGTTCTCGTTGCCCTGCGAACCGATGCAGAAGTTGTTGATCTGGTTGATCTTGCCGATGGTCACCGTGCCTTCGCGCCAGGGCACGTCGAAAGGCTTGGATTCCCAGGTCCAGTGGGTGGTCTGCATCAACTCAAAGGCCGCGTCCTTGTGGCATTCGAGGCAGGCGCGGGTGACGTCCTGACCGCTCTTGAATTCACCCTTGACGATGTCGGCGTGATCGACATGGACCGCCCGCTTCGGCAGCCCGGCGGATGGGTCGCTGTGCGCCTCGCGCTTCGGCTGCAGGTAGACGAACGGGACCACGATCAGCAAGGCAATGCCGATCAATCCGAGCACCCACGGCGGAAATCGAGGCTTCATCACGATGCTCCATTGCCGCGCGGCCACCGCGGCAAGCGCTACGATCCTCCATCCCGCGGCCCGGGCAGTTGATGTTGGTCAAACCCCCTGGGGTATTTTGACGCTCTCTGCATCCGCTTTCGTTGCCGCAACGCGCGGACCGGCCGGCGTAGTACAGTGGCATCCATACCCACGCCGGAGCGGAGACCTCGAGATGCCGATCACCCGAAGAATGGCGCTGCACGGCGCGCTGGCCTGCATCTGCCTGGCGGCGTTTCCGGCTGGCGCCGGACCCTCTGCTGCGGCGCGTGCCACGGTCATCTATCACATCGACGACCGCGAACGCGCAATCCCGATGATCCGCAGCATCGGCAACCATCGGCGCGCCGATGGCGACATCCGCATCATCGTGGTGGCGCTGGCTGGCGGGGTCGATTTCCTCGTCGATGGCGCGGCGGACGCGCGCGGCAACCGCTACGACGCACTGGTCGATCCGCTGATGCTGGAAGGGGTCGAGTTCCGCGTCTGCGGCAACACGCTGCAAGGCCGCGGCATCGATGCCGCGACCCTGCTGCCGGATGTGCAGGTGGTGCCGTCCGGGGTGGCCGAAATTGCACGGCTGCAGATCGAGGAAGGCGCGGCGTACATCAAGCCCTGAAACGGGGCACGGGGCACGGGGCACGAGGCACGGGAAACGTACCCCAACCGAGGGCAATCCCGATCCCCATGCGATGCGCGGCCTTACTGCCCGGAAGCGATAGCTGAACTCCAGATCGATCTGATCCATGCTGATTTCGATGGTCTGCGCCGGGTCCAGCGGGTTGATGCCGCGGACGCTTTCCGACGGGGCATACATCGCTGCCACAGTCCAGGCGTTGCCGCCCGCTGGTCTCGCGCGTGTAGCCCAGCGTGAAATGCTGTTCCACCACGCCCGGCGCGAGGATGTTGAACAGCACCTCGCTGGAATCGACCGGCTGGTCGCCGAAGCTGTAACCGAAGTGCCAGGTGCTCGTGGCATCGGCCTTCCACGCCGCGCCGAACTTGTAGACGGTCATGTCGTTCCAGCCGAAACCAGCGCCGTTGCCGGCACCCAGCGGCGCCTGCATCAGGTTGGGGAACATCGGGTTGGCGATCGAATCCACGCCGCCGTAGCCGATCCACTGCACGTCGAAGGCCAGCGTCAGCGTGTCGCTGGCGTCCAGCGCGATACCCACCGTGGCGGAAGCCGGGATGTCGAAATCGCCCTGGCCGGCGAACAGCCCGGCGTAATCGTCGAATTCGCCCATCGACATCTTGGTCTGGTACGACGCACCAAAGCGAGCGCGCTCGCCCAGCGGCGCCTGCACCCCGAGCTTAAGGCCGAAGCCGTAGGAGTTGTCGTGGCCGTTGTTGCTCAGCCGGGTTGGATCCGAGGAGAACGGCGCGAAGTTGCCGAGTCCACGGGCCTCGAACAGTTGCATCGCAAAGATCGCGGAAACGCCGATGCTGGCGCCGTTGTCGAAGCGCCTGGCCCAGGTCGGGGCGACAAATAGCTGCATCAGGTCGACCCCAGCGGTGCCGTCGCCGAAGGTCCCCGGCAGGGTGACACGCGTACCTGGCGGCACGCTGCCCATCGGCGCGCCGAAGGTCGCCGAGCCGCCGACATAGCGCGTGTTCATGCCGCCGTTGCCATAGACCGCCACGCCGATGGTGCTGTCATCGCCGAGCTTGCGCGCGATGCCGAAGTGCGGGATGACGAAGAAGTCCTTGTCGCTGCGGCGCGAATCCGGCCCCACGCCGAAGGTACACTGCTGCGGCGACAGGCAAGCGCCGGTCGCGGCGCCGGTGACCTCGTAGCCGCGATCGGGCGAGAACCAACTGGCGCCGACATCGATCTGTTCGTCAACCCCGGCCAGACCTGCGGGATTGGTTGCCGGCGCCAGCGTGTCCAGCGACTGCGCCACACCGGTGCCGGCCATCGCCTTGCTGCGGGTGCCATAGCCGTGCGCAAAGTAGCCGTTGGTGGCGGCCGCGGGGAAAGCCAGCGTGAGCGCG
This sequence comes from Rhodanobacteraceae bacterium, assembly GCA_016713135.1. Classification (NCBI taxonomy): domain Bacteria; kingdom Pseudomonadati; phylum Pseudomonadota; class Gammaproteobacteria; order Lysobacterales; family Rhodanobacteraceae; species Rhodanobacteraceae bacterium. Next base: position 263,856 of record JADJPR010000007.1, on the reverse strand, counting down.
ATGGCTCCCGCGAGCAGGCGCCGAGCCGAGACCGGCAATCGCCGGGCCAGGACACCAGCCACCGATGCCCCAACCGATGCCGAACAGGCCAGCGCCGAGCAGCAGGTCGCGGTCGATGCGGGTGCGTTCGGGAAGGAAGAACTGCTGGTCCAGCATGGGCCGCGGATGCCGGCGCAGCCACTGGAAAGCCGGCAGGGCCACGCCGAGCGCGCCGGCCATCACCAGCAGCAGTGCCGGATCCCAGTCGCCCAGCACGTCGAGGAATCCCAGCACGCGGGCAGGATCGGTCATGCCCGACAGTGCCAGGCCGCCGCCGAACAGGGTTCCGCAAACCAGCGCAACCAGCGGCTTCACGGCCACCACCCCGAATGGCGCACCAGCGCGGTGGTCAGCATGCCGGCGAAGATGAACACCAGCGTGGCGACGATCGAGCGGGGCGATAGCCTTGCAGTTCCGCAGATGCCGTGTCCGGAGGTGCAACCGCAGCCCATGCGCGTGCCGTAGCCAACCAGCAGCCCGGCGAGGGCGGCGCCCGCCCAGCCCACTTGCGACTGCACCGAGGTGTGCTCCGGGTGCAGTGCGCGGACGATCAGGTAGCCCAGGACGATGCCGCCGATGAACGCGCCGCGCCACCAGGCCTGGCCTGGCGTGCGGTCTAGGAAGAGATCACCGAAGATGCCGCTGACGCCGGCGATGCGCCCATTGAGCGCGAAGAAGAGCACGGCCGCGAGGCCGATCAGCACGCCACCGAGCAAGGCCGGCATCAGCGTGCTCACTCGCGCCACCCGCGGCGGGTTTGCCGTGGATCAAGGACACTGCTGGGTGTATGTTGGACCATGCAACCCCGGACTCCGGTGACATTCCCATGCCTCGCACAACCTCCAGCAGCAATAGCGCGAAGCGCCCAGCCTCCCGCTGCGCCGTCGCCGGCGACGCCGCCGCCGAACGCCGCCAGGAGCACCAGCGTGGCGTGGTGTTGCGGCTCAAGCGCGCCGAAGGCCAGATCCGCGGCGTGCTGCGGATGATCTCCGAGGGCGAGCCCTGCGACGACATTGCGCAGCAGCTCGCCGCCGCGCGCAACGCGCTGGACCGCGCCTTCTTCGAAATGATGGCGTGTACCCTGGAGTCGGAAATCGTCGGTGTGCCGGAGAGCGCGCAGCGCCAGGAGCGCGTCACCGAGGTGCTGCGCATCCTCAGCAAGTACGCCTGAGGCGACGCGATCGCGGTTCACGCGGCGATCCCGTCGTTGGCGCTGACGCCGATCAACCGCGGCTGCTGCACCGGGCGCGCCGATATTCGTTTCTGGTCGCGCAGCCAACTCGCCACCACATCCCAGATCGGCTCTCCCTGCGCGCCTGCGGCTACCGGCGCCCAGCCGGCCACCTTGTAGGTCTTCTCCGCGTCGATCGGCTTGCCAGCCAGTGTCATGTCGCGGATCCGATCGCCGGCGGGCGCGGCCGGATCGATGGCGTAGTCCATGCCGCCGACGCGCACCATGTCGCCGCCCTGCTGGTAGTAGGGATCGGCGTTGAACAGGTTGTCGGCGACGTCTTCGAGGATGGTCTTGACCATCGACCCCTTCATCTCCGTCAGCGTGCTGTGCGGATAGGTGATCGCGGTCTGGTCCATCAGCTGTTCCATGCGGATGGTGTCGCCCGGCAGCAGGCTGGTGCCCCAGCGGAAGCCCGGCGAGAACGCGATCTCGGCGTCCTTGACCGCCAGCAGCGCATCCAGGATCAGCTGGTCGAAGCTGCCGTTGAAGTTGCCGCGGCGATACAGCAGCTCGTCGGTGACGGCGAGCGGTTCGTCGAGTTGCGCCAGATAGGGCTTGCGCACGCGCTCGATCAGCGCGGCCATCTCAGCGTCCGGCGCCAGCGCATCGGCGAACACCGGCAGCAAACGATACTGGTGGCCGACCACCTTGCCACCGCGCACGTCGAAATCCAGCACGCCGAGGAATTTCCCATTGCTGCCGGCGTTGGTGACCAGCGTGCTGCCGCCGGCGTTCGCCACGGTGACCGGCGTCGGCACGCCGTCGTGGGTGTGGCCGCCGAGGATCGCGTCGAGCCCGCGCACGCGCGAGGCGAGCTTGAGGTCCACGTCCATGCCGTTGTGCGACAGCAGCACCACCACCTGGGCGCCCTCGCTGCGCGCCTGGTCGATCATCGACTGCAGGTGTTCCTCCTGGATGCCGAAGCTCCAGTCGGGGATGAAATGCGCCGGGTTGGCGATCGGCGTGTAGGGGAAGGCCTGGCCGATGATCGCCACCGGCACGCCGTTCTGCTCGCGCAGCGCGTAGGGCTTGAACACGCGGTCGCCGAAGTCGCGCGTCTCGACATTGTGGGCGACGAAATCGACCTTGCCGGCGAAGTCCTGCGCGACGATCTGCTGCACGCGCTCGGCGCCGTAGGTGAACTCCCAGTGCCCGGTCATCACATCGACCCCGAGCAGCTTGCAGGCATCCACCATGTCCTGGCCGCGGGTCCAGAGCGCGGTGGCGGAACCCTGCCAGGTATCGCCGCCGTCGAGCAGCAGTGCGCCAGGGCGCGCGGCGCGCAACTGCTTCACGAGCGTTGCCAGATGGGCAAAACCGCCGACGCGGCCATATCGGCGCGCGGCCTCGACGAAATCCAGCGAGGTGAAGGCATGCGCCGCGGCGCTGCCCGCCTGCAACCCGTAATGCCGCTGGAAGGCCTGGCCAACGAGGTGCGGCGGGCGGTTCAGCGCAACGCCCGATGCCGAGGTTCACCGAGGGCTCGCGGAAATGCACCGGCAGCAACTGCGCATGGCAATCGGTGAAATGCAGCAGATGCACGTTGCCGCTCGGCGGCGCGTCGTACAGACCGGCGAAGGGTTCGCCGGCCGGGCGGCGGGTGGCGCAGCCGGGCAGCGTCGAGGCGACTGCGGCCGCGGCCAGCACGCGCAGGAACTCGCGCCGGTGCAGGCTCATGGCTGTGCCGGCGCCGGCAGGTTGACCGGCGAGGCTGGATCGAACAGATAGGCCATCAGGTCCTTGAGCTGCTGCTCGGAAAGGATGCCGGCCTCGCCGAAGCGCGGCATGTGCGAGCACGGGTTGTAGGCGTGCGAATTCCACAGCCGGGTCCAGGTGTAGCGCAGGATCGGCTCGCTCTGCCCGCGCAGCTTGCCGTATTCGGCCAGCGTCGGCGCCAGCGTGCCGTAGGCGATTTCCTCGGCGGCCATCTGGTGGCAGGCGTAGCAGTTGCCGCCGTTGGGCAGCTTGGGATCGTCGCTGCTCTGCAGTCCGGTGCCGGTCTTGGCGATGGTCTCGCCGTTCTTCCAGTTGCCGAACCACTGGCCGTCGGCCGGGAAGCGCACCGCGGCGGTGGCCTGCGCGATGATCTCGGCGGCGAAGTCGTCCGGCACCGGCTTGCCTTCGTATTCGCTGCAGATCCGTTGCATCGCGTTCTGCTCCAGGCGATCCAGGCCGGCCTGGCCGCGCGGTTCGAAGGAGTCCGCAAGCGGCACTTCGGCCAGTGTGGCTGAAGGCTCGGGGGTAGCAGCGCAGCCGGCGAGCAGCGCCAGCGCGATGAGCATCGGGGTTCGCAAATTGCGCATGGCGGCTCCTAGCGCTTCAGCCCGGGGGCGGTCATCTCGGCGCCGTTCGCGAGCACGCCGAGGTAGGTAATCAGGTCGATGGCCGCCTTGGAGCCGTGCTTCAGCCCCGGCAGACGCTGTTGGCGCGCGCAGTCCGCCATGCGCCATTCGATCGTGCGCACGGTTCCCTGCGAGATGCGGTAGGCAGGCCAGGTGCCGAAACTGCTGCGTGCGCCCTCCGCAGTGTTGAGCTGCGGCAGCGCCTGCAGGCGGATGCGCTTGCCGGCATGGCTGTGGCAGGTGGCGCAGGAGAAATCGTGCGGGCCGGCGCGGAAGTTGAACAGCTTCGCGCCGTCGGCGAAGGCCTGCAGTTCCAGTGGATGCGATTGCGGCACCGCCACCGGCATCCCGCGCGACTGCGCCGCGATGTAGGCCGACAGGCTCTCCAGGTCCGTCTGCGGCTGGCCCTGTTCGGAGTACGGCTGCTGGCGGAGCGCTGGCGGTATCGATGCCCTGCAGCGTCTCCATGCAATGCAGCAGCCGCGTCTCCAGGTCCATGACCTTGCCGGTGTCGGCGAAATAGCGCGGCAACTGCGCGTAGGCGCCCGCCATGACGCCGGGACCGAGGCCAAGGTCGCAGGCGGCCAGTGAGGCCTGCTTCGGCCCGCGCACAGCGTTCCAGACTTCCTCGCCCTGCATCTCCACCAGTTCAGCCGGATTGTCGTCGCCGAACATCGCGCGGTACTCGGCGAAAATGTCCTCCTCGCCCGCCAGCGCCGGCGTGCCGCAGGCCATCGCGGCGGCGACCACCAGACCCATTCGCAGCATGTTCATCGCGGGTTTCCTCCGTTGCGACTGCGACCCGGCGCCTGGGATCAGGCCAGCACCACTTCATCGGTGCGGCTGTCGCCGGTGTTGTCGGTCCACTGGATGCTGAGCTTGTCGCCGGCCGCACCGCCGTTGAAGCGGAACTGCAGGAAGGGATTCTGCGACACCGCCGCACCCCATTCGGCCGCGAGCACGACCTTGTCGTTGTGCTTGGCGACGACCTGCTTGATGTGATGCGCCGGCACCGGATTGCCGGCGCTGTCCTTGCGCAGCCCGGTTTCCATCGGGTGCGACATCAGCGCCTTCACTTCGGTGACGCCGTTGGTGGTGGTTGCGCGGATGCGCATCGGGTTGCCCATGGCTTGCCTCCTGACTGTTCCTGTTACGCACCGGACCGTTCTGCGCGTCCGGTGCCATGATCTTTTGTCCGCAAAGGACGCAAAGGACGCAAAGAAAGGCAAGTGCCGATCATCGCTCGCAGCAAACCTGCTTTCCTTTGCGTCCTTCGCGTCCTTTGCGGACGAATGCTCTTCGCCTCCGCCGCCTCAGCCGCCGCAGCCGCCCAGGGTGACCTTGGTCTCGCGCGCGGTGCCGTACCACTTGCCGCCGGCGTAGACCGCGGCGTGCAGCTTGCAGGTCTGCGCGACCTTGACCCGGGTGGAAATGGTCGGCTCGGTGCCTTCGGGAATCATGAAGATGGCGGCAAGCGGATTCGGGTTCATCTCGACCAGGATCGCGATCTGCTCGGTGCCCGGGATCTTGCTGGTCACGCTGACCGGAACCACGGCGCCGTTCTCGGCGATCTCGGGCGTCATGAAGTTGATCTCGCTGCTCGGCTCGGGCGTGGCGCCGAGCGCGGCGAAGGTGGCGTCGAGCCCCTTGGCCTCGAAGGCCTTGTCCGGGCGCACCCACTCGGCGAGGGCGCGCAGCGGCCACAGCGCGGCGGTGGTGGCCAGCGCCACCATCGATGCGCCCATGGCGAGGAAGGAACGGCGTTGCGGATTCATGTTCGGCTCCGGGATGGCTGAGAGGGTCAGTGCGGCGCGCCGTCGGCGAGCCAGCGTGCGATGGTTTCGAGGTCGGGCTCGGACAGCTGCGGCATCGGCGGCATCTGCACATCGCCCCAGTTGCCGCTGCCACCGCTGCGGATGCGGCCCTTGAAGTACTCGACCGCGTCGGCGCGGTCCTTGTACTTCGCGGCGACATCGATGAAGCCGGGGCCGATGATCTTGCCCTCCATGCCGTGGCAACCGAGGCAGGCGTTGTTGGCGAGCAAATCGTGCGGCACCTTTGAGGCTGCGGTGGCTTCCGGTGCAGCGGTCTGCGGCAGCGGCGTGGTGCGCACGCCACGGATCGCGCCCCACTCGCGGTTCTGCTGCTCCAGTTCACCATGCGCGTCGCGCGCATGCTCGGGGAGGGACGACGTCACCGCGACCGTATCGGCGCAGTTCTTCATGCACGCCTTGTTCTTGGTGTCCGGCTTGCCGTCGATCTTCCACATGCCGTGGTCCAGCGTCATGCCGTTGCGGTTGGGCATGCGCGACTGCGCCCACGCGATGTTTTCGTGCGACAGCACATAGTCCGCCGGCACGACCTCGGCGAGGTTCAAGAGGTACGCGAGCACCGCGTAGACCTCGTCGTGCGACAGCGACTTCGGCTTGTCCCAGGGCATCGCGCGATGGATGAAATCCCACAGTGTGGAGACCGTGGAAACCTTCATGATCGTGGTGCGGGTACGCCCCGGATCCTTCAGCGCCGCCACCCGCCCGGTCTCGATGTCCGCGACCGTGGTGTTGCCGATCAGCGGCGGGAACACATGATTCGCGTCGCCGAAGTCGCCGTGGCAGGACGAGCACTTCTCGATCCACAACATCTCGCCGTCGGCCACGCTGCCCGAGCCCGGCGGCAATCCCGCGAAATCCGGCCGCACATCGATGTCCCAGGCCTTGAGCTCAGCTTCGGTCGCGGGGCGGCCGATGCCTTCGTATGGCGCCGAGTTGGCTGCGAACGACGCCCCCAGCAAGACCAGGGCGCTGACGAGGGCACGAGGGCACGAGGGCACGAGGGCACGAAAAAGCAGGAGCTGGCTTCGAGGCATGCTTGCGTGCCCTCGTGCCCTCGTGCTTTCGTGCCCTCGACCCGGCTCAAACGGGAACGTGCGTGGCACCAGGCCACCCGCCGCCTCACCCCACCTGGACATTGCTCACCTCGCCGCTCTCGGCCACCTGCCAGGACTGGATCGCGTTGTTGTGGTACACCGAGCGCGTACCGCGCACCGCGCGCAGCTGGGTGTAGGTGGGCTGCACGAAGCCGGTCTCGTCGATGCAGCGGCTCTGCAGGATCGCCGGCGCGCCATCCCACACCCAGCCGATGTTGAAGCGGGTCAGCGCCTTGGGCAGGATCGGCGTCTCCAGGCGCGCGGTCTGCCAGTTGCGCCCGCCGTCGGAGGACACGTCCACGCGCTTGATCCGTCCGCGCCCGGACCAGGCCAGCCCGGTGATGTTGTAGTAGCCCTTCTGCAGCAGCTTCTGTCCGCCCGAGGGCGAAGTGATCACGCTCTTGGCTTCCTGGATCGAGGTGTACTGGCGCTGCATGCCGTCAGGCATCAGGTCCGAGTAGCCGGAGTTCTCGTCCTTGGCCCCGTAGCGCTGGTCGCCGACCTCGATGCGCCGCAGCCACTTGACCCAGGACACGCCCTGCACGCCGGGCACCACCAGGCGCAGCGGATAGCCGTTCTCCGGACGGATCATCTCGCCGTTGGAACCGTAGGCCACCATCACGTCGTCGAGCGCGCGCTCCAGGTCGATGGTGCGCGTCATGCCCGAGCCGTCGGCGCCCTCGGCGAGAATGTATTTCGCCTTCTTGAGGTCGATGCCGCAGTCATCCAGCAAGGTGGACAGCAGCACGCCGGTGTATTCGTTGCCGCTCAGCATGCCGTGGGTGTACTGCACCGTCGGCACCGCCACATTGCCCCATTCCATCGCGCTGTTGGCGCCACATTCGATGAAATGGATGCGCGAGACCGATGGCATGCGCAGCAAATCATCCATCGTGTAGACCTTCGGTTGGCGCACCAGGCCGTTGAGCATCAGGCGGTGGCGCGCCGGGTCGATGTCGACCGATCCCGAGTGGTGCCGCTCGAAGTGCAGCCCCGAGGCCGTGATGATCCCGAACATGCCCTGCAGCGGCGTGAACGCCACCGAGGCCTGACGCACGCTGGCGAGGCCAGGGCTCTCGCGGCGCTGCAAATTGGCCTCGTACTTCGACGGCATGCCGTAGCCCTTGTTCGCCACCGGCAGGCCGAGCGAGGTAGACCACGGCGGCAGCTTCAGGATGTCCGGATCGCCCTCGGGCGCCGACGCGAGCGCGCTACCCGCAACTGTGGCCGCAGCAGCAGCAAACGCGCGCCGCATCCAGCCACGGCGCTCCTCGTTGAATCCCTCTTTGTTCACTTCCTTGACGAAGGCGCTGTCGAGGAAGGACTCCGGTGCCCGCAACAGGCGGCCGGGGGGCGTGCGCGCGTCGCTCATCGTGTTTCTCCCTGCGCAAGCGCCTGCCTCACCCCAGTCATGGATTGCTAGCGCCGCCGGAAACCCCGCGTGATTCGCGCTCTTCTTTGCGTCCTTTGCGTCCTTTGCGGACCAAAAATCAGGCGTCCCGCGCGCGAGTCCGTTTCCCCGCTACGATGCGCCCCCCGACAGGCAATTCCTCGATCCATCCGATGCGACTCCTGACTGCCTTCGCTGCCCTGCTGCTGTTCGGCCACGCCAACGCGGCCGCCTTGCCGCGCCTGACCGCCGAACGCGTCGCCGGCGACGTCTGGTACTTCCGCGGTGCCGCGGGACAGGCGAGCGCGGAGAACGCCGGCTACACCAGCAATGCCGGCTTCGTGGTCACGCGACGCGGCGTGCTGCTGTTCGATGCGCTCGGCACGCCGGTACTGGCGCGCGAGATGCTGCGTGCGATCGCCCGCGTGACCGACCAGCCGGTGCGCCGCGTGATCGTCAGCCACTACCACGCGGACCATGTCTATGGCCTGCAGGTGCTGCGCGCCGGCGGCGCGACCATCTGGGCGCGGCGCGAAGGCCAGGCCTACCTCGCTTCCGACCTGGCGCGCGAACGTCTCACCGAGCGCCGCCAGAACCTGGCGCCGTGGGTGGACCAGACCACCGAATTGCAGGCTGCGGACCGTTGGCTGGACCTGGCGCCGGGCGACGAACTGGCCTTCCGCTTCGGCGGCCAGCGCTTCCGCTTGATCTCGGCTGGACACGCACACGCGCCGGACGATTTGATGCTGCTGGCCGAGGCCGACCAGGTGCTGTTCGCCGGCGACCTGTACTTCAACGGCCGGCTGCCCTTCGTCGTCGATGGCAACACGCGCAACTGGCTGGCCGCGATCGCATCGATGCGCAAGCTGGCACCCCGCTGCATCGTCCCCGGCCACGGCGCGGCCTCCTGCGCTCCCGCGGCGGACCTGGCCACCACGGCCGGATACCTCAAGTTCGTGCGCGAGGCCATGGGGCGCGCCGTCGAGGACCTGCAGGACTTCGACAGCGCCTACGCGGCCACCGACTGGTCGCCGTTCGCCAGCCTGCCCACCTTCGACGTGGCCAACCGGCGCAACGCCTACAGCGTCTACCTGGAAATGCAGGCAGAGATGCTCGGCGCTGCGGCACTGCCGCAGCGCTGAATCCTCCGTGCGGGCGGTCCGGCGCTGCATCGCTCAGAAACCCACGCCGACGACCGGCCGGCCGAGCGTGGTCCATTCGTGCATCGAGCCGTCGTACAGGCGCACGCCCTCGATGCCCATGATCTCGCTGAGCACGAACCACGCGCCCGCCGCCATATGGCCGGTGTTGCAGTAGCTGATCGCACCCGGCTGCGGCTCAATGCCGACGGTCTTCAGCAGCGTCCGGTACTGCTCGGCCTGCATGAAGGTCTGCGCCAGGCCCACCTGGCGCGTCTGCAAATCGATCGGGAAGTTCACCGCGCCTTCGACATGGCCACCGGCGGTGACCGCCGGCTTCTTGTAGTAGATCCCGTGGTACTGCGGTGCCGGGCGCGCGTCGACCAGTTGCGGGGCGCCGCCGTCGGCGGGCTTGATGTCGTCGATCTCCGCCAGCCAGCGGCGGTCGAGCTCGCGCGCGGTCCAGTCGCCAGCGGCAACTTCGCCCATCGGCTCGGTCGATACCGGCTGACCCGCGGCGATCCAGGCCACGTTGCCGCCATCGAGCAGCGCCAGGTCGGTTTCGCCGTAGCTCTTCAGCGTCCAGTACAGGCGCGCCGCCATGTCGACCTCGTCGCTGGCCTCACCCACCGAGGTGATCACCAGCACATCGTCGTCGCCGACGCCGGCCGCGCGCACCAGTGCCTGGACCTCCGCGCGGCTCGGCAGCATCTTGTCGATCTTGACTTCGCCCACCATCCGCGCGACGCGGGTCTGGTTGAAGTCGATCAGTCGCGCACCGGCAATATGCCCGCCCGCTGCGACCAGCTTCTGCGCGCCGGTCTTCGCATCGGTCTCGTATTCGGGCGCGGCGGTGAAGGCATCCAGGTCGCTGCGCACATCGAGCACCACGACCGCATCGCGATGCTCGGCAAGCCACGCCGGGGAGACCACCGGACCGGGAAGATCGACTGCCCCGGCGGCACCGCTGGCACTGACGCACAGGACAAGAACGGAAACACGCAAGGCGCTCATCGGGCAACTCCGGAGGCAGGCGAATCGAGCCAGGCGAGCTGGCGGGCAAGGTCGATGCGGCACTCGGACAGCAACTGGGTGCGACGGTCTTCGAACAGATTCGGGCGTGCGACCAGGGCCTGCGCCACGCGACGATCGCGCTCCCCGAGCAGGCGCTCGAGCTGCGGCCGGAACAGCGCCAATGCTGCAGCCAGCCAGCGGTGCACCAGCGCCAGTCCCGCCGGCTGCTGCATGCGGAAACCGCGCAGCTTGCGCAGTACGCGCGTCGCCGGCGACCACACTTCGTTGGTGACCCAGCGGTTGGTGGTGAAGGCGCGCCGCGGCAGGCCGTCGGGCGCGACGGACAGTGCCACCAGGTGACAGTAACCGCCACGCACGGCGTCGAAGACATGGAAGTGGCCGTGTTCGCCGGCACCGCCGGGCAGCGGATGCGCGTGGTAGTACCAGCGGTAGCCGCTGACCAGGTCGAAGGCATCATCTTCAGGGTGGTGGTCCCACTGCTGCATGCGCCCAGCGGACGGCAGCATCTCGGTCACCACATTGCGGCCCTTGCGCTGCAGCGCCTCGATCACGTCCAGCAGTTCCGCGCCGGCACGCCGCAGCGCGCCGATCTCGCGGCGGCCTGGGATTTCGGGGCGGGTGCCGGCGGACATGGTGCTGGGTTCATTCGCAGGGATTACGCGGCTTCTTCTTCGGCTTCGGCGCGCAGGGGTTGGCTGGCGCAGCCTTGGTTTCCGCCGGCGCTGCCGCCGGATCGGCCGGCGTGGCGGGCGTCGCGGTGGTGGCCTCGGTCACGGGCGCCGGATCGACCTTGTCGGTGTCCGGCGTCTGCGCGTAGGCAGCCGCGGCGACCGCAAGCGTGGAGGCGACCAGCAACGCCGACAGGCGCTCGCTCAGGCGGGATGGGCGGGAGATACGCGGCTTCATCGACAGGCTCCTCAGGATCAGCGGGCGGGCGCGGGACGGGCGGTGAACCAGCCTACCGCGGCGGCGACTGCGGTCAGGCCGAGCAGGACCACGATGTCCGGCACATGCAGCAGTTGCGAGAGGGTCTGCGCGTCCGGCCCGGGCGCGGCCCTCAGCATCGGCTCGATCCAGTCATAGGCACCGGCAAACACCCAGGTACCGATGATGATGCCGGCGAAGAACACCAGACCATCGATCTTGCCGGACATGAAGCCGACCACCGAGGTGCCGGGGCAGTAGCCGCCGATCGCCATGCCGGCGCCGACGCCGACGCCGCCGAGCGCGGTGGCCCACAGATAAGTGGTCGGCACATAGACCTCGTCCATCGACAGCAGACCGGCCAATTGCAGGAAGTACATGCCGAAGGCGGCGACCAGGATCGCGGTGAACATCACGTTGAACACGGCCCAGTCGCGGAAGCGCAGCTGTGCGGTCAGCTTGCAGGCGCTGGCGAAGCCCGCGCGCTCGAGCGCGAAGCCGAAGACCAGCCCGCACAGCAGGCCGGACAGGATGCCGTCGTAGCCAAGCGGGAAACTCATGACCACAGCCTCCGCGTAAGCAACCCCAAGATCGCGCCGGAAATGAAGAAACCGCCGAGGAATACGAAGCCGGCGGTCGCCAGCGTGGCGGCCCCGGAGAGCCCGAGACCACTGGTGCAGCCGAGCGAAACCCGCGCGCCGAAGCCCGCGATGATCCCGCCGGCGAGTGCCATGCCCAGGCGCCCGGCCTTCTTCAGCCGCGTCGGCCCGTCCACGCTCCAGCGGAAGCGGCGCGCGGAAACCGCACCGATCAGGGCGCCGATCGCCACGCCGAGCACCTGCCAGGTGATCCAGGCATCGAGCGGGTTGTTGTCGTCGACCATCGGGCCGAGGTAGCTGTTCGCCGCCGTTGCCGCAGGCGCGACAGCATTCGCGCCGACTGCCGACAAGGCAGTGGTGAAGCCGCTGCCGCCCAGGCCATGCCCGGTCAGGATGAAGGTCATCAGCAGGCCCAGGCCCAGCAGCACGCCCGCAGCATGCGGCCGCCACAAGGGCTTCGCGTCATCCATCAGTGCCACCCTCCCGTAGCGCTGGCCTTGCGGCCGATGTCGGCGGTGGATATACCACCCCCTGTATGCGCCGGGAGTGTTGCCAAGCAAGACCCGTGTGTCAATCCTGCGGTGCAACATGGCCTCGGCGCGACTTCCCCGCGTCGGCCGACGCTATCGCCGTGGATTCAACGACTTGCGGTTACGCGACCGGTAATTTGGCAAAACCGCATGCCAATCAAGCTGGATTAGTTACATCTCAATTAGCATCTCGCCATACGCAACCCTGCCGCCAAGCCGCCCATGCACCTGCCACCGCTGACCCTCGGACCCCTGCTGCTGCCCGGCATGCTGTGGCTGTGCCTGTTGGCGCTGGGCGTCGCGACTGCGGTGCACGCACTCGTCCGCCGCAGTGACGGTGCCACGGGTGAGCGCGATCCCTGGCTGCCGCTCGCCGGTGTGGCCGCACTTGGAGCGCGCGCGGCGTTCGTCGCCAGCTACTGGAACGACTACCTCGCGGCGCCGTGGAGCATCCTGAACCTGCGCGACGGCGGCTGGCATGCGGGTGGCGGAATCGCCGCGCTGCTGCTGGGGCTGGCGATCCACGCCTGGCGGCGCCCGGCGCAGCGCCGGGCGCTCGCCGCCGCGACCGGCGCGGCGACCACCGCCTGCGGCGTGGCCCTGATGCTGGCGCTGGCGGCAGCGCCGCGTCCCGCCGAACGTTTGCCGCCACTGACCGCGCTGCGCGTCGACGGCAGCTCGCTGTCGCTGCCCGACGGTCAGGCCACCCTGCTCAACCTGTGGGCCAGCTGGTGCCCACCCTGCCGCCGCGAGATGCCGGTGCTGGTCGAGGCCGCGGGGCGTTACCCGCAGATTCGCTTCGTGTTGCTCAACCAGGGTGAAGACGCGGCCACGGCCACCGCCGCGCTGCGCGAACTGGGGATTCCGCCGGAGCTCGCGGCTCTGGATCCGGACGCGCAGGCAGCGACGATCCTCGACGTGCGCGGCTACCCGGCGACCCTGCTGATCGATGCCAACGGGCGCGTGGTGCGCCGCCACGTCGGCGAAGTCTCGCGCGCCAGCCTGGCGGCGATGCTGCGCGAACTCGAGCTCTGAGCGCCGCGGATCAGGCCGGATAGCAGAGCGCGCGCTGCGGGGCGATCTCCACCGGCGCGCCGCGCAGCGGCAGCGACGAGGGCTCACCGTTGTCGATATCGACTTCGACTACCAATGGCGCGTGGCTGAGCTCCACGTCCAGCGTGGTGCGGCCCGCCAGCGTGCGCATCTGCCGCACTTGGCCGGGCAAGCCCTGCCCTGGCGGGACCAGGCGCAGCTCGTGCGGGCGCACCGAGAGCACGCCGCGCCCCTGGACCGGGGTGTCGCCGGGGAGCGGCAGCCAGCGGTCGCTGCCCTCGGCGCGGAAAGCGCCGGCGTGCACCTGCCCGGCGATCTGCGCGCCGCGGCCGATGAAGTCGAATACGAAGGGCGATGCCGGCTGGCGATAAACCTCGTCCGGCGTGCCGACCTGCTCGATGCGTCCGCGGTTCAGCACCACCACGCGGTCGGCCAGCTCCATCGCCTCCTCCTGGTCGTGGGTGACGAACACGGTGGTGTAACCGGTGTCGTCGTGGATCTGGCGCAGCCAGCGGCGCAGTTCCACTCGCACCTTGGCGTCCAGGGCGCCGAAGGGCTCGTCGAGCAGCAGCACGGTGGGATCGATGGCCATGGCGCGGGCGAGCGCGACGCGCTGGCGCTGGCCGCCCGACAGCTGGTCGGGCAGGCGCTTTTCCAGTCCCGACAGCTGCACCTTCGCCAGCAGGCCCTGCACCCGGCGCACGATCTCCGCCTCGACCGGCCGTTCGCGCCGCGGCCGCGAGCGCAGGCCGAAGGCGATGTTCTCGAACACGTCGAGGTGCTTGAACAGCGCATAGTGCTGGAACACGAAGCCCACCTGGCGCTCGCGCAGCGACAGCGCGGTGGCATCGCGCGCGCCGAAATGGATGCTGCCCGAGTCCACCGGCAGCAGGCCCGCGATGGCACGCAACAAGGTGGTCTTGCCCGAGCCGGACGGCCCCAGCAACGCGATCAGCTCGCCGCTGCGGACGGTGAGGTCGATGCCATGCAGCGCCGGGAAGCCGGCGAACTGCTTGTGCAGGGATTGCAGGCGTAGTTCCATCGCAATGTCCTCAGTGACGTCCGCCGCGCGCGGCGAGCGCGTCGCCGTGACGGGATTCCAGCCAGAGCTTCAGCACCAGCGTCAGCAGCGCCAGCAGGGTCAGCAGCGAGGCCACCGCGAAGGCGGCGGCGAAGCTGAATTCGTTGTGCAGGATCTCGACATGCAGCGGCAGCGTGTTGGTCATGCCGCGGATGTGCCCGGACACCACCGACACTGCGCCGAACTCGCCCATCGCGCGGGCATTGCACAGCAGCACCCCGTACAGCAGCGCCCACTTGATGTTGGGCAGCGTCACCCGCCAGAACATCGTCCAGCCGCTGGCACCGAGCGAGGCCGCCGCCTCTTCCTCATCGCGCCCCTGCGACTGCATCAGCGGAATCAGCTCGCGCGCGACGAAGGGGAAGCTGATGAACACCGTCGCCAGCACGATGCCCGGCGTGGCGAAGATCACCTGGATATCGCGCTCCGCCAGCCATGGCCCGAACCAGCCCTGCGCCCCGAACAGCAGCACGAACACGAGGCCCGCAACCACCGGCGAAATCGCGAACGGCAGGTCGATCAGCGCCAGAAGGAGTCGCTTGCCGGCAAACTCGTACTTGGTCACCGCCCACGCCGCGGCGATGCCGAACACCGCGTTCAGCGGCACAATGATCGCTGCCACGACCAGCGTCAGGCGGATCGCTGCTTGCGTATCCGGGTCCGTGATCGCTTGAAGGTAGGCCTCCCAGCCCTGCGCCAGCGCCTCGACGATCACCACCGCGAGCGGCAGCGCGATCAGCGCCAGCATCACGGCAATGACGAATGCGATCAGCAGACGGCGCAGCCAGGCGGGTTCGCTCAGGGAGGGGTCGGTCGGGTGGTCAGTCAAGGGGTCGTGGCCTCTGGTTGCAGGCGCGCTGGGCGTGGCTGCCCACAAGGGTGTGGGGTTGGGCTGCGCCAGGCAACCTGTGGGAGCGGGCTCTGCCCGCGATCTGTGCTTGTCGCTTCTTGCTTGTCGCATCAAGAGCAAGAGCCAAAGCGTTTCGGCCTGTCGGCCGAGTGTCTTTTCTTTGTTTGGCCAAAGAAAAGTCACCAAAAGAAAGGCCACCCCACTTCCGCGCCCCGTGTGCATCGTGCACCCGGGGTTCCCTGCGGTGCTCGCGCCTTGCAGGCCGCTGCGCAACTCGCACATCCCTGTGCTCGAACATGCTCGCTTTCCCCTGCAAGTCGCTCCGCTCCTCGGCGCTCCACAGGGGACCCCATTTTCCTTCGACCCGGCTTCCTGCCTGGTCTTCGAGGCCAGCCTTCAGTTCGTGGTAGTCGGCCAGGATCGAGAGCGAAGCGTTAGCAGCAAAGCGAGCGCTTCTGGCTGTGGCTTCGCTTCTGGCTGTGGCTTCGCTTCTGGCTGTGGCTTTGCTTTCAAACTCTGGCTTCGCTTCGGGAACAGATCCGCAAGCCGGCAGACACACTTCCCCTCGAAATCCAGGCAGGAAGCCGGGTCGAAGGAACCCGGGGCCCCTCGGGAGCGCCGAGGAGCGGAGCGAAGCGCAGGGGAAAGCGAGCATGTCCGAGCACAGGGATGTGCGAGTTGCGCAGCGGCCTGCGCTTCGTGAGCACCGCAGGGAACCGGACGCGCACGACGCGCGGCCGGCGCGGACGCGGGGTGTCCTCTTTCTTGGTGACTTCTTTCTGGACAAGCAGAAAGAAGTTACTCGGCCGTCAGGCCGAAACGCTCTTGCTCTTGAAGCACCGAGCGACAAGCGACTAGCAACAAGCGACAAACAAAGATCGCGGGCAGAGCCCGCTCCCACAAAGGGCGCGGTGGCAACCGCGAAATCGCGGGCAAAGCCCGCTCCCACGGTTGCGCGTGCAACATCGCGAACGCGACCAGACGCCGGCGCAGCCCCACAGATTCGCGCGTCAGTGCCCACGCCCCACCCACCTCTGCACCCCACTGATCAACAACAACATCACGAAGCTGATCGCCAGCATCAGCACCGCGATGCCGGTCGCCCCGGCGTAGTCGAACTCCTCCAGCTTGATGACGATGAGCAGCGGCGCGATCTCGGAGACGAAGGGGATATTGCCGGCGATGAAGATCACCGAGCCGTACTCGCCCACGCCGCGCGCAAAGGCCAGGCTGAAGCCGGTGAGCAGCGCCGGCAGCAGCGGCGGCAGCACCACCCGGCGCAGGATGGTCGCGCGCGAGGCGCCCAGGGTGGCGGCGGCTTCCTCCAGCTCGCGGGTGGCGGTTTCCAGCAGCGGCTGCACCGTGCGCACGGCGAACGGCAGGCCGATGAAGATCAGCGCGATGACGATGCCGATCGGCGTCTGCGCGACCTGGATACCGGCAGCTTCCAGATGCCTCCCGAGCCAGCCGTGACCGGAGTAGAGCGCGGTCAGCGCGATGCCGGCGACGGCGGTGGGCAGCGCGAACGGCAGGTCGACCATCGCGTCGAGCAGTCGCCGGCCGGGAAAACGGTAGCGCACCAGCACCCAGGCGATCAGCGCGCCGAGCACCGTCGCCACGGTGGCCGCGAGCAGCGCGCTGCCGAAGCTGAGCCACAGCGCGCGCTGCACCCGGGTGTTGCCGATCAGCTCGATCCAGCCCTGCCAGCCGAGGTCGCTGGCGCGGATCACCAGCGCGGCCAGCGGCAGCAGCACGATCAACCCCAGCCAGACGAGGCTCCAGCCCAGGGTCAACCCGAACCCCGGCAGCGGATCACGCCAGCGGCGCGCCGGCGTGGCGGCCTCGGGCTTGGGCAGGGTCATCGCCTGGGTGGTCATGTCACGGCGCCGGCTGGAAGATCTGGTCGAACACGCCGCCGTCGGCGAAATGCTCGGCCTGGGCTTTCGGCCAGCCACCGAAATGCTGGATGTCGACCAGCTCCAGCGTCTGGAACTGTTTCAGGTCAGCGGCTTCGACCCGTTCCGGCTTCGAAGGACGGTAGTGGTGCTTCGCCGCCAGCCGCTGGCCGGTTTCGCTGTACAGGAACTCCAGGTAGGCCTGCGCCACGGCGCGTGTCCCCTTGGCATCGACATTGCGATCGACCAGCGCCACCGGCGGCTCGGCGAGCACGCTGAGCGACGGGGTGACGATCTCGAACTGGTCGCCGCCCGGGTTGCCGAGCACCAGGAAGGCCTCGTTCTCCCAGGCGACCAGCACGTCGCCGATGCGGCGCTGCGCGAAGGTGGTGGTCGATCCGCGCGCGCCGGTATCGAGGATCGGGGCGTTGCGGTAGAGCTTTCCGATGTAGTCGACGATCTGAGCCCGGTCGCCCGCGAAGGCGCGTTCGGCCCAGGCCCAGGCCGCCAGGTAGTTCCAGCGCGCGCCGCCGGAGGTCTTCGGGTTCGGCGTGACCACGCCGATGCCCGGCCGCGCCAAGTCGCCCCAGTCGCGGATCTGCTTGGGATTGCCCTTGCGCACCAGGAACACGATGGTCGAGTTGTAGGGCGAGCTGTTGTGCGGCAGGCGTGTCTGCCAGTCGGGCGCGATCAAGTGGCCGCGCTCGGCAATCGCATCGATGTCGGCGCCCAGCGCCAGGGTGACGACATCGGCGCGCAGCCCGTCGATCACCGAACGCGCCTGTTTGGCGGATCCGCCGTGGGAAGTCCGGGTCACCAGCGCCTGGCCGGTGGTGTCACGCCAGTGCGCCGCAAAGGCCGCGTCGAACTCGCGATAGAACTCGCGTGTCGGATCGAAGGAGACGTTCAACAGCGCGCGCTCGTTCGCCCCGCCGCCGCAGGATGCGAGCATGACCATGGCAACAAGCAGAGCAGCGATTGGCCTCAAGGCGGCGTCCGGTCGGGAAGCGGGGGCTCCCTGCCGCGCGCGAAGGAGCGGGCACGGGCTGCCTGGCAACCTTATAGGAATGCGCCGCGGCGCCCTACAACGGATCCTTTCTCATGTGCATAGTCGCGGCCGACATACCGGCCAGGGCCGCCACTCAGAACTGGTCCAGCGGCAACTTCAGGTAGCGCACGCCATTGGCCTCGGGTTCGGGCAACTCGCCGGCGCGGATGTTGATCTGGATTGACGGCAGGATCAGCGCGGGCATGTCCAGGGTGGCGTCGCGCGCCTCGCGGATGCGCACGAACTCGGCCTCGGGAATTTCCGTGCGCAAATGGATATTGCCGGCTTTCTGGTCGGCAATACTGGTCTGGCAGCGGAACTCGCGCCCGCCCGGACCGTAGTCGTGGCAGACGTAGACACGGGTGGTGTCGGGCAGGGCGTACAGGCGCTGGATCGACTGGTACAGGCGCGCGGCGCTGCCGCCCGGGAAATCGCAGCGCGCACTGCCGCCGTCGGGCATGAACAGGGTGTCGCCGACGAACAGCGCGTTGCCGATCAGGTAGCTGACGCTGTCATTGGTGTGGCCCGGCGTGGCGATCACGCGCACCGTCACGGCGCCGAGCATGAAGCTCTCGCCATCGGCGAACAGATGATCGAACTGGCGCCCGTCGGTGGCAAAGTCCTCGCCCAGGTTGAACACCGGCTTGAAGGTGCGCTGGACCTGGGTGATGCCCTGCCCGATCGCCAGCCGCGCCGACGGCCGCTGCGACTTCAGCCAGCGCCCTGCCGAGAGATGATCGGCATGCGCATGGGTCTCCAGGATCCACAGAAGGTCGAGTCCCTGCTGGTCGATCGCATCCAGCACGGCTTGCGCCGATGCGGTGCCGGTGCGCCCGGCCTTGGCCTCGAAATCGAGGCAGGGGTCGATGATCGCGGCGGCCTGCGATGCGGGATCGCGCACCAGGTAGGTCCAGGTGTTGCTCTGCGCGTGGAAGAAGGGGGAAACGACGGGATTCATGGCAACTCCAGGTTCATCCGGGCAGCAGCGCAGGCAGGCTGCGCCACAGCATGTAGGCACTCATCAGGATCAGCATTGCACCGAAGGCCCGGCGCAACTGCTGCTGCGGCAAGCGGCTGGCGACCTGCTGCCCGACCAGGCTGCCGCCCGCCCCCACCGCCGTGAGGATCCCGAGCAAACGCCAGTCGAGCACCGCGCCGGTGGCGGCGAGCGCGAGGTAATGCCGCACGAAGCCGCTCCAGGCATTCAGGCTGATGATCGACAGGCTGGTACCGATGGCGCGGTGCATCGCGAGGCCGCCGAGCAGCACCAGTGCGGGCAGGATCAGGAAGCCACCGCCCACCCCGACGATGCCGGTCAGGATGCCCACCCCAAAACCCTGCGCCGCCAGCCGCCGCTTGCGCGCGGGTGCGGGCGCCACCGCCGGCGCCGGGCGCAGCATGCGCGAGGCAGCGAGCAGCATGACCACCGCGAAGATCGTCAGTTGCAGCGCACCGGACAGGAAGGTGGACACACTCGCGCCGAGCACCGTGCCGAGCATGCCGGGCAGCCCGAACAGCAGCACCGCGCGGCCATCGACCTGACCCCGCAGCGCCCACGGGATCGCGCCGACGAAGGCCACCGTGCCGACGATCAGCAGCGAGCCGGCGATCGCCAGCTTCTCCGGCTGGTCGAGCAGGAACACCAGCACCGGCACGGTCAGGATCGAACCGCCGGAGCCGAGCAGGCCCAGCGACAGGCCGATCGCCAGTGCGCCGATCAGGGCGAGGTACATGGGGGCGGTTCCATGGCGCGCGCCTTTTCGGCGGCAATGGAGGGCACGAGGGCACGAGGGCACGAAGGCACGAAAGAGCGAAGGCCTGCTCCGGACCCGCCCTCACGTGCCCTCGTGCCCTCGTGCCCTCGTGCCCTCCCATCCAGGGCAGCCGCAACGTCCATACAGACCACTCCGTCCACGCCAGTTGCCCCGTCTCTGCGCTTACAGTAGCATCAACTTAATTAGATCACGCTCATGTGATCGCGCACAATGAGGTGGACGCATGAGTTACACGGCGCAGGACCTGGTCGCCGCCGCCCGCGCGGTTATCCAGGAGATCGGTCCGGTGGAATTGCTGGGGCTGCAGGCCGCGGGAACGCCGATCGTGGATGTGCGCGAACCTGCCGAGTATGCGGCCGGCCACATCTGCGGGGCGGTCAACATTCCGCGTGGCGTGCTGGAGTTCGAGGTGGACGGGCACCCGGCGGTCAATTGCACAACGGATCCTGCCTTGTCCCACCGCGAGCGCGCGATCGTGCTCTACTGCCGCACCGGCGGACGCAGCGCGCTGGCTGCCGAAGCGCTCAAGCGCCTGGGTTTCGCCGACGCTCGCTCGCTCGCGGGTGGCTTCAACGGCTGGGTGGCCGGCGGCCATCCCGCACAGTCCTGGCAACCGATCGGGGGAAATGCATGTTCGGCCTGTTCAAGTCTCAACCCGCACACCGCGACATCGGCCCGGTTGCGGCCCAGGAACTGATCGCCGCCGGTGCGCCGGCGGTCGACGTGCGCGAACCGGCGGAATTCGCCGCCGGCGCGATCCAGGGATCGATCAACGTGCCGCTCGGCGCAGTGCAGATGCAGGGCATCGCGGCGCTGCGCAACGCCGGCATCGATGTCGACGCCACCCATCTGGTGCTGATCTGCCGCAGCGGCAATCGAAGCGGGGTGGCCTGCGGAGTCCTGCGCGACGCCCTCGGCGAGCGCGCGCACAACCTCGCCGGCGGGGTCATCGCCTGGGCCCAGCAGGGCATGCCGCTGACGCCGGGCGGCGTTTGATCAGTCCTGGTTGCGCGCCATCGCCGGCGCAATCTGCGGCAACTCATCGGCCCGTTGTGCGATGGCGTACAGGCGCGGCGCATTCTGGGTGAACCATGGGCGCTTGGGGTCCCAGGTGCTCATCACCGCGATGTAGGCATCGACCATCGTAGGGCGTGGCCCGCAAAACCATGGCGCGAGCGCAGCCTCGTCCAGTTGCCGCCAGTATTCGCGCCGCCGCGATTTGGTGGCGGACACCAGCGCGCGCTGCGCAGACTCGTCAGCGAGGTAGCGCTGCGGGAAATCGCCGTAGCTGAAGGTCGGATACAGCGTGGTGTTGAGGTACAGCATCCAACGCAGGGCATGCACCCGTTCGACGCTGCCACGCGCCGGCAGCAGGCCGGCCTGCGGGTACTGCTCGTCCAGCCACAGCACGATGGCTGCGCTCTCGGTCAGCACCGTGCCATCGTCCAGTAGCAGCGTCGGCACCTGGTGCAGCGGGTTCGCCGCCAGCAGCCCCTCGTGCGAGCGCGCGCCGACCTGCTCGAAGGTCATCCACTCGGTCTCGTAGCGCACCCCGGCCCAATCGAGTGCAATCTCGACCAGCGCGGAGCCACAACCTTTGGCGGCGTAGAGCAACATCGAATCTCCTTGTCCCGATTCTCGTGCCAGTGTCCCGTGTCCCGTGTCCCGTGAAACGCTACTCCGGCCGATAGATCTCCGCCCCCTGCTCGCGGAACTGCGCGGCCTTCTCGGCCATGCCCTGCTCCAGCGCCGCGGCTTCGTCGGCCACGCCCTTCTCGGCGGCGTAATCGCGCACGTCCTGGGTGATCTTCATCGAGCAGAAGTGCGGGCCGCACATCGAGCAGAAGTGCGCGAGCTTGTGCGCTTCCTTCGGTAGGGTTTCGTCGTGGAATTCCTTGGCCTTCTCCGGATCCAGGCCGAGGTTGAACTGGTCTTCCCAGCGGAACTCGAAGCGCGCCTTGGAAAGCGCGTTATCGCGCACCTGCGCGGCCGGATGTCCCTTGGCCAGGTCCGCGGCGTGCGCGGCGATCTTGTAGGTGACGATGCCGTCGCGCACATCGTGCTTGTTCGGCAGGCCGAGGTGCTCCTTGGGCGTCACGTAGCAGAGCATCGCGGTGCCGTACCAGCCGATCATCGCCGCGCCGATCGCGGACGTGATGTGGTCGTAGCCCGGCGCGATGTCGGTGGTCAGCGGCCCGAGCGTGTAGAACGGCGCCTCGCCGCACTCGCGCAGCTGCTTGTCCATGTTTTCCTTGATCAGGTGCATCGGCACGTGGCCGGGGCCCTCGATCATGGTCTGCACATCGTGCTTCCACGCGATCTGGGTCAGCTCGCCGAGCGTCTCCAGTTCACCGAACTGGGCGGCGTCGTTGGCGTCGGCGATCGAACCCGGGCGCAGGCCGTCGCCGAGCGAGAAGGCCACGTCGTAGGCCTTCATGATTTCGCAGATCTCCTCGAAGCGCTCGTACAGGAAGCTCTCCTTGTGGTGCGCCAGGCACCACTTGGCCATGATCGAGCCGCCGCGGCTGACGATGCCGGTGACGCGCTTGGCGGTCAGCGGGATGTACTTCAGGCGCACGCCGGCGTGGATCGTGAAGTAGCTGACGCCCTGCTCGGCCTGCTCGATCAGGGTGTCGCGGAAGATCTCCCAGGTCAGTTCCTCGGCCTTGCCGTCGACCTTTTCCAGCGCCTGGTAGATCGGCACGGTGCCGATCGGCACCGGCGAGTTGCGGATGATCCACTCGCGGGTTTCGTGGATGTGCTTGCCGGTGGACAGGTCCATCACCGTGTCCGCGCCCCAGCGGATCGACCACACCATCTTCTCGACTTCCTCGGCGATGGAACTGGTGACCGCGGAGTTGCCGATGTTGGCGTTGATCTTCACCAGGAAGTTGCGGCCGATGATCATCGGCTCGAGTTCCGGGTGGTTGATGTTGCACGGGATGATCGCGCGGCCGCGGGCCACTTCATCGCGGACGAATTCGGGCGTGACGTACTTCGGCAGCGCGGCACCGAAGCTCTCGCCGGCGTGGTGGCGCAGCAGGTTCTGATCGCGCAGCTGGTCGATCAGCTGGTTCTCGCGGATCGCGATGTACTCCATCTCCGGCGTGATGATGCCGCGCCGTGCGTAGTGCATCTGGCTGACGTTGGCGCCGGCACGCGCGACCCGCGGCGGACGGATGTGGTCGAAGCGCAGGTGCGCGGTCGCGGCGTCGGCGTGGCGAGCCTGGCCGAAGCGGCTGGTCGGGCCGCTGAGCTGGACCGTGTCGCCGCGCTCCTCGATCCAGCGCTGGCGCATCGGGAACAGGCCCTGGCGCAAATCGATTTTCACCGAGGGATCGGTGTACGGGCCGCTGGTGTCGTAGACCGCGAGGCTGGGGTTGATCTCGGCGCCGAAGGACTTCGGCGTGCGCGCCTGCGCGATCTCGCGCATCGGCACGCGGAGGTCGTCGCGGCTGCCATGCGCGTAGATCTTGCGCGAGCCAGGGATCGGGCGGGTGAGGTCAGCCGAAAGCTCGTCGGCCTGGGTCTTCAGATCGGCAATCACCGCGTTCAT
The DNA here is from genome assembly GCA_016713135.1 of Rhodanobacteraceae bacterium. Lineage (NCBI taxonomy): Bacteria > Pseudomonadati > Pseudomonadota > Gammaproteobacteria > Lysobacterales > Rhodanobacteraceae > Rhodanobacteraceae bacterium. The sequence goes on along the minus strand of JADJPR010000007.1, from coordinate 240,440 downwards.
CGTCGCTCCCCGGAATCGGTTGATGGACGAAGCGGTGGCGGCGGATGCGCGGCTGCGCACCCGAAGCTCCCTACACCGGTACTAGCCGGATCAGGTTCGAAGGGACTGTCTCAGCCTGGCGTCTCGCCCGGCACCCCCGCTTCAGGGCTGCGATTGTAGCGCAGCCGCCATCACCGGCATCACTCGAAAATCGCGGACAGGTCTTCGTCCGGAGTGGCGTACTCGGCGGCGTCCAGGCGCGCGTCTGCGTCGACCGAGGCGCGCAGGCCCCAGCGCTCGAAGAACTCGCGCAGATCGTGCCCGGTCAGGTCGCACAGCGCGAGGACGAAGGCATCGACGCGCTCCTCGTCCGACGCATCTTCCGGCAGGGGATGCGCCCGGAAGTGCTTGTGCAGGTCCTGGAACAGTTCCCAGCCATAGGCCTCCTTCAGCTGGTGGAACATCACCAGCTTGATGAAGAAGCCCTCGCCATCCTCATCGGGTTCGGCGGTGTAGTCCGGCGCGCCCTGTTCGAGGTAGACGCGGGCCTGTTCGAGCAGCGTCGGATCGCCTTCATCCGCAGTCGCGAGGGTGCTGGCCTGGCCGAAACGCTCCTGCACATACAGCGAGAACAGGTTGACGTTGACCTCGCCCAAGGCATCGAAGGTCCAGGAATTCTGCTGCTGGGTGTGGCCGGTTTCGTGCCAGATGCCCCATTGGGTGCTGAGGCGCGCGGGATCGGTGAGGTCCGCGGTATTGTTGTCCAGCATGCCGATGAACTGGTCGGTGGCGTACATGTAGAAGTTCTCGCGGTCCTGCGCGGAGACGCGGAAGTCGACCAGGTAATGCAGGCGCAGCCGGGTGGGCCGGTCGCGCGCGGTGCGCCCGTCGAAGCCGGCCAGCTCATCCTGCCACTGGATCATCTGGTCGAGCACCGCGAAGGTCTCAGCCGGATCGACGACCGGTTCGCGCGCGTGGACCTCTGCCGGCAAGGTGATGATCGCGCGCTCGCCGAGCAACTGAACGAAGGGCGCTTCGCCGTGCGCGGCGAGTTCCTGCTCCCAGTCCTGCGCGTCCATGCTGCCGTCGACATACAACGGCAGCGAGGCGCCGCCCTCGACCTGGACCAGCACCTCGGGCATCGCGGAATCCTGCCCGCGCGGCGTGTTGAAGCGGAAGAACAGCGGCCCGGATTGGTTCGCCCGCAGTCGGTTCACGCCCTCGACGAGGGGCTGGGATTGCTCCGTCTGCGCGACATTCCACATCGGCCGGAAACCAACCGTGGCCGCCAGTTTCGCGCCGGACTGCAAGCCATTGACGACGATGGAAATGGTCTCGCCCTTGCGCACATGGCGGCCGGCAGGTTGCTGGTCGCTGAGCTGCATGCGATCCATGCGCCGCGCTTCGCGCAGCGGGTCGGGCAGCGCCGTGAGGGTGTATTCGCCGGCCTCGTTGTCGAACTCGGACGCTGGCAGCGGGTTGGCGGGCAGCGCCAGCAGCAGCGTGGCAATCAGCGGCAGTCGCATCGGTGCTTTCCTCGGAAGGCTGGCGTCAGCCGCGCCCGCGCCAGCGGCGAAACGCCAGCGCAAGCACCACGATGGCCGCGGACAGGAGCAGCAGGTGCAGCCAGAGGGTCACCCAGAAACGGAACCCGCCGCTCACCTCGACGAGGCTGCCGTGGTCGTGCACCCAGAGCGTCCCGTGCAGCAGCAGCCAGCCGAGGTGGAAGCAGGTCCACGCCAGCACCAGCGGCGCCAGAGCGAGGTAGATCAGGCGATCTCGGCGGGTGGGCTCAGGCATTCGTCAGCCGGGCGGCGCGCAATGCGCGAGCATCGCACGCCGCCGGCAGGTCAACGCAACTCGCGCGCGAAGAAGGTCCAGGCGAGCGCGGTCATGAAGGCGCGCTGGGCATTGTTCGCGGCGCCGCCGTGGCCGCCCTCGATGTTCTCGTAGTAGAGAACGTCGTGTCCCTGTTGCTTCATCTTCGCCACCATCTTGCGCGCGTGGCCGGGGTGCACGCGGTCGTCGCGGGTGGAGGTGGTGAACAGCGTGCGCGGGTATTTCACGTCGGCCTCGACGTTGTGGTATGGCGAGAAGGTTTGGATGAACTCCCATTCCTTCGGGTCGTCCGGATTGCCGTATTCGCCCATCCACGAGGCACCGGCCAGCAGCGTGTGGTAGCGCTGCATGTCGAGCAGCGGCACCTGGCAGACGATCGCGCCCCAGAGGTCCGGGCGCAGGGTGAGCATGTTGCCCATCAGCAGGCCGCCGTTGGAGCCACCCAGCGTGCCGAGGTGTGGCGTGGAGGTGACCTTGCGCGCGATCAGGTCCTCGGCCACCGCGATGAAGTCCTCGTAGGCCTTGTGTCGGTTGGCCTTGAGCGCGGCCTGGTGCCACTTCGGCCCGAACTCGCCGCCGCCGCGGATGTTCGCGACCACATAGACGCCGCCCTTGTTGAGCCAGGAATCGCCGATGCTCGCGCTGTAACTCGGCGTCATCGACACCTCGAAGCCGCCGTAGCCGTAGAGCACTGTCGGGTTGCTGCCGTCCAGCTTGAGGTCCTTCTTCGCCACCTGGAAGTAGGGCACGCGGGTACCGTCGGCGCTGGTTGCCTGGTGCTGGCTGACGGCCAGGGCACTGGCATCGAAGAAGGCGGGCATCGACTTCAGCGTCTGGGGCGCGCCCTTGCCCACTTCGCCGTACATCAGGCTGGTCGGGGTCAGGAAATCGGTGACGGTGACGAAGTAGGCGTCGGACTCGGTCGCGTCGACCGCACCGGCACTGATCGTGCCGAACTCCGGCAGGCCCGGCAATGGCTCGCGCTTCCAGCCGTCGGCACCCGGCGTGAGCACGTAAAGCCGGTTCTTCACGTTGTCGAGTTCGTTGACGATGATGTGGTTGCGCGTCGGGGTGTAGCCGGCCAGCGAGGAGCGCTCGGTGGGGCTGAACAGCGCGGCGAAGTCGCGCTTGCCGGCCATGTACTCGTCGAGCTTGGTCGCCAGCAGCGCGCCGGCCGGCCAGGTCTTGCCGCCGACCGTCCAGTCCTCGCGCAGTTCGATCAGCAGCCACTCGCGGTGCAGGTTGGCATTCGCGCTGTCCTGCTTGTCGATCTTCACCAGCTTGCCGTCCTGCAGCAGGAAGGCCTCGTTGGTATAGAAGGTGATGCCGCGATAGACCCCCTGACGCTGGAAACCCGGCGTGGTGTCGGCAAAGGCATAGGCCCAGACGTCTTCCGGCTTGCCCTCGAACACGGTCTCGGCGGCGGCCAGCGGCGTGCCGCGCTTCCAGCGCTTGGCGATGCGCGCGTAGCCCGATGTGGTCATCGAGCCCGGACCGAAATCGGTGCCGACGAAGACGGTGTCCTGGTCGATCCAGGAGATGCCGCTCTTGGCTTCCTCCAACTGGAAGCCGCCCTCGACGAAGGACTTGCTGACCGTGTCGAACTCGCGCACGACGGTGGCGTCGGCACCGCCGATCGACAGCGACATCAGGCAACGGCGGTACTCGGGCTCCAGGCACTCGGCGCCCGAAAACACCCAGTTCTTGTCCTCGGACTTGGCCAGCGCGTCGAGGTCCAGCACAGTCTCCCAGGCTGGATCCGCCTTGCGGTACTCGTCCAGCGAGGTGCGCCGCCACAGGCCGCGCGGGTTCGCCGCATCGCGCCAGAAGTTGTAGTAATGCGGCCCCATCTTCTCGACGTAGGGAATGCGCGCGTCGGAATCGAGGATTTCCAGGGTGCGCGCCTCGATCCGCTTGAAGTCGCCCGAGCGCGACAGCTCATCGACACTGTCCTCGTTCTGCGCGCGCACCCAGGTCAGCGCCTTGTCGTCCTCCACGGCTTCCAGCCACTGGTTGGGATCGGCGGCAGCGGTTTCGGCTTGGACATTCATGGCGAGCATCAGGGACAGCAGGCAAGGAAACGAACGCACGGTGTTCTTCCGGGTGGACGCGGGGGCCGAACGTTATGCGCCTTCGCGCGCTTCGTCCATGGGTAGCTCGTCAAGGGCTGGCGCGATCGGTTGCGATGCAGGGAGCCCTTGCCGACCAGGCGTGAATCGATTAACTTACTGACCAGTCAGTTATTAACGTGTCTCTCAATGACCGCCGCCCCTGTCGAACCCGCTGCCGATGGCTCGCCGAAGCCGAACGCTCCGCGACGTCGCCGCAAGCAGGCGCGGCCCGGCGAAATCGTCGATGCCGCGCTGTCGCTGTTCGTGGAACGCGGCTTCGCGGCCACCCGGCTGGATGACGTGGCCGAACGCGCCGGTGTCAGCAAGGGCACGGTCTATCTTTACTTCGACAGCAAGGAGGCCTTGCTGGCGGAAGCCGTCCGGCGAGACGTCGGCCCGCTGCTCGGGGAGTTCGCGCAGCGGATCGACGACGCCTCGCTGTCGGCCAGCGCGCTGATCGAGTTGTTCATGCGCCGGTGGTGGTCGGTCCTGAGCGCTTCGAAACTGCAGGGCGTGCCCAAGCTGATGGTGTCCGAATCAGGAAACTTCCCCGCGCTGGCCGGGCAATTCGTCACCGGATTCGTGGCGCGGATGCAGGACGAGTTGTTGGCGGCGGTGCTGCGCAAGGGCGTCGCCTGCGGCGAGTTTGCACCGGTGGATGTGCCCTACGCGGTACGCGTGCTGATCCACGGCTTGGTGTTCATGCCGGTATGGATGCACTCGCTGGGCAAGGTCGACCCGCGCGAACTGGATCCGCAGCGTTACCTCGATTGCTGGCTGGACCTGACCCTGCGCGGCCTGCGCGCACCCGGAGCAACCCCGTGAAAAGCCCCGTCCTTCCGTCCCGGCTGGCCGTCGTCGCCGCGATGCTGCTGCTCGCCGCATGCCAGACCGAAAAGCCGGTCGACTACCAGGGCTACCTGGAAGCGGACTACGCGTACGTCGGTGCGCCCGTCGCCGGGCGGCTGGTGCAACTGGTAGTCCAGCGCGGCGCGGCGGTGGAGCCCGGTGCGCCACTGTTCGTGCTCGACGGCGAACTCGAACGGCGACAGCTGGCGGAGGCGGAAGGACGCCTGGCGCAGGCGCGCGCGCAGCGGGCGGACCTCGACCTCGGCCGGCGGCCGGACGAGGTGCGCGTAATCGCCGAGCGCGTCCGCGAGGCACGCTCCGCGCTGGCGCTGGCGGAAATCGAACTCAAGCGCGCACGCGACCTGCAACAGCGCGGACTGGCTCCCGACGAACAGCGCGACCGCGCCGCCGCGGCGCAGGCCCAGGCGCAGGCGCGGCTGCAGTCGGCGCTCGCGGAACAGCGCAGTGCCGAACTCGCCGGGCGTCCCGATGCGCAGGCGGCCGCCGACGCCGCCGTCGCGGCCGCGCAGGCAGTGGTGGACCAAGCCCAGTGGCGGGTGGACCAGACCCAGGTCGCAGCGATCGCCTCGGCGCGGGTCGACGACACGCTGTACCAGCCCGGCGAATGGGTGCCTGCCGGCGCACCGGTGGTCAAGCTGCTGCCGGCCCAGGGGCCCTTCGTGCGCTTTTTCGTGCCGTTGGCCGAAATCTCCCAATGGAAACCCGGCGTGGCGGTGGATATCACTTGCGACGGCTGCCCGCCCGGCCAGACCGCGCGCGTCGAGTTCATCGCCGCGGCACCCGAATACACCCCGCCGGTGATCTTCAGCGAATCGCGCAGCGAGGACCTGGTTTACCGGATCGAGGCGCGCCTCGACGCGCCGACCACACTGGCACCGGGGCTGCCGGTGCGGGCGCGGCGGCTGTGAGGCGGGTTGTGGGTTGTGGGTTCTGGGTTGTGGGCAGCAAGGCTCGCAATCTGACGGTCGGCTGCGGACGGGCAAGCTTCGGCTGCCCACAACCCAGAACCCACAACCCACAACTATCTCCTCTGCGTGCATGTCGATGACATCGCCCCCCATCCCTGCCATCAACGTCCGCGGCCTGACCAAGTCCTTCGGCGGCAAAAAGGTCGTGGATGGACTGGACCTCCGGGTGGAGCGCGGGGCGATCTACGGTTTCCTCGGGCCGAACGGCAGCGGCAAGACGACCTCGATCCGCATGCTCTGCGGCCTGCTGACCCCGGATGCGGGGGAAGGCACCTGCCTCGGGCTGGATGTGCGCCGCGACAGCGCGCGGATCAAGCAGCGGGTCGGCTACATGACGCAGAAGTTCACCTGGTGGGAGGACCTGACCATCGAGGAGAACCTGCGTTTCGCCGGGCGCATGCACGGGCTGTCGAATGTGCGCGCGGTTGTGAACGATGCGCTGGAGCGGCTGGGACTCACGACGCGGCGGCGGCAGCTGGCCGGCGAGCTGTCGGGCGGCTGGAAGCAGCGCCTCGCGCTGGCCGCCTGCCTGCTGCACCAGCCGCAACTGCTGCTGCTCGACGAGCCGACCGCAGGGGTGGACCCCAAGGCGCGGCGCGATTTCTGGGCCGAGATCCATGCGCTGGCCCGTGAAGGGCTGACGGTGCTGGTCTCCACCCACTACATGGACGAGGCCGAGCGCTGCCATCGCCTGGCCTACATCGCCGCCGGACGGCTGCTCGCCGAAGGCACGCCGGCGCAGATCCTGGCGCGCACCGGACTGGCGACTTTCGCCGTCGACGGCGCGCCGGCGTCGGCGCTGGCCGAGATCGGGCGCCTGCCCGGCGTCGAGCAGGTGGTTCCGTTCGGCCTGCGCCTGCATGTCTCCGGAACGCAGGCCGACACGCTGCAAATGAGCCTCGGCGAGTACGTGCGCCACCACCAGCTCGACTGGGAACCGGTGGACTCCTCGCTGGAAGACGCGTTCATCGCGCTGATGCGCGCCGGGAGCCCGCCGTGAACCGCTTCTCGTGGCGTCGCCTGCTGGCTGTGCTGGCCAAGGAATTCATCCAGATGCGGCGCGACCGGCTGACCTTCGCAATGATGGTCGGCATCCCGATCATGCAGCTCTGCCTGTTCGGCTACGCGATCAACACCGATCCCAAGCATTTGCCGACTGTGGTGGTCGCGGCCGAGTCGAACGAGTACACCCGGCGACTGCTGTCGGCGATGGAGCAGTCGGACTACTTCGACCTCATCGCCCAACCCGCGGACCTTGACCGCGGCCGCGCCATGCTGGCGCGCGGCCAGGCGCTCTTCCTGGTGCGCGTGCCGCCCGATTTCGGGCGCTCGCTGGTGCGCGGCGAGCGCCCGGCGCTGCTGGTGGAGATCGACGCCACCGACCCGGTCGCCGCCGGCAATGCGATCGCGGCGCTCGGCACGCTCGCGGACCAGGCGCTGACGAGCGAACTGCGCGGCCCGCTGACGGGGCTCAACGCGCGGCCGGGAGCCATCGATCTGCGCATCCATCGGCGCTTCAACCCCGAAGGCCTGACCGCCTACAACATCGTGCCCGGCCTGATGGGCGTGATCCTGACCATGACCTTGATCATGATGACGGGCCTGGCCATCGCCCGCGAGCGCGAGCGCGGCACCTTCGAGAACCTGCTGGCGATGCCGGTGCGGCCGATCGAGATCATGCTCGGCAAGCTGGTGCCCTACATCCTGGTCGCCTACATCCAGGTGATCGTCATCCTGGTCGCCGCACGCGCCCTGTTCGCGGTGCCGATCCTGGGCTCGCCCTGGCTGCTGTTCGGCTGCACCCTGGCTTTCATTGTCGCCAACCTGTCGGTCGGCCTGCTGTTTTCCACCCTCGCGAAGAACCAGATGCAGGCGATGCAGATGACTTTCTTCTTTTTCCTGCCGTCGATGCTGCTGTCCGGCTTCATGTTCCCCTTCCGCGGCATGCCCGGCTGGGCCCAGGCCATCGGCGAACTGCTGCCGCTGACCCATTTCCTGCGCATCGTCCGCGGCATCCTGCTGAAAGCCAACACGGCCAGCGACGTCTGGCCCAACCTGTGGCCACTGCTGGCTTTCACCCTGGTCGTGGTAGCGCTGGGCGCGAAGCGGTTCCGGCGGACGCTGGATTGAGGGTTGGGGTTTGGGTGGTGTGGCCCCCGGCGGACCCCTTGAGCTATGGCTTTGGCTTTGGGTTCTGGGTTCTTGGTTGTGGGCAGCAAACCCGGCGATCGATTGCCTTTCGCCTTGGCATTGGCTTCTGCCGCCCACAACCCACAACCCAGAACCCACAACCGGCCGCAACCCTGTCGACCGGCTGAGCGACGGGACGCGCCGGGCATCACACCGCCCACGCCCTGACCAATGGCACTTATCCGACAATGGTCGCCCACAGGAGTCTGCGACCTTGAGCAATCGGGGCGTCGACCGCTACCCTTGACGTCTTCTCTTCACTGCCCGGGATTCAGGTAGCCGCCATGGCCGGAACGCTCAATTTCGAACGCGCTCGCTTCAATATGGTCGAGCAGCAGGTGCGCCCCTGGGAGGTGCTGGATGCTCGCGTGCTGGATGTGCTCGGCGAGGTGAAGCGCGAGGACTTCGTGCCGGCGCGCCACCGCAAGCTGGCCTTTGCCGATCTGTCGATCCCGCTGGAGCACGGCGAGTCCATGATGAAGCCGGTGGTCGAGGGCCGGGTGCTCCAGGCGCTGGCGCTCACCGGCGACGAGGATGTACTCGAGGTCGGCACCGGCAGCGGTTTCATGGCTGCCTGTCTCTCGCGCCTGGCGCGCCAGGTGGTCTCGATCGAAATCCACAGCGACCTGGCCGAGCGCGCCCGCGGGCGCATCGGCGCCAGCGGCATCCGCAATTGCCAGGTGCACGCCGCGGACGCCTTCGGCTACCAGCCACCGCACGCGTTCGATTCGATTGCCGTTACCGGCGCCGTGGCGAGCGTGCCCGAGTCGTTCACCCGCTGGCTGAAGCCCGGCGGCCGCATGTTCATCGTCCGCGGCGCCTCGCCGGCGATGGAAGCCGTGCTGATGACGCGCCAGGGCGCGGACTACATCGAGACCCGCAGCCTGTTCGAGACCGATTTGCCCTATCTCCAGGGAGCGCAGCCTGCGCCCCGCTTCGAATTCTGACGATCACCCCACGAGGTTCCCCATGCGTCGCCAACGTCTCACCCTTGCCCTGATCGCCTCGCTGTCGGCCTTTGCCGCCGGCGCGCCGGCCGCCGATCTCGCCGAAATCTACGAGATGGCGCGCGCCAGCGATCCGCAGCTTGCGGCGGCGGAATCGGCGATGTTCGCCGCCGGCGAAGGCGTGGTCCAGGCGCGCGCGGCGCTGCTGCCGCGGCTGGTTGGCAGCGCGTCGATCAGCGACTCGAACAGCGCGAGTTCCTCTCAGAGACCAAGTTCAACTGCCGGACGGCACGCTGACCTTTGGCCGCGCGATCAATTCGGGCGAGTCGACCTCGCGCAGCTATCGCCTGGATCTCACCCAGTCGATCTATAACCACTCGAACTACACGCGCCTGCGCGGCGCGCGTGCCGGCCAGTCGCGCTTCGCCGCGAGCTACGATGCGGCGCTGGACAATTTGATCGTGCGAGTGGCCACCGCCTATTTCGGCGCCTTGACCGCTACTACCAACCTCGAAGCGGTGCAGGCGGAGGAAACGGCGGTCAAGCGTCAGCTGGAGCAGGCCGAGCAGCGCTTCGAAGTCGGCCTGTCTGCGATCACCGACGTGCATGAGGCCCGCGCCCGTTACGATGGCGCGCGTGCCGCGGCAATTCAGGCGCAGAACCAGCTGGACGATGCCTACGAGGGACTCGCCGAACTGACGGGAAAGCCGGTCGGGGAAGTGCGGCCGCTGGCCGAGGACATCAAGCTCAACCGCCCCGCTCCGGACGACTCCGAAGAGTGGGTGCAGACCGCAGAAGCAGAAAGCCCGGCGTTGGCGATTCGCCGCTTCGAACTGGAGCAGGCTGAACAGTCGGTCGAAACCGCCAAGGCCGGCCATCTGCCAACGCTCGGTGCCAGTTACGGCTGGACCAACAACGCCTCCTGGGGCTCAAGCACCTTGAATGGCGAAACTCAGCCCGGCGATTCCGATTTCCGCGACCACGGTTTCGGCATCAGCCTCAACGTCCCGATCTTTGAAGGCTTGGCCACCCAGTCCTCGGTGCGCCAGCAGACCTTCAACCGCGATGCAGCGCAGGATCAGTACGAGCAAGAGCAGCGTGCCGTCGTTCGCGCAACGCGCAATGCCTTCCGCGCCGTAGCGGCGGGCATCAGCGAGGTCGAAGCGCGCAAACAGGCGCTGGTTTCGGCGCAGAGTGCGCTGGATGCCACGCAGGCCGGTTTCGAGGTGGGCACGCGCACCATCGTCGACGTGCTCTTCAGCCAGCAGGTGCTGTTCCAGGCGCAGCGCGACTACGCCCGGGCGCGCCATGACTACTTGTTGAATTCGCTGCGCCTGAAGCAGGCCGCCGGCACCATCACCGTGGCCGATTTGCAGGCGGTCAACGCGCTGCTGCGCTGATTCGCCGGAAGTTCCGCACTGCGGCCCATCGTGGGCCGCAGCGCCTTGCCGAGCGTCCGCATTTGTGCACTAGACTAGGGACATCGGTCTGGCCACACACGGGGAATACGATCGTGCAACCGCATCGCTCCATTCACGCAATCGCCACGGCACTGCTGCTCGCCGCCAGCCCCATCCTGATGGCCGCTCCGCAGGATACCGCGCCGACCTCACAGGAACCTTCTGCGCCGCGTTTCGAACTGCTGGTCGACGGTACGGTCCGCGACACCCAGACCGGTCTGGTGTGGCCGGGCACCGACAACAGTGGTGATATCGACTGGGCAACTGCCAAGGCCTACTGCCAGACCCTCGGAACCGGCTGGCAGTTGCCGACCGTCGCCGAACTCCTGACCTTGTTCGAGACTGGCAGCAGCGACAACCAGCCGTGCACCGGCCAACTGACGTGCAAGGTGACGCCGCTGATCAAGGTGACCGGCCTGACGCCGTGGAGCAATGAAGCCAACGGCGAGACGGAGGCCTGGTACATCTACTTCACCGACGGCAAGCAGTACTCCTACCACCAGACCGACAAGCCGGGCAAACGCGCGCTCTGCGTCAAGCGTCCCTGACCGCGGCCTGCGGCCTGAGGATTTCCTCGATGGCCGACAGCGTGCGCGGCACCGCACCGCGTTCGCGCTCGACCACCGCCAGCGCCGCCTCGCCCATCGCCGCGGCGCGCCGCGGATCGCTCAGGATGCGCACGACCTCGGCGCCGAGCTTGGCGCCGTTGGCCACGCGGACCGCGGCATCCTCGGCAATCAAGGTGTCGGTGATCTCGGCGAAATTGAAAGTGTGCGGGCCGATCAGGATCGGCTTGCGCAGCGCGGCTGGCTCCAGCACATTGTGTCCGCCGATGCGATCCAGCGATCCGCCGACGAAGCAGGCATCGGCGCAGGCGTAGAACTTCAGCAACTCGCCCATGGTGTCGACCACGAAGCACTGCGAATCCAGCGAAGCCACCGAGTCCTCGCTGCGGCAGCTGGTGCGGAAGCCGTAGGAGCGGCATAGCGAGATCGCCGCGCGAAAGCGCTCGGGATGGCGCGGCACCAGGATCAGCAGCGCATCCGGGAAGCGGCCGAGGATGCGCGCATGCGCCTGCAGCACGGCCGCCTCCTCGCCTTCATGCGTGCTCGCGGCGATCCACACGGGGCGCAGCGCCCCCCAGTGCTCGCGCCATTCGCGCGCCACCGCGTCCAGGCCGCCGGGCACCGCCATGTCGAACTTGATGTTGCCGACCACGCGCATGCGCTCGGGCGACGCCCCCAACTGCAGAAAGCGCTCGCCGTCGACCTTGGACTGGGCGGCGACGAAGGTGGCGCAACGCACCGCCTCGCCGATCAGGCCGAGTGCCGGGCCGTAGCCCTTCAGGCTGCGCTCGGACAGGCGCGCATTGGCGATGAAGATCGGGATCCCGCGCTCGCGGCAGGCGAAATAGAGGTTCGGCCAGATCTCGGTTTCCATCACCACCGCGATGCGCGGCTTCACCCGCGCGAAGAAGCGCTCGACCGCCGCCGGCAAATCGTAGGGCAGGTAGACATGGAAGACCCGGTCGCCGAACTGCTTCTGCACGCGCTCCGAACCCGTCGGGGTGATCGTGGTCACCACCAGCGGCGTGTCCGGGTGCTTCTCCATCAGGGCCTTGATCAGCGGAATCGCGGCATTGAACTCGCCCACCGAGACCGCGTGCACCCAGATCGATTCGGCGAAACCAGGATCGCGGAACCAGCCGAAGCGCTCCAGCCAGCGCGAGAAATAGCCCCGGTTGCGCAGCCCCCGGAACGCCAGGCGATACAGGATCACCGGCATCGCCAGGTACATCGCCAGCGTGTAGAAGCGGCGCGAGAGGAGGCGCATGCGGTGGAGGCCGGGAGGGGGGCGCAGTATCGCGCAGCGAGGGGGCCTGGTGGGCCGGTTGTGGGTGCTGGTGAGGCCGGTTCTGGGTTCTGGGTTCTGGGTTCTGGGTTCTGGGTTCTGGGTTGTGGGTTCTGGGTTGTGGGTTCTGGGTTGTGGGTTGTGGGTGGGTGTGGGTTGTGGGTTGTGGGCAGCAAAGCTGGGACCCCGGGGGTCTGTGGGAGCCGACTCCGTCGGCGATCTTTTTGGAAAAGATCGCGGCTGAATCCCAGAGATCGGCGGTACCCGCGCTCTTGCCGCCCACAACCCACAACCCACAACCCACAACCCAGAACCCACAGCCCACAACCCACAACCAGCATGGCCCGGTGCCCAGAACCCGCGCCGCGCCCCTAGACTCGCCCCCATGCGCAAGGTCAAGACCGCCACCCGTTCGCTGTGGCACCCCTACTGCTGGCCCGGCTGGATTGGCGTGGCCCTGCTTTGGCTGATCGCCAGGATCCCGCACCGGGCGGCGCTGGCGTTGGGTGCGGCCTGCGGGCCGCTGGTGCTGGCGCTGCTGCCGCGCCGGCGGCGGGTGCTGGAGCGCAACCTGGCGCTGTGTTTCCCCGAATGGAGCGAGGCCGAACGCCAGCGCGCCGCGCGCGAGAACGCGCGCGAGTCGGGGCGTATGCTGGCGGCCTTCGCCTGGGGCTGGTTCGGCTCGGCGCGGCGCGTCGCCAGGCTGCCGGTCAGCATCGAGGGTATCGAGCACGTCGAGGCCGCACGCGCCGCCGGGCGCGGCGTTCTGCTGGTCGGCGGACATTTCAGCCACCTGGAACTCGCCGGGCGCCTGGTTTGCCGCTTCCTGCCGCTCGCCGGAATGTACCGTGAGCACCATGACCCGGCCTTTGAATGGGCGGTCAAGCGCGCGCGCCTGTGCTATGCCGACGCGATGTTCCGTCGCGACGAGTTGCGCGGCGTGCTGCGCTACCTCAAGTCCGGCGGGATGATCTGGTACGCACCGGACCAGGAGTACCGCCGCGGCGAGCGCGTGTTCGCGCCCTTCTTCGGCATTCCCGCCTCCACCCTCACCGCCACCCACCAGCTGGCACGCATGTCCGGGGCGGTGGTGATCGGCTTCGAGCACCGGCGCGAGCCGGACGGCAGCTATCGCCTGAAGCTGCATCCGCCGCTCGAGGATTTCCCCAGCGACGATCCACTCGCCGACACCGCTCGCGTCAACACCCTGCTCGAACAGATCATCCGCGCCGCGCCCGAGCAGTACCTGTGGCTGCACGCACGCTTCAAGACGCGCCCGACGCGCGACGAGCCCTCGCTGTACTGATTCCCGGAGATCCCCATCGAACTCACTGCCGCCACCGACCTGCTGCGCCTGTTGGCCGACGCCAGCCGCGTGCGCCTGCTGGCCTTGCTGACCGACGAGGAGCTGACCGTCGCCGAGCTGTCGAGCATCCTGCGGCTGAAGCAGCCGCGGGTGTCCACCCACCTGGCCAAGCTCAAGGAAGCGGGGCTGGTGGTCGACCGGCGCGCGGGCGTGGCTGCCTACTACCGCGCGGCACTCGAAGACTGGCCGGCGGCGACGCGGGCGCTGTGGGAAGGCCTGCACGCGAGCACCCGCGATGCCTTGCTGGCGGAGGACCGCGAGCGCCGCAGCGCGGTGCTGGCGGCGCGCATGGCCAGCGCCAACTGGGCCGACAGCGTGGCGGGGGACATGGAGCGCCACTACTCGCCGGGCCGTAGCTGGGAAACCACCATGCGCGCCTGCCTCGGCCTGCTGGAGTTGGGCGATGTGCTCGACGTGGCCTCCGGCGACGGCGCGCTGGCCCAGTTGCTCGCGCCGCGCGCGCGCTCGCTCGCTTGCGTGGACTTGAGCGAGCGAGTGGTCGAGGCCGCGCGGACGCGCCTTGCCGGCCTGCCGCAAGTACGCGTCCTGCAGGGCGACATGCACGAACTGCCGCTGGCGGGCGCCAGCGTCGACCTGGTGCTGCTGATGCAGGCGCTGCCCTATTCGGACCGGCCGGGCGAGGTGCTCGCCGAGGCCGCGCGCGTGCTGCGTCCCGGCGGAAAGTTGCTGTTGACCTGCCTGGATCGGCATGAGCACCGCTCGGTGGTGACGCCTTTCGGCCACCGCAACCTGGGGTTCACCGCCGACGAGTTGCGGGCCGCGCTGGTCGGCGCAGGTTTCGATGACGTGGCGATCACCTCCGGCGGCGTCGAAGCCCGGCCGCCGCATTTCGCCAGCTGGGTGGCGACGGCAAGGACGCCCGCGTAGGCCGGCGTATCGCGCCAGCGATTCACCGGCTCGGGCCGCCGCACATAGCGCCGGAGAGGCTCTGCGCCACTCCGGCCTACGCATCCCGCAACGCGCGCCCCGCCGCACAGCTCCAATCTTCCCGCGTACAATCCATCCTTCCATCGCGATGAAAGGATCGGCCGTCCATACGGCCGTACACGGATGATCGAACTGCCGTACAAGAATCCCGCCGAATCCGAACGCCTGATTGCCGACGCGCAACGCCGCATCCTGGTGCTGGACGGCGCGATGGGCTCGATGCTGCAGCGCTACCGGCTGGAGGAGAGCGATTTCCGCGGCGACCGCTTCCGCCACTTCGGGCATGACCTGAAGGGCAACAACGATCTGCTGGTGCTGACCCAGCCGAAGATCGTGCAGGCGGTGCACCAGGCCTACCTCGATGCCGGCGCCGAGCTGATCGAGACCAACAGCTTCAACGCGACGCGCGTCAGCCAGGCGGATTACCACCTGGAAGAGGCCACCTACGACCTCAACGTCGCCGCGGCGAAGCTGGTCCGGGAACTCTGCGACCGCAAGTCGGACGAGACCCCGGACCGCCCGCGCTACTGCGTCGGCGTGATCGGCCCGACGAGCAAGACCCTGTCGATCTCGCCGGACGTCAACAACCCGGGCTTCCGCGCGATCAGCTTCGACGAGCTGACGGCCGCCTATCGCGAAGCCGCCGAGGGCCTGATCGACGGCGGCGCGCAGATCCTGATGGTCGAGACCATCTTCGACACGCTGAATGCCAAGGCCGCGCTGTACGCCATCGACGAGGTCTACGCGCGGCGCGGCTACCGCCTGCCGGTGATGATCTCCGGCACCATCACCGACCGTTCCGGGCGCACCCTGTCCGGCCAGACCGCCGAGGCCTTTGCCTACTCGGTGCGGCATGTGCGGCCGTTCTCCATCGGGCTCAACTGCGCGCTCGGCGCGAAGGATTTGCGCCCGCACATCGAGGACCTGGCGCGCACCGTCGACGCGCTGGTCTCGACCCACCCGAACGCCGGCCTGCCGAACGCCTTTGGCGAGTACGACGAGACGCCGGCGGACATGGCCGGCACCATCGGCGAGTTCGCCGCCTCCAGCCTGGTCAACATCGTCGGCGGCTGCTGCGGCACCACGCCCGAGCACATCCGCGCGATCGCCGAAGCGATGGCCAAACTGCCGCCGCGCGAGATCCCCGCGCCGCCGACGCACACCCGGCTGGCCGGCCTGGAACCCTTGGTGATCACGCCGGAGCTGAACTTCGTCAACGTCGGCGAGCGCACCAATGTCACCGGCTCGGCGCAGTTCAAGAAGCTGATCAAGGACGACCGCTACGACCAGGCCGTCGAGGTGGCGCGCCAGCAGGTGGGCAACGGCGCGCAGATCATCGACGTCAACATGGACGAGGGCCTGCTCGATTCGGAAGCGGCGATGACCCGCTTCCTCAACCTGATCGCGGCCGAACCGGATATCGCCAAGGTGCCGGTGATGATCGACAGCTCGAAGTGGAGCGTGATCGAGGCGGGCCTGAAGTGCGTTCAGGGCAAGGCGATCGTCAACTCGATCAGCCTGAAGGAGGGCGAGGACGCCTTCCTGGAACACGCGCGCAAGGTGCAGGAATACGGCGCCGCCTGCGTGGTCATGGCCTTCGACGAGCAGGGCCAGGCGGACACCGTCGAGCGCAAGGTGGCGATCTGCAAGCGCGCCTACCACCTGCTGACCGAGAAGGTCGGCATGGCGCCGGAAGACATCATCTTCGACCCCAACATCTTCGCCATCGCCACCGGCATCGACGAGCACAACGATTACGCCGTGGCCTTCATCGAAGCCACGCGCCAGATCAAGGCCGCGATGCCCGGCGTGCACGTCTCCGGCGGCGTGTCGAATGTCTCCTTCGCGCTGCGCGGCAACAATCCGGTACGCGAGGCGATCCACTCGGTGTTCCTGTACCACGCGATCCGCGCCGGCATGGACATGGGCATCGTCAACGCCGGCGCGCTGGCGATCTACGACGAACTGCCGGCGGAATTGCGCGAGCGCGTCGAGGACGTGGTGCTCAATCGCCGCGCGGATGCGACCGAACGCTTGCTGGAGATTGCGCCGAAGCATCAGAGCGGGGCACGGGACGCGGGACCCGGGACCCGGGAAAGCGCCGAGTGGCGCACCTTGCCGGTCGAGAAACGCCTGGAGCATGCGCTGGTGCATGGCATCGACGAGTTCGTCGAGGGCGATACCGAGGAGGCGCGGGCGCGCGCGGTCAAGCCGCTGGAGGTCATCGAGGGGCCGCTGATGGCGGGCATGAACGTGGTCGGCGATCTGTTCGGCGCCGGCAAGATGTTCCTGCCGCAGGTGGTCAAGTCGGCGCGCGTGATGAAGAAGGCGGTCGCCTACCTGATCCCGTACATCGAGGAAGAGAAAAAGCGCAGCGGCGAGGTCGCGAAGAACAACGGCAAGATCCTGCTGGCGACGGTCAAGGGCGACGTGCACGACATCGGCAAGAACATCGTCGGCGTGGTGCTGGCCTGCAACAACTTCGAGGTGATCGACCTCGGCGTGATGGTGCCGACGCAGAAGATCCTCGACACCGCGCGCGAGGTCGGCGCCGACATCATCGGCCTGTCCGGACTGATCACGCCCTCGCTCGACGAGATGCACCACGTCGCCAAGGAAATGAAGCGGCAGGGCATGATCCAGCCGCTGCTGATCGGCGGCGCCACCACCAGCCGCGCGCACACCGCGCTGAAGATCGAGCCGCATTACGACCAGCCGGTGGTGTGGGTCAAGGACGCCTCCCGCGCGGTCGGCGTGGCGCAGAACCTGGTCAGCGTGGCCGAGCGCGCGCGCTTCGTCGCCGAGGTGCGCGCCGACTACGCCGACGTGCGCGAGCGCCACAAGGACCGCGGCCCGGGCAAGCGCCTGGTCTCGCTGGCGCAGTGTTCGGCCTGTGGCCGGCAAACAGCGTTGGCGAGGACGTGGAGGTGTACACGGGAGAAGCGGGACTGGGGACTGGGGACTGGGGGCTGGGGCCGGGGACGAAACCGCCTCGCAGGGCGCCAGCTCTGCATCCGCAGATCCTGAGCGAAGCGCCCCAGCCCCCAGCCCCCAGCCCCGCTCTGCAAACACGGATTCGGCACCGCGCGCCAGCTCCACGCCGGGCCTGCTCGCCTCGCTGTCCTTCCTGCGCCAGCAAGCCGACAAACCACCCGGTCGCCCGAACCTTTGCCTGGCCGACTTCGTTGCGCCGAAGAGCAGTGGCAAGCAGGACTGGATCGGCGCCTTCGCCTGTACCGCGGGGATCGGCATTGACGCGCGGGTGGCGGCATTCGAGGCCGCGCACGATGACTACAGCGCGATCCTGCTGAAGGCATTGGCCGACCGCCTCGCCGAAGCCTTCGCCGAACGCCTGCACCAGCGCGTGCGGCGCGAGTTCTGGGGCTACGCGGGTGATGAGTCGCTGGACAACGACGCGCTGATCGACGAACGCTACCGCGGCATCCGCCCGGCGCCCGGCTACCCGGCCTGCCCGGACCACACCGAGAAGCGCGTGATCTTCGATCTGCTGCAGGCCGAGACGAACGCCGGGATGGCGCTGACCGAGAGCTATGCGATGACGCCCGCCGCCGCCGTCAGCGGCCTGTATTTCGCGCACCCGGACAGCCAGTACTTCGTTGTCGGCCGGGTCAGCAAGGAACAGGTCGAGGACTATGCGCACCGCCGTGGCCAGTCGCTGCGCGAGGCCGAGCGCTGGCTGGCGCCGGTGCTGGACTACGATCCTGACGAGAACTGATGGACGCCGCGCCCGCGGCGGTCGCACTGCGACGCGCTCGTCTGGCCGATCATGACGCGATCGGCGCGCTGCTCTCGCAGGTCGATTCGATGCATCGCAGCGCGTTGCCTTGGCTGTTTCGGGAGCCCGTTGGCCCCGCGCGTCCGCTGGCCGAGTTCGAGGGCCTGCTGGCGGGGCCTGACAGCGCCGTCTGGGTGGTGCCCGATTCCGCCGACCAGCCGCTCGGCGTCGCCATCGGGCTGATGCGCCCGACCACCGTGCATCCGCTGATCCGGCCGGCCCGCTACGGTTTGCTCGATGTGCTGGTCGTCGATCAGGCGGCCCGCGGGCGTGGGCTTGGCCGCGCGCTGACGCAGGCTTTCGAGGCGTGGGCTCGGGGGCAACGGGCCGAGTGGCTGGAGGTGAAGGTCTACGCCTTCAACGAGCCCGCGCGACGGGCGTATGAGGCGCAGGGATATGCGCCGCTGGCGCTGCAGTTGCGCAAGCCGCTGGGGGGCGACTGCGCGGGCGCTGATGCCCGTTCCCACGTGCTCGCCGATGGCTCTTGCTGTAAGTGGGAGCGGGCTCCGCCCGCGATCTTTTCGCTGTGGCTGTGGCTCTTCGCTCTGCGGTCTGCGGTCTGCGCTTCAGAAGCAAAGCGTTTCGGCCTGACGGCCGAGTCACTTCTTTCTGCTTGCCCAGAAAGAAGGTGACCAAGAAAGAGGGCACCCCGCGTCCGCGCCCCGTGTGCGTCGTGCACACGGGGTCCCCTGCGGTGCTCACGAAGCGCAGGCCGCTGCGCAACTCGCACATCCCTGTGCTCGGACATGCTCGCTTTCCCCTGCGCTTCGCTCCGCTCCTCGGCGCTCCCGAGGGGCCCCGGGTTCCTTCGACTCGGCTTCCTGCCTGGTTCTTGAGGAAGGGCGGGCCGTCCGGCTTGCGGGTCTTGAGCGGAAGGAAGCCAACGGCAGAAGCAAAGCCAGAGTCAACATCGAAGCAAAGCCCGTAGAGCGAAGCCGAAGCCCGTAGGGCGGAGCTTGCTTCGCTGCTGTGGCCTCGCACCTGGCTGTGTCTGTGGCTTTGCTTCGGGCTGTGGCTTTGCTTCTGGCTGTGGCTTTGCTTCTGGCTGTGGCTTTGCTTCTGGCTGTGGCTTTGCTTCTGGCTTTGGCTTCGCTTCTGGCTGTGGCTTCGCTTCTGGCTTTGGCTTCGCTTCTGGCTGTGGCTTCGCTTCGCTCTGGCTTCCGTTCGGGAACCGATTCGCAAGCCGGCAGACACACTTCCCCTCGAAATCCAGGCAGGAAGCCGGGTCGAAGGATAATGGGGCCCCTCGGGAGCGCCGAGGAGCGGAGCGAAGCGCAGGGGAAAGCGAGCATGTCCGAGCACATGGACGTGCGAGTTGCGCAGCGGCCTGCGCTTCGTGAGCACCGCAGGAACTTGCCGCGCACGACGCGCGGCAAGCGCGGACGCGGGGTGGCCTTTCTTTTGGTGACTTTTCTTTGGCCACTCAAAGAAAAGACACTCGGCCGCCAGGCCGAAACGCTCTTGCTCTTCAGGCAGGAGCAAAAAGCAACAGCAACAGCGAAAAGATCGCGGGCAGAGCCCGCTCCCACAAGTGCCAAGGCGACAGCGACAGCGACAGCGACAGCGACAGCGACAGCGACAGCGACAGCGACAGCGACAGCGACAGCGACATTACCTTTGCCGAACCCCCGCAAGGGTTCCACCAACCCATCTTGCGGTCCGGCAAACCCATCGCTGGGTTTCCCAAACCCTCCGCTGCGTTGCGGGAACCGGCGCGAGCCCCGCGCCAATCAGCGCGAGCCATACCCGAACCGGCCCATGACTTTCAGAAAGCCGCGATTCGCGCGCAAGAACCTGAGCGCGGGTTTCCGCAGCCCGCGAGTCGCTTGCACCAACCAAAGTGCCCCGCCCGCGAACCAAAGCATCGCGTCTCGCAAGCTCAGCACGACGTGCGACAACCGGCACGCGGCTGGGCGCAATTCCACGCAGCCGCAGTCGTCAATTCCCCGAGAACACACCGCCGGCCGCGAACATGCCGGCAGGGGCCAGGATGCCCGGCAAGAGCAGCAAAACGGCGGAGAGCGGGCTGTTGTGCCCCAACAATCCCTCCCCGCGCCCGCACTGGCATATTGCAGGCCACGGAGATCGAGGAAGAGGCCATGTCGGCACCCGAAAGCTGGCTCGAAGAGACCCGCTCAGCCTGGCTGTACCGCCAGTTGGCGACAATCGAACCGGAGCAACGGGTGGCTGCGCTGTTCCGCTCGCTCGGGGACGAGGCCGAAAAACAGGCGCAGACCTGGGCGGCGATCGCCGCGCGGGAGAATGCGGCGTTGCCGGCATTCCAGCCGGGCGCGCGGGAGCGGCTGACCATGGCGCTGGCGCGACGCCTCGGCCCGCGGCGGGTCAAGACCATGCTGGCGGCGCTCAAGGTGCGCGGGCTTTCCGCCTACGATGCCGTAGTGCCCGGCCACGCCACGCCGATGCGCCTGGAAGACGTGGGGCACCGGCACAAGGGCTTCGGCGGCGGCAATCTGCGCGCGGCGATCTTCGGCGCGAACGACGGCCTGGTGTCGAACACCAGCCTGATTCTCGGCGTGATCGGCGCCTCGGCCTCCACCCAGGCCACGATCACCGCCGGGGTTGCCGGCCTGCTCGCCGGCGCGCTGTCGATGGCTGCGGGCGAGTACGTCTCGGTGCGCTCGCAGCGCGAGTTGTTCGAATACCAGATCGAGCTGGAACGCCAGGAGCTGGCCGAATACCCGGAGGCCGAGGCGGCCGAGCTGGCGCTGATCTACCAGGCCCGCGGGCTGTCGCCGGAAGAGGCGCTCGCGCTGGCGAATCGCCTGACCGCGGATCCGAAGATCGGCCTCGACGTGCTCGCGCGCGAGGAACTCGGCCTCAATCCGGATGAGCTCGATTCGCCCTGGGGCGCGGCCGGATTCTCGTTCGCGTCCTTCTCGATCGGGGCGCTGATCCCGCTGGTCCCGTTCTTCGCGGGCGGCAGCCTGCCGAATGCGGGGTACCTCGGTGCGGCGATGGCCGCGGTCGGGCTGTTCGCGACCGGCGCATCGTTGAGCCTGTTCACCGGGCGCTCGGCGCTGGGCGGCGGCGCGCGCATGCTCGCCATCGGTGCCGGCGCGGGCGCGCTTACGTGGTTAATCGGAGGTTTGTTCGGCGCGGCGGTCGGCTGACCGACAGGCCGATCACCAGACCAGGTCGTCCGGCACCTGGAAACGCGGGTCGCTGTAGTCCTCGTCCGGGTTGGCCGAGGCACCAATGCCATCAGGCACGAACAGCGCCACATGCTGCGGCGCCAATGCGAGCACTTCGCGGATGATGTCCGGCGCCAGGATCAGGAAACGGCCATCCACCTGAGCAACCCCCAACTCGCCCGCGTTCAGCTGGCGCAACTGCTCCGGGGTGACGTTGACCTTGCGGATCTTCTTGCCGTAGGTGAAGTTGCGCGCGTGTTCGCCGTTGGGATCGTTCTGCGCCTTGCCGGCGACCAGCGCGGACAGCTTCTGGCGCTGCTCGCGCTTGCGCTGGGCTTCTTCCTGGGCGCGCCGCTGGGCTTCCTCGCGCTCGCGTTTCTCGGTCTCGGCGCGGATCTGGTAGGCATGCGCCAACGAGGGCTCGCCGCCGGGCTTCGGCTCGCGCGGCGGCTGCGGCTGCTGCGGGCGCGCCTGTTCGGGCGGCTTGCCACCATGCCGCGCATGCGGCGGCTTGCCCTGCGGTGGCTTGTGGTCGCGCCGCGGCTTGGGCGGCTCGGGCGCAGGCGCCTTGAAGCCGGCAGCCAGCAACTGATCGCGTAGGGAGAGAGACATCGGGCGATGGGGTCCGGGCATCAAGGTCCGCGGAGCTTGCCGCGAACGCGTGGCCTATGCCAACTGCCGCCCGTCATGCGGGCGGCAGGATGGCGCTTCAGGCGGCGACCTGCGAGCCTTCGAGCTGGTCTTCCGGCAGGTTGACCTTGTTGTAGTCGCCCAGCACGCGCATCAGCAGGATGACGCGCTCGGAGCCATCGGTGGTCAGGAACACGCCACCGAAATCGACCAGCGCGCTGTCGGCGAACTTGGCTGCAACTGCCTGGCGCGCGGGGCCGGACAGGCGGATCACGCCACCCTGCTTGTCGCCGCAGAGTTGCAGTTCCTCGATGACCTCGGGCGGCACTTCGGCCGGCTCAAGACCAAAACGCACCAGATTGCGGACGCCGCGGGTGGAACGCACCCGTGCCAGGTTGTCCGTCATCGGGTTGGCGTGCAGGAACAGATAGTTGGGGAATAGCGACTCGACGCGGTCCACCAGACCCTTGGTGGTGCGCAAGGTGCGACGGATACGGGGATACAGGCACTGGTAGCCCTCACGGGTGAGGTGCTCCACTGCGCGCGCTTCTTCACGGGGACGGGTATTGACGACGTACCACTTCACGATCGCGGTCCTCTCCTGCAGATTGGCGAGTGCGAACCACCGTTCAAGGAAACGGGCGACCCCTCATCGTCGCGTAGACATTGCAGTCTGCACGCCGGGCAACTCGGGTGAAGCCGGCGCCGCTCAGGACGCCGTGGAGGGTGGATTCTAGAGGATGCCACCTGCCCCGACAATTCTTGACGGCGAGCACGGAACGTGCAGCAGTGTCCCGTCTGAACGCGATATTCAGCAGAGCCGATTCAGGAGGCAGTCGGAATCTTCAACACGGCACCGGCGCGAACCATGTCGGAACGCAGCGAATTCTCCTTGCGGATCTTCGCCACCGATACCCCGTGTCGCGAGGCGATTTCGCTCAGCGTCTCGCCGCGCGCCACCACATGCGCCCGGGTTTTCACGTTGGCAGCGATCCACGTCCCCGGCGGCGGCGCCGAGTGGAAATAGTCGCGGATCCCGAGCATCACGGCCTCGGCCAGGCGCGCGCGATGACGCGGATCGTTGAGCTTCTTCTCTTCCTCCGGATTGCTGATGAACCCGGTCTCGACCAGCAGCGAGGGCACGTCCGGCGAGCGCAGCACGACGAAGTTGGCGCGTTCGACCTGGCGCTTGTGCGCCTTGCCCATGCGCGTCAGCGAGGCCAGCACATGCTCGGCCGCGACCGCGCTGGCTTCGAGCGTGGCGCCCTGCGACAGGTCCAGCAGCACCGCGGCCAGCATCTTGTCCTTGTCGTTCAGGGACACGCCGCCGACCAGGTCGGCACGGTTCTCGCGCTCGGCGAGGTAGCGCGCCGCCTCGTTCGAGGCCCCGCGCGTGCTCAGCATGTAGACCGACGAGCCCTTGGCGCTGCGGTTCAGCGCGGCATCGGCGTGGATCGACACGAATAGATCGGCTTTTTCCGTGCGCGCCTTCTGGAAGCGCTCGTGCAATTGCACGAAGGTGTCGTCATCGCGGATCAGCACGGCGCGCATGCCGGGCTCGGCATTGATGCGCTCGGCCAACAGTTGCGCCACCTTCAGGGTGATCGCCTTCTCGTGCGTGCCCTTGGCGCCGATCGCGCCTGGATCCTGGCCGCCGTGGCCGGCGTCGATGGCCACAATCACCTCGCGCTCGCCGACCGGCGCCGCCGGCTGCGGAGGCGCAGGCGCAGCAACCGTTGCGACGGCCGCCGCAGCAGCACCCGCCGGAAGCATGTCGACCACCAACCGATGGCGTGCGCGCCCAGTCGAATCGAGCATGAAGCTCTTCGGACGAACGGGGCCGGCGAGGTCGAACACGATGCGCAATCGATCGCTTTCCGGCTGTCCGGAGCGCACCTTGCGCACGACGCCATCACCGTCGCCATCGATGTTGCCGCGCAGCCGTCCCTGACGGATGTCGACTACCAGGCGATCGGGATTCGCCAGCGTGAATACGCGGTAATCGGGCGAATCCGAAAGATCGATCGTGGCCCGCGTGTGATCGTCCGCCGCACGCACGCGCACGGACTTGACCTCGGTGGCCGAGGCCGCCGATGCGAGTCCGATCAACGTGAAAACGAAGGCGCGCAGCATCGAACAGCCATTCTGGTGACGAATACTGCCATTGAAACGCATCTGAGCCACCGATGACAAGTGTTTTTCTTGTTTATCCAATACTTGGCCGACATTCTTGAACAGATGCTTTACCAGAACCCCGAATCGGTCCTGCGCTATTCGGGCATGTGCGCCCGCGTCGCGCACAGAGCCGCCAGCCAGCCCTCCCCGCGAGGACTTCCGGCGAATATTGCGGCCCTGCGCGAATCGCCGTCATATTCCAGGTGAACTGTCAGGTCGGCGCCAGCCAGGCGCTCGCCGCCGCGCTCGGGCCATTCCACCAGCAGCAATTCGGCGTCTCGCGCGGAATCGCGCAGTCCCAGCGCGTCGAGTTCGTCGGCTGAACCCAGCCGGTACAGGTCCCAGTGGCTGACCGGGAACCGTCCAGTGGTGTAGGGCTCCACCAGGGTGTAGGTCGGGCTCTTGACCCGTCCGGCATGGCCCAGCCCGCGCAGGATCCCGCGCACCAGGCAGGTCTTGCCGGCGCCGAGTTCGCCCTCCAGGCGCACCAGCCCCGGGCCCAGCACCGCCGCCATCTGCGTGCCCAGCGCCAGCGTAGCCGCCTCGTCGGGCAGCGCGAGCGTCAGGCGGGTGTTCACGGCGGCGCCGGATTGGCCAGCCGCCGCAGGTGCGGCAGCAAATCGGCGGCAAGCAACCCGCGCTCGCCGTCGGCCGCCGCGGCCTGGCCCGCCAGCGCGTGCAGCAGCACCGCACAGCGTGCGGCATCCGGGGCCGACAGGCCCTGGGCGAGCAGGCCGCCGATGCAGCCGGCCAGCACATCGCCGGTGCCGCCGGTGGCGAGACCGGGATTGGCGATCGGACACACGCTGACCTGCTGCGGGCTGTCGCAAACCAGGGTGCCCGCGCCCTTGAGCACTGCGGTGGCCTGGAAGAACTCGGCGAGGCGTTGCACCGACCCGAAGCGGTCCGCCTGGATCTCGGCAGTGGTGCAATCGAGCAGCCGCGCAGCTTCGCCCGGGTGCGGCGTGATCACGACCTGTTCCGGCAACACGCACGCCGCCTGCGCCAGCAGGTTCAATGCGTCCGCATCCATCACCGTCGGCAGGCCGCGCTCGGTCACCGCCGCGAGCAGGGTCTGCGACCACATGCTCTGGCCCAACCCAGGGCCGACCACGATGACGCTGGCCTTTTCCAGCAGTGCTTCGAGCTCGCCGGGGCCGGACACGCCGCGCACCATCAGTTCCGGGCGTGCCGCCAGGATGCCGGCGACGTGCTGCGGCCGGGTGGCGACGCTGACCAGGCCGGCGCCAACCCTCGCGGCGGCCTCGGCAGCCAGGCGCACAGCGCCGCCGTAGCCTTCGTCGCCTCCGACCACCAGCACATGGCCAAAGTGCCCCTTGTGCGCATCGCGCGCGCGCGGCGGCAGGCTGGCGGCCAGCGTTTGCGGTTTCAGCAGGCGGACCACCGGCGGCACGCAGGCGAACAGCACCGCCGGCAGATCGAGGCTGTCGACCAGGATCCGGCCGGCGAGCGCCGGCGCGCGCCCGGTCAGCAATCCCTGCTTGAGCCCGATGAAACTGAGCGTGGTGTGCGCGCGCACCGCCTCGCCCGGCGTGGCGCCGGTATCGCCATCCAGGCCGGAGGGCACGTCCAGGGCGAGCACCGGCGCGGACTGCGCGTTCATTGCCGCGATCAGCGCCGCGCGCGCGCCCTCGGGCGCGCGCTTGAGGCCGATGCCGAACAGCGCATCCACCACCAGGTCCACCTCCGGCAGCGCGCCGCCGAAGATCGACATCTGCCCGCCAGCGGCCTGCCACGCAGCGCAGGCGCGCGCAGCCTCGCCGCTGGTGGGTAGCGCCTGGTCGGGCGCGTAGAGGTAGACCTCGCGACGCATCTCCAGCAACAGCCGCGCGAGCACGTATCCGTCGCCACCGTTGTTGCCGGTGCCGCAAACCACCGCGATGCGCTGCGCGAGCGGAAAGGCGGTGCGCACCAGCGCCGCCGCGGCGCGACCGGCCCGGTCCATCAGCAGGTCGCCGGGCAGTTCGAATGAGCTGCCGGCCAGGCGGTCCAGTTCACGCGACTGCGCAACGCTGTAGGCGACATCGGGCGTTGCATGCGGCTCGAGCGACATCGGATCCCCCGGTGGTGGACGCGGCGGCCCGCATCAGGCGGCCGAGTATACTGAGGCGGATTCGGCCTCCGGTTGTGATGATGTTGGACACGACCAGCGCGCTGGCGCTGAAGCGCGAGATCCGCAGTTGGGGGCAGGCCCTCGGCTTCCAGTCGGTAGGCATCGCCAACCTCGACCTCTCGCTGGCCGCGGAACGCCTGCGCGCCTGGCTCGCGGCGGGTCGTCAGGGCGAAATGGACTACATGGCGCGCCATGGCAGCAAGCGCTGGGCGGCCGACGAACTGGTGCCCGGGACCCTGAGCGCCATCAGTGCGCGGATGGATTACTGGCCGCCGGATACGCGCGATCCGCTGGATGTGCTGGCGCAACCGGAGCTGGGCTATGTTTCGCGCTATGCGCTGGGCCGCGACTACCACAAGCTGCTGCGCGCACGCCTGCAGCAGCTGGCCGACCGGATCGCCGTGCACATCGGTCCCTTCGGCCATCGCGTGTTCGTCGACAGCGCGCCGGTGCTGGAGAAACCGCTGGCGGCCAGCGCGGGCCTGGGCTGGATCGGCAAGCACACCAACCTGATCGCGCGCGATGCCGGCAGCTGGTTCTTCCTCGGCGAGATCTACACCGACTTGCCGCTGCCGCCCGATGAACCGGTGAGCGACCATTGCGGCTCCTGCCACCGCTGCCTCGACGCCTGCCCCACCGGCGCGCTGCCGGCGCCTTACCAGATCGACGCGCGCCGCTGCATCTCCTACCTCACGATCGAACTGCACGGCGAGATCCCGCATGAACTCCGGCCGCTGATCGGCAACCGCATCTACGGCTGCGACGACTGCCAGTTGGTGTGCCCATGGAACCGCTATGCGCGCCTCGCCGGCGAACCCGATTTCCGCGCACGCCATGGCCTGGATGGGTCCAGCCTGAGCGAGTTGTTCGGCTGGGACGAAGCGACCTTCCTGGCGCGCACCGAGGGCTCCGCGATGCGCCGCATCGGCCACACCCGCTGGCTGCGCAACATCGCCATCGCGCTCGGCAATGCGCCGCCCGCTGCGCAGATCGTCGCCGCGCTGATGGCGCGCATCGAATATCCGGATGAGGTGGTGCGCGAAGCCGTGCAGTGGGCGCTCGCGCGCCAGGCCGATCCGGCGCCGCGCCCGCCGGTGCCGTCGGCGCTCGTGTTCCGGGAGCGCGCGCGCGTGCCGGGGACGGCCCAATCCGACTCCCCGTAGCGCCGAGCTTGCTCGGCTGGCCCCCGGCGCAAGCGCCAGCGGAGCAAGCTCCGCTCTAAGGACCCTCGCGCCAGCGGAGCAAGCTCCGCTCTACGGCTGGCGGCGGTAGCGCTCCACCAGCGCCGCGGTGGAGCTGTCGAAGCCGCCGGGCGCCGGGCCGCCTGAGACCCATGGCAGCAGCTCGCCGCAAATCTCCTTGCCGAGTTCCACGCCCCATTGGTCGAAGGAGTTGATGCCGAGCATGCGGCCGGCGAGGTACACCTTGTGTTCCATCAGTGCCACCAGCGCGCCGAGGGTGCGCGGTTCCACGCGATCAAGCAGGATCGTGGTGCTCGGCCGGTTGCCGGGGAACACCCGCTGGCGGGCGCGCGCGATGGCGGCCGGATCGGCGGGATCGCGCTCTTGCGCCAGCGCCTCGTCGAAGCTGCGCCCGCGCAGCAGCGCCGCGCCCTGGGCCGCCATGTTCGCGATCAGTGCGTCGTGATGCGCCGGCCACTCGTGGCCCACGCTCGCCGCGGCGACGAAGCTGACCGGGACCACGTCGGTACCCTGGTGCAGGGCCTGGAAAAAGGCATGCTGCACACTGGTGCCGACACCACCCCAGACCACCGGCGCGCTCGGGAACGGCAGTGCCTCGCCGCTGACGTCGACACTCTTGCCGTTCGATTCCATCTCCAGCTGCTGCAGGTATTCCGGCAGCCGCGCGAGGCGCTCGTCGTAGACCACCACGGCGTGGCTGGGGTGGCCATAACCGCAGCGGTGCAGCAGCTCCACCAGCGCGAGCAGGAAGCCGGCATTGCCGGCCCACGGCGCCTCGTGCACATGGCGGTCGATGGCATGCGCGCCGGCCAGCAACTCACGAAAACGCTCGATGCCGAAGGCGTAGACCAGCGGGAAGCCGATCGCGCTCCACACCGAATAGCGCCCGCCGACCGCCTCGTCGAAGGCGAGGATGTGTTCGTCCGGCACTCCGAAAGCGCGCGCCGCCGCGGGTTTCGCGGTGACCGCGATCAGCCGCTGCGACACCTCCTGTTCGCTCAACCCGCGCGCGCGCATCCAGCGGATCGCGCTCTCCGCGTTCATCCGGGTTTCCTGGGTGCCAAAGCTCTTGGACGCGAGCACGAAAGCGCTCTTGCGCGGGTCGAGGTGGCGCAGCACGGCATCCAGTGCATTGCCGTCGACATTGGCGACGAAGCGCAGCCGGCGTCCGGGCAAGGCTTCGCTGGCCAGCGCGTCGTAGATCAGCCGCGGGCCGAGGTCGGACCCCCCTATCCCGAGGTTCACCAGCACCTCGATGCCCTCGCCCGCCAGATGCCCGGCCAGGGCCGCCATGCTGTGCAGGCTGCCCTGGATGTCGTCGTGGCGGTCGCGCAGGGCGTCGGCGACGGGACCATCGGCCGGCACGCGCAGCAGCGTATGCAGCGCAGCGCGGCCCTCGGTCGCATTGACGATGTGGCCTTCGAAGAGTTCAGACAACGCGCCGCGCAGGTCCATGCGTTCGGCGATCGCCGTCATGTCCGCCAGCAGACGCTCGCTGAGCGCCTGCTTCGACAGGTCCAGCCACAAGCCCGGCAGTTCGATGGCAAAGCGCGCCGCGCGCGCCGGATCGGTCGCGAACAGGGCCCGAAGATCGGTACCCTCGCCTTTCGCGTGTGCGCGCAGGCAGGCCACCAGTTGCTGGCGCAGCTCGGGGAAGGCGGACATCGGCGGCTCCGGTCGCAGGAATCAGGCCGCCAGTCTCCACGCCGAAAGGGCAAAAAAAAACCCTCTTCCAATGTGGAGAGGGTTTTAATCGGAGTGACGATTACCTCAACGCGCCCTGCGTACCCTGACCGGCTGATGTTGCTAAGCTGTCAGAGTGGTTGTAAACGTACCACAGCTTGTTGCAGGAATCCATACACCTGTTGCGCGCATTCAGAAGATTGCAACGTGCGTCAGGATTTGGTGAAACGCAGGTTGTCGATCAGCCGCGCCCGCCCGAGCCAGGCAGCCGCCAGCACCACCAGTTCGCGCTCGTCCACCGCCGGCAGCTGCAGGGATTGCGCGCTGCGCACTTCCAGGTAGTCGGGGCGGAAGCCCGCATCCTTCAGCTCCTCCAGTCCGCGGGCGACCGGCTCCGCAGCCTCGGCGCCGGCCGACACCGCGTCGGCCACGCTGCGCAGCACGCGATAGACGGTGCCGGCGGTCCGGCGTTCGTCGGCGGTCAGGTACTGGTTGCGCGAGGACAAGGCCAGGCCGTCGGCATCGCGCGCGGTGGGCGCGCCGACGATCTCGATCGGGAAGCCGAGATCGCGCGTCATCCGCCGGATCAGCAGCAGTTGCTGGAAATCCTTCTCGCCGAACACCGCCACATCCGGCGCCACGTGGTTGAACAGCCGCGCGACGACCGTCGCCACGCCGCGGAAATGCCCCGGGCGGAAGGCGCCGCAAAGGATGCCTGACAGGCTCGGCACATCCACCCAGGCCTCGGTCTCGCCATAGGGATACATGGCCGCGATGGTCGGCGTGAACAGCACATCGCAACCCGCTTCGGCCAGGAAAGCGGCATCCCGTTCCAGCGTACGCGGATAGGCCGCGTAGTCCTCGGAGGGACCGAACTGCGTCGGGTTGACGAACACACTCGCCACCACCTTGTCCGCCAGCCCGCGCGCCCGCTGCACCAGCGAGATATGGCCCTCGTGCAAATTGCCCATGGTCGGCACGAAAGCAATCCGCTGGCGTGCGATGCGCCATTCGCGCAGCAGTGCGCGCATCGGGGCGGGTTCGGTGTAGCGGTGCATGGCGCTCAATTCGGTTGTGAGTTGTGGGTTCTGGGTTGTGGGCTGCACACCTCCGAGCCCCGCGACCTCGCGGCGCGGGAAGCCTCTGGATCGGAGCGTGCCAGGGCTGCCCACAACCCAGAACCCAGAACCCACAACCGGCCTCTCAGAAACTGTGCTCAGGCCCCGGAAACCGGCGCGCGCGCACGTCCTCGGCATAGCGCTCGATGGCGCGGTGTACGCTGCCGGTCTCGATCAGGAAGTCCTTGGTGAAGCGCACGCGCTTGCCGGGGGTGATGCCGAGCAGATCGTAGCTGACCAGGATCTGGCCGTCGCAGTCGACTCCGGCACCGATGCCGATGGTCGGAATGTCGATTGCGCGGGTGATCTCTGCCGCCAGCTTCGCCGGCACACATTCAAGCACCAGCGCCTCGGCGCCGGCGGCGGCGACCGCGTGCGCCTGTTCCAGGATCTTCTTTTGCGCCGCCTCCTCGCGCCCCTGCACGCGGAAGCCGCCCATGCGCAGGATCGACTGCGGGGTCAGGCCGAGGTGCGCGCACACCGGGATCTCGCGCTCGGTCAGGAAACGGATCACATCGAGCACGCAGTCCTGGCCGCCCTCGAGCTTGACCATGCCGGCCTCGGCTTCCACCAGCAGGCGCTTGGCCGTCACCAGCGCCTGCTCGGGCGTCGCGTAGCTCAGGAAGGGCATGTCCGCCATCAGCAGCGCGCGCGACAGACCGCGGCGCACCGCGCGGCTGTGGTAAACGATGTCGTCCACGGTTACCGGCAGGGTGTTCGGATGCCCCTGGAAGACCATGCCGAGCGAGTCGCCGACGAGCACGACATCGATGCCGGCGGCGTCCAGCACATGCGCGAAACTGGCGTCGTAGCCGGTCAGCGCGACGATCGGCGTGCCGTCCTGCTTCATCTTGCGCAGTCCGGGCACGGAGACCGGCTTCTGCGACGGCGTGGTGGCGGCGGTGGCGTACATGGCGTCTCGCAGGATCAGCGGGGAGGCGTGTCGGCGCCGTCGGCGCGCCAGCACAGACTAGCGAATTCCGGCTTGAGCAAGGATTTCAGCGCGCCGATGCCAGGAATCTCCAGCCCCGGCGCCAGGTCATGCAGCGGCAGCAGCACGAATGCGCGCTCAGGCAAGCGTGGGTGCGGCAGCTGCAGGCCGGGCTCGTCGACGACCCGCGCGCCGTGCACCAACAAGTCCAGGTCCAGCGTGCGCGGGCCGTTGCGGCGGCCGCTACTGCGGTCGCGGCCATGCGCGAGTTCGATCCGCAGCAACTCGGCGAGCAACTGCTGCGGCGTGAGCGCAGTGTCGATCGCCGCCACCGCGTTGAGGAAATTGGCCTGGTCCGGATCGCCCCAGGGCAAGGATTCGTAGCCCGGCGAAACCGCGACCAGGGTCGAGCGTGGCAGCGCCGCCAACGCACGCACCGCGCTGGCGAGTTGCTGCGCGGGCTCGCCGAGATTGCTGCCGAGCCCGACGAAGGCGCGCTCGCGCCGGTTCATTCGGCGGGCGCAGTGGCCGGCTTGCGGCGACGGCGGCGACGGCGCTTGGCCGGCGCCTTGGCGTCGGATTCGGCTGGCAGGCGTGGTCCGGCGGGCACCGCAGCGAGGCCGCGGAACAGGCCGTCGAACTCGCCCTCGGCGCAGGTCTGCGCCGCCTCCCAGCGACGCGCCTGGTCCACCAGGTCCGGGTCCACCTCGGCGCGCAGCACGAGGAAATCGAAGGCGGCGCGGAAGCGCGGGTGGCGCAGCAGGCGGCGCGCGCGGCTGGGCGAATTGGTCGCGAAGCGCGGCTGCAGTTCCCAGATCTCGCGGGTGACCACGGAGAAGCGCTTGGGCAGCGCGACGCGCTCGACCGATTCGCGGAAGATCTCTTCGGCGGCATCGGCCATCGCGCCTTCCACCTGCACATCGATGTGCGCGCAGGCCATCTGGAACGGCTCCCACAGGAAGGCCGCGAACAGGAAGGCCGGCGTCACCGACTTGCCTTCGGCTACGCGCGCATCGGTGCTGCGCAAGGCGGCGCGGATCAGCGCATCGGCATAGGGGCGGCCGGTGTCGGCATCGACACTGACACTCGGGAACAGGTGCTCGAACAAACGCAGCCGGAGCAACTGGTCGTAGCTCTTCTCGGCGTGGCCGTAGAGAAACAGTTTCTGCAGATCGTCGAACAGGCGCGCTGGCGGGATGCCGTCGAGCAGACAGGCCAGGCGGCCGATGGGTTCCTCGGTGGCACGCTCGATCTTGAAGCCGAGCTTGGCCGCCAGCCGCGCCGCGCGCAGCATGCGCACCGGGTCCTCGCGGTAACGCTGCTCCGGGTCGCCGATCAGGCGCAGTTGGCGCTCGGCAAGATCGGCGAGGCCGCCGACGTAGTCGCGCACCGAGAAGTCGTCGATGCTGTAGTACAAGGCATTGACGGTGAAATCGCGGCGACAGGCGTCCTCCTCGATGCTGCCGAAGACGTTGTCGCGCAGGATCAGGCCCTCGGCCTCCACCTCGCGGTCCGGGTGCTCGTCGTCAGGGCCAATGCCGCCGCCCCCGCGGAAAGTGGTGACCTCGATGATCTCCTGGCCGAAGCGCACGTGCGCGATGACGAAACGGCGGCCGATCAGGCGGCAGGTGCGGAACACCTTGCGGATGTCTTCCGGGTGCGCATCCGTGGCAACGTCGTAGTCCTTGGGATCGGCGCCGAGCAGCAGATCGCGCACCGCGCCGCCGACCAGGTGCGCCTGGAATCCGGCCTCGCGCAGGCCGTAGAGCACGCGCACCGCGGCGGAGCTGATGCGCTTGCGCGAGATCGTGTGCGCCGCGCGATGCAGCACGATCGGCAGGTGCTCGTTGTGCGCCGGGTGATCGCTGGAGTTGCTGTCCATTTCCGTCATCTACTGTCCATGTATGGTTGCTGAGGGCTCACGCCTCGATCCATTCGTTGTTCTTGTGTGCGCCGGGTTGTGGGGCGCGTGGCGGGTCGCTATTATCGCAGAGCTCCGCAGCGCTCCCTTCGTCTAGCGGTCAGGACGTGGCCCTCTCAAGGCTAAAACACGAGTTCGATTCTCGTAGGGAGCGCCATTTTTCTGGTTGTGCTTGCCAATGCCCTTTGTTGTCGTCGAAAACTGCATCAAGTGCAAGTACACGGATTGCGTGGAAGTATGTCCAGTGGACTGCTTCCACGAAGGCCCGAACTTCCTCGCGATCGATCCGGACGAGTGCATCGACTGCACCCTGTGCGAGCCCGAGTGCCCGGCCAACGCGATCTTCCCTGAAGACGACGTGCCCAAGGGCCAGGAGCACTTCATTGCGCTGAACCGGGAACTGGCGGCCGGCTGGCCGACCATTACCGTGCGCAAGGAAGCGCCTGCCGACGCCAAGGACTGGGACGGCAAGCCCGGCAAGCTCCCACTGCTGGAGCGCTGAAAGCAGCGCCGGCTCAACGCAGGCGCGCTTCGACGACACCGAGCACGGTCATCGCCGGATCATCCCGGCGCGTGCCACCATCGGCATCCACCACGCTGACGGTGGCGCCGGTATCCGCCGCCGCCACCTGCAGCGTCATGATGGTCGATGGCGCATCGCCACCGAACATGCGCCTGAAGAAGCCACGCTTTGGGCGCCGCCGCGGTCAGTTCGACCTGGTAGCTCTTCGCCGCCGGGTCCCTGGACACCATGCGGCAGCAACCGCTGCGTTCCAGCGCGATGCCGACACGGCGGAAGGCGCTGTCGGCCTCGTCGTCCAGCGACAGCACGGCATTCGCCGCGCGCGGCAATCCAGCCCGCGCCACGGCTACCGTATTGCCCAGCGTCGGCGGGGCCGCATCCACATTCGACGCCATGCCGGCCACCGCCGGAATCTGCAGCGCCGGGTTCGGCGCCGGCGCGATCAGCCCGTTCGGCACCTGCAGCGGCGGCGTCTCACGCGCGTCCTCGTAGACGATCGGCCGGTTGATCAGGCTGCAGCCATAGGGCAGGCACAGGGCCGCCACCAGCACCAGTTTTCCAGCAGACGCCAAGCGCGCGCGCAACATTCGTGGTTCGATCCTCAACGTGTGTGGGTGCCGCGGGAGGCTCAGGCCGCCAGCTTCGGGGCGAGCCGGACACCGGCAGCTTCGAGCGCCGCCGCCAGCGCGGGCCTCAAGGGCTGCGACAGCGGCAACAGCGGCAGGCGCAGGACATCCCACGCCCGCCCCATCATCGCCAGACCCGCCTTCACCGGGATCGGATTCGGCTCGCTGGCGACAGCGGCATACAGGGGCGCAAGCATAGCGTCGATTTGCTGCGCTGCCTGCCCCTGTCCGGCGCGCGCGGCGCGCACGAGTTCAGCGAAGGTGCGGGGTACCAGGTTGGCGACCACCGAGATCACGCCATCCGCCCCGGCCAGCACGGCGCGCAGCGCGGTGGGATCGTCTCCGCTCAGCACGCCGAAGGACTCGCTGCGCAACTCAAGCAGGGCCTGCATGCGCGCCGGATCAGCCACCGCTTCCTTGATGCCGATGATGCGCGGGTGCGGCGCCAGCTGCGCCACGGTCTCCGGCAGCAAGTCGACACCGGTGCGTCCCGGCACGTTGTACAGGATCACCGGCAAGCCACCCTCATCGGCCAGCGCCGCGAAGTGAGCGCGCATGCCGGACTGGGTCGGGCGCGAATAGTAGGGGGTTACCGCGAGCGCCGCGTCGGCACCGACCTTGTGCGCCAACTGGCACAGGCGTAGCGCCTTGCTGGTGGCTGCGCCGCCCGTACCGGCAATCACCGGGACCTTGCCCGCGACGCGCCGCAGCGCGACTTCCAGCAGGCTGGCCAGCTCGGTTTCCTCGAGCGCACCCGATTCCCCGGTGGAACCGCCGACCACCAGTCCGTTGCTGCCCTCGTCCAGATGCCATTGCACCAGGGCATCGAAGGCCACCAGGTCGAGCGCGCCCGCGCGCTGGAACGGCGTCACCAGCGCCGGGATGCTGCCGGAAATGTGCACGTCGACGGGATCCTTCAAGGTCGTTGCGGCCGATCTTACTTGCGGGTTTTCCGAGCTGACAAGTATTCTGCAGGGCTGCCCGGGTCAGCTTCCGGGCAGTTCCATCCTGCAAGGCCAAGCTCCCGCCGTGTCCGATCCCGCTCCACGCCCCGCCGTCCCCGAGAATCACTTGCTGGTATCGGCCATCGCGCCCAACTCGGTGCCATTGCTGACGGTGCTTGGCAAACGCGTGCTGGACGCCGGCTGCAATCTGCTGGAGGCCCGGGTGGCCTTGCTCGGCCAGGAAGTGTCGGTGCAACTGCTGGCTTCCGGCGCCTGGGATGCGATCGCAAAATGCGAGAACGCCCTGACCAAGATCCAGCGTGACGACCAGATGGCGCTCACCATGCGCCGGACCAGCTCGCGCGAACTGACCGGCAGCAGCCTGCCGTACACGGTCGAGGTGATCGCGGCGGATCGTCCGGGCATCCTGTACCAGCTGGCCGAGTTCTTCTCGCGCCGCGGCATCACGGTCGAGGCGCTGTCATCGTCGCGCTACCGCGCGGCGCAGACCGGCGCCGAGATGTTCTCCGCGCAGATCTCCATCGGCATTCCGGCCTCGGCGCATATCTCCAGCCTGCGCGAGGACTTCCTCGAGTTCTGCGACACGCTGAACCTGGACGCAATCCTCGAGCCGTTGAAAGGCTGAAAGAACGGTTGTCGGTTGTTGGTTGTCGGTTGTCGGCAGCACGCCAGTGCCGACGCAACGCTTCCACCGCGAGCTTCGCTGCCGACAACCGACTACCCGCTCTCCCCAGACATGAAGGAACTGTGGGAGCGGGTTTATCCCGCGACCCAGACGCCTCGCGGTCGCGGGATGAACCCGCTCCCACAGTCGGTCTCCGTTCGATGCGCGCCGATGCGCGCCAAAGCGGTGCCGCTGGAGCTCTCAGAACTCCCGGCTCAGCGTCAGCCGCACTGCACGCGGTTCGAAGGCGTGGAAGTGGCGGTCCTCGATCCCGTCGCCAGGCTCGCCGGGCAAGCGCGAGGCGTAGAAGTACTCGATGTCGCGATCCTCGGCGTCCAGCAGGTTCAGCACCTCCGCGTCCACGCGCCAGCCGCCGAACTGGCGGCCGACACGCAGGTTGACGAGGTCGGAGCCGTCGGCGCGCTGCGAGTCGTCCTCGATCAAGGGATAGCCGCCGACGTGGCGCCAGCGCAGGGTCGCGTCCCAACCGCTGTCGAAGCGCGCATTGAGGCCGGCGGCGATCGTCAACGGCACCGCACCGGGGATTTCGCGGCCGGCAGGATCGGCGTCGGCAAAGCGCGCGTCGGTGTACTCGATCTCGAGTTCGGCGCCGATGCGTTTGCTGGCGAACCAGTAGAGTCCCAGTTCGGCGCCCCGGCGTTCGCTTGGACGGCTGGCCTCGGTGGTGCCGGCGTCGCCGACGTAGAGCAATTCGGAATCAAGGTCCAGGCGCCAGGCCGAGAGGGTCGCGTGCAGCCTCTGCGAGAGAAACCAGCGCGCGCCGAGTTCGCTGCCGCGCGAGCGTGCCAGCGGCGTCACCGGATCGGCCGGCTCGCCGCTGACGGGATCGACCCCCAACACGGTGCCGCGCGCATCGTTCGAATGGAAGCCTCGCCCCCAGGACAGGTAGAGCTCGAAGTCCGTGCGCGCGGCGTAGACCAGGCTCAGCTTCGGCGAGTTGATCGACGCATCGGCATCACCCGAGTTCGCCGGCTCGATGGCGGCGACCTCGAAGTCGTAACGGTCGTGCCGCCAGCCGAGGTAGCCGCGCAGGCGCTCGCCGAAGCGGTACTCGAAATCGCTCCACAGCGCGAGGCTGCGCTCGTCGACGCGGTCGCGGCGAATGTCGCGCACGCATTCGCGGCCGACGCTGCGGCACAAGCCGACCGCGCCGATGTCGTCGCGCTGCCCGGCGATCCCGACCCGCCAGCGCCAGCGCTCGCCCGCGAAACTGTCGCGCGCGTGGAAACCGGTCATGCGTCGGCGGTCGCGCTGGCGGAACTCGTCGCCCGCCTCCGGATCGTCCAGGAAATAGGTGAAGTTCGACCAGAGCCGCAGGTCGTAGTCGATCGCGTATGCGCCGGCCTCGAACTCGCCACCGGCCAGCGTCCCACGCCAGCCGCCGGCCAGCGAGGAGCGGCTGCTGACGCCGCCGAGATCGCGGTCGAGCGAGCCGAGGGCATCGATGAGTCCGCTTTCGATCGCGCGCTGCGGGATCTGGTCGGGCGAATTCCAGCGGTTGTGGTAGTCCATCAGGCTCAGGTGCGCGTGCCCGCCGCCGAGGTCGAATGCGCCTTTCAGCACCAGGTTGCGCTTGCGCACATCCTCTTCGATGTCGCTCCAGGGCCCGTCGTAGGCCTGGGTTTCGAGACCGTAGACGAGGCTGCGCGAGGAATCACCGAAGCCGCCCGCGGCGAGCCCTCGCAGGTACCCGTGCTCGCCAGCGCTGAAACGCAATCGCTGCCGCTCGAGGGTCTCGGCGAGGCGGAAGTCCGCGCTGCCGGCGGAGGAGAAATCGCCGACCTCGGCATGCCAGGTGCCTTTGCGATAGGCCAGTTCCTCCACCAGTTCCGGAATCAGGAAATTGAGGTCGGCGTAACCCTGTCCGTGGCCGTGGCTGCGCAGGTTGACTGGCATGCCGTCGACGAAACTTGCGAAGTCGGTGCCGTGGTCGAGGTTGAAGCCGCGCAGGAAGTACTGGTTGGCCTTGCCCGAACCCGAATGCTGGGTCGCGACCATACCCGGCACGTACTCGACGAGGTCACCGCTGCGCAGGCGCGGGCGCTCGGCCAGTTCGCCGGGACCGACCACGCCCTCCGAGGCGCTGATCGCGGAGCCGAGCAGATTCGCCTGGCGACCGAAGACCAGGACGGCGTCGAGCGCTTCCGGATCGGTCTCCGGCTGCGCGGCGTGGGAAGAAGTTGTTGCGAGCAGCAACCAGCAGACGCTGGCGAGGGTTCTGAGCATCGTAGGTTGGCCCGGCTTGCGTGCTGTCCTTACGTCCGCGGAGCCGCTCCCGGATGCGGCCGACATGCCGGCCGTCCGGCAATGCGTGCGTTGTCTCGGTTTTTTGGCATTCTCGGTGGGCGCGGTGATCCCGCCCGACGGAGAACTCATGAGCCAGCGAAAGCGTACCTACGTCCTCGACACCAATGTGCTGATGCACGACCCGACGGCGCTGTTCCGCTTCGAGGAGCACGACGTCTACCTGCCGATGATGGTACTGGAGGAACTGGACGCGGCGAAGAAGGGCACCTCGGAGGTTTCGCGCAATGTGCGCCAGGTCAGCCGATTTCTCAATGAGTTGATCGAGAGCCACGGCAACGGCAAGCTGGACCACGGCATCGCGCTCAAGCGCCCTGACGGGCTGGACCTCGGCCGCCATCGCCCACGCGGCCATCTGCGCTTCCAGACCTCCGAGCCCAATGCAGACGGCCTGTCCTTCGGTTCGGTCAAGCCGGACAACCAGATCCTGCTGGCCGTGCTGCAACTGCGCGAGGAGAAGACGCGCAACGCGGTGGTGCTGGTCACCAAGGACATCAACCTCCGGATCAAGGCCAAGATCCACGGGATCCCGGCCGAGGACTACGAGAACGACCGGGCGCTGGACGACCTGGCGCTGCTCTACAACGGCGTCGATGTGCTCAAGGCGGAGTTCTGGAGCAAGCACCCGGAACTGGAATCCTGGTCGGAGCGCGGGCGCACCTACTATCGCGTCAAGATGAAGCGCGACGAGCGCTGGCATCCCAACCAGTTTCTGCATTTCGGCGACGACAACCAGATCGCCCTGCGCGTGCTGAAAACCGAGGGCGGCCGCGCCACGCTGCAGATCGTCGACGATTTCCAGAGCGCACCGCACCGGGTGTGGGGCATCAGCGCGCGCAACCGCGAGCAGAACTTCGCGCTCAACGTGCTGATGGATCCGGAAGTCGATTTCGTCACCCTGCTCGGCACCGCGGGCACCGGCAAGACTCTGCTGGCACTGGCGGCGGGACTGGCGCAGACGATGGATCAGCAGCGCTACAAGGAGATCATCGTCACCCGCGCGACGGTGCCGGTGGGCGAGGACATCGGCTTCCTGCCGGGCACCGAGGAAGAGAAGATGACGCCCTGGATGGGCGCGCTGAACGACAACCTGGAAGTGCTCGCAAGCCCGCAAGACTCCAGCAACTGGGCGCGCCAGGCGACCAACGATTTGCTCTCCTCGCGGATCAAGGTGCGCTCGATGAGCTTCATGCGCGGGCGCACCTTCCTGTCGCGCTACGTGATCATCGACGAGGCGCAGAACCTTACGCCGAAACAGATGAAGACCCTGCTGACGCGCGCCGGCCCCGGCACCAAGATGGTATGCCTGGGCAACGTCGAGCAGATCGACACGCCCTACCTGACCGAGACCACCTCAGGCCTGACCTTCGCGGTCGACCGCTTCCAGTACTGGCCGCACAGCGCGCACATCACACTGC
The DNA here is from genome assembly GCA_016713135.1 of Rhodanobacteraceae bacterium. Taxonomy (NCBI): domain Bacteria; kingdom Pseudomonadati; phylum Pseudomonadota; class Gammaproteobacteria; order Lysobacterales; family Rhodanobacteraceae; species Rhodanobacteraceae bacterium. The sequence continues at coordinate 200,648 of JADJPR010000007.1, read as the reverse complement.
GCCGCGGCGAGCGTTCGCGCCTGGCGGATTTCGCCTCGGAAGTGTTGTAAGGGCGCAACGCATTCCACCAGGATGCAGCGGAGCACGCTCTACGTCACGCGCTCCAACACCGGTTGCGCCGGGCTGGCTCGGGCCTCGCGGGACGAAGGGAGCGGCTTGATGCAGAGACACGGAGAGAGGCACTTTCCATGCCTTTCTTCGCGCTCTCTCGGTCCTAGCGCTTAACGCGCCTGGAAAGCCTGGCGTCGGCTCAGAACCGCAGGTTCCACAGCGCTTCGAACTCGAAGTGCGTGGACTCGGTGGGATCGACATTGCGCACGAATGGCGAGCCGAGCACGTATTCCGCGCCCGCGAAACTGGCGGTCAGGCGGAAATCACCCAGCCCACCGAGCGAACGCCCGATGCCGAGCGACCAGTTCGAGTCGCTCTGGATGCCGTTGATCGCCTGCTGCAGCAACGGCGCCGTGGGATTGGGCTGCAGTCCGGTGCTGTAACGCACCGACCATTGCCAATTCTGCACACCGCCCTGCACCGTGGCCGAGTAGACCGTGAGGTCCTGCCAGGCGAAGCTCGGGCTGCTGCTGTCGCCCAGCAGCGCCAGAAAGCGGTTCGGCAACGCGTAGCTCGAGAAGCTGTTCACGTCGCTGTAGAACACGTATTCCGCGCCCAGCACCATGGTGGTCTTCGGCGCGATGTTCGCAGTGAAGCCCAGTGCTGCAGTGGCGGGAATGTCGAGGTCGCCCGGCTCGGAGTAGACGCCCTGATACGACTTGTAGGTGTTCATGTCGACACGCGAGCGCAGGCCGAGGCTCCAGCCCATGCGCTCGGTCAGCGGTGCACCGAAGGCGAGCGCCAGACCGGTTCCGCGCGATTCCTCGGCGGAAGCCACCGCACCCGGAAGCTGGCTGTCAGGCGCATCGACCAGCGGCGTCAGGCTGCCGCTCGCGAAACGCTGTTCGGCGAAGACCGCGTCGACACCGATGCCGAAACCGGACGGGGACTGCAACAGCAGACCTGACGTCAGCAGACGCCGCTCCAGGCCTCCATCGCCAATCGCGCGGACGGTCAAGTCTTCCGTCGCCTGGCGCGATGCGGGACGCCCGGTCAGGCGCGCAGCGCGCGCAAACAAGGCCCAATCACGGCTGGAGGCCAGCGGAACGACGAGGAGTTCGCCCAGCGCACGGTTGAGCGGGTTCAGCGACGGTGTCTCGATCAACGCGTCGACATCGACCCAGGAGAAGTCAGGCGCCAGCCGCTGCACAGCGGCCACCCGCAACGGACCCCGAAGCACCGCATGGCGCGCTTCGAAATCCCCCGAAATGCCTTCCATTGACGGTTGGGCGAGGGTAAAAGAGGGGACGGCGAGCAGCAAGCTCGCCGTCCCAATCAAGTTTTGCAAACGTGCTCTCGCCTGCATGCCCTCAAGCCCTGCTAGAAGGAAAGGAGTGTTGCTTCTAGCCGACGCCAGAATCGCAAAAAAACCACAGTGCGTCAAGCACGCAACAACCATATTTTTTCGTTGTATTTTTGCCACAGGGCTGTCACATGCAAAACGCCACCACGCCGCGCGCCTACGCCCTGACGATCGCTGGCTCGGACTCCGGTGGCGGTGCCGGCATCCAGGCCGATCTGCGCGCTTTCGCCAGCCAAGGCGTGTTCGGCCTGTCGGCGATCACTGCCGTCACCGCGCAGAACTCGCGTGCGGTCGACGCCGTGCAGGTCCTGTCCCAACGCATGGTGCGCGCACAGATCGACGCTGTCTGTACCGATTTCCCGGTATCCGCGATCAAGACCGGCATGCTGGCAACGCGCGCCATCGTGCGGCTGGTCGCGCGGCAGGCGGCAGCGCTGGCCTACCTGCCCTGGGTGATCGATCCGGTGATGATCGCCACCTCGGGTGCGGCGCTGCTGAGGGACGATGCCCAGCGCAGCGTGCGTGACGAGCTGTTGCCGCGTGCCGCGTTGCTGACGCCGAACATCCCCGAGGCCGAGGTCCTGCTCGGCCGGCGCATCCGCGGACTGCGCGACCTGGAGCCAGCAGCGCACCAACTGCTGCGACTGGGACCGCAGGCAGTGTTGCTCAAGGGTGGGCACATGCGCGGCAGTGAGGTGGTCGATCTCTATCTCGATGCCGCAGGTGGCCGCGAATTCCGCGCGCCGCGACAGCGCTTCAACGGCCATGGCACCGGCTGCACGCTTGCCTCGCTGTGCGCCGCGCGACTTGCGCTCGGCGAGGCGCGCCCGCTTGCAGTGGAGAATGCAATCTCGGCCTTCCGCCGGGCACTCGCCAGCGGCGTCAGCGTCGGCCGCGCCGCGATCTACGTGCCCTACCCCTTGCGCCAGGCCTGAATCAGCCCTGCAGCCGCGCCACCAGCGCGTCCGCGTACACGCTGGTGCTCGCGCTGCCGCCGAGATCCGCGGTCAGCCGGTCCTTCGCCTCGAGCGTGGCGCGGATCGCCACGCGCAGGCGCTGCGCGGCGTCGAGCAGGCCGAGGTGGTCGAGCATCATCGCCGCCGCCAGCAGCAGCGCGGTGGGATTGGCGATGCCCTTGCCGGCGATGTCCGGGGCCGAGCCATGCACCGCCTCAAAGATCGCCGCATCGGTGCCGATGTTCGCTCCCGGCGCCAGGCCGAGGCCACCGACCAGGCCGGCGCACAGGTCGGAGAGGATGTCGCCGAACAGGTTGGTGGTGACGATCACGTCAAACTGGTGCGGGTTCATGACCAGCTGCATGCAGGCGTTGTCGACGATCATCTCGTTGAAGCTGAGTCCCGGATAATCGGCAGCCACCGCGCGCGCGGTCTTCAGGAACAGGCCCGAGGTGGTCTTCAGGATGTTTGCCTTGTGCACGATGGTCACGCGCTTGCGTCCGGTGCGCACGGCCAGATCGCAGGCATAGCGCGCGATGCGCTCGGAGCTGCGGCGGGTCACCTGGATCAGCGACTGGGCAGTCTCGCCGTCTGCGGACAGGGTCTGGCCCTCGCTGCGATAGGCACCCTCGGTGTTCTCGCGCACCGTCAGCAAGTCGATGTTCTGGTAGCGCGAGCGGGTGTTCGGGAAAGACAGCGCCGGACGCACGTTCGCGTACAGGTCGAAGCGCCGGCGCAGGTCCACATTCAAGGAAGAGAAGCCCTCGCCGATCGGCGTGGTCAACGGTCCCTTCAGAGCCACGCGCGTGCGCGTGATCGATTCGATGGTCGACGTCGGCAGCAGCGAGCCATGTTCCTCCAGCGCACTGACGCCCGCGCTGGCGAACTCATAGCTCAGCCCGCACTGCAGCGCGTCGAGTACGCGCAATGTGGCGTCCGTGATTTCGGGGCCGATACCGTCGCCGCGCAGAACCGTGATCGTCTTGCTCATGAGTCTTGCCAAGAATTGTGACTTCCGCCGGGGTGGCGCAGGGCGTAAACTAGACGCGAGGGATGGTAGCGGCAACTCGCCTAAGGTCGCGTGTTGCTGCGCCGTTCAGCGGCTTGGTCGAGGACGACATGCAGAAATCGAAATGGTGGTGTGCGATCTTGCTGGTGCCAACCGTGGCGCTGGCGCAGGTGTCGCCGCATCGCATCGAGGTACTCCCGAGCGATCCAGCCGCACGGGTGAGCCCTCAGTTGCGCGTCAGCGGCCCCTGGCCGAACGCCTGCGCCCCCGAGTTGCTGCCGGTGTTTGTCGATGGCCCGTACATCGACATCGCCGTGCGACAGGTCGGGGAAGTCTGCGGACAGGCAATCTCCCAGTATTCGGTGACCGTCGACCCGGCCGCTGCGAACGGATTCGGAAGTGTGCCAGACGGCATTTACCGCGTGCGCTTCTCGGTCAAGGATGCCGCGAGCCAGGCAACGCTTCTGGCCTTCCGCGTGGTCGACATGACGCCTGCCAACGGCCGCCGCGTCACGCCCGAGCCCGGGTTCTGGGCTCCGAATGTCGCAGGCGAATTCCTGACCAGCGGCAGCGGCATCGGATTCATGATCGAACGCCAGGGCGGCACGCTGGCGATGACCACCAACGCCTACACACTCGGCGGCAACTCGGCTTGGTACTTGAGCGCCGGAGCGCTCGGGCGTAGCCATTTCAATGGCGATCTCTTGCGTTCGCTCGGCGGTCAACCGCTTTGGGGGACCTACCGCGGTCCGCAATCGGTGGAACCAGCGGGCAGCGTGGACATCGAGTTCAGTTCAAACTCGACCGGCGTGGTGTGGTATGCCAAGGCCAGCGGCGAGGGCATCCTTGACCCGCTGGATCTTATGCCGGTCTCGGTCCAACGCATGAACTTCGCGCTGCCCCTCAACGGCGAGGCACTCGCTGGCCAGTGGGTCGTCAGCAGCACTGAGGGCAACCTGGAGGCGGTGCCTGTGGCGTTGCGACTGCGCTTCGAGCGCGATTTGTCCTCCGCCCGCGAAGCCGTGCTGGGCGATGGTGCGAAGGGTTACCAGTTGCGCTGCGCGATCGACTCAGCGCGCGCGGATGCCGCGCCCGCAAGGTGCCAGCTGACGCGCAATGGTGCGCCCGCCGGCGAATTCGACAACAACGGATTGTCGCGCCTCAGCGGCCGCGACGCGAATGGCCTGAGCCTGGCCATGGTGCGCGTCAGCGACTAACGCCGACGCGCGCCCTCACTCCGCCGCAGGCGCGGCCTCCGCGGCGGCGAGCTGGTCGAGGAAGTCGACCGCACGCCGCAAATGCGGGATCACGATCGACCCGCCGACCACCAGCCCCACGCTCATTGCCTCGAAGATTTCCTCGAAGCTGAGGCCTGCCTGGCGGCACTGGGCCAGGTGGTAGCTGACGCAATCGTCGCAACGCAGCACCAGCGAAGCCACCAGCCCAAGCATCTCCTTGGTGCGCACATCGAGGCGCGGCCCCTCGGAATAACACTGGCGATCGAGCGAGAAGAACCGTTTGGTCAGCTGGTTGTCGATACCGAGGATGCGCTCGTTCATACGCTGACGGAACGAAACGAACTGCTGCACGCGGTCGCTCATGACGCCACCCCCTGCAGCAGTGGCTCCAGCTTGCCAGCTCGGTCCAGCGCGACCATGTCGTCATGCCCGCCGACGTGCACCCCATTGATGAAAATCTGCGGCACCGTGCGCCGCTGCGTGCGCCGGATCATCTCGTCGCGCAACACCGGATTCAGGTCGACACGGATCTCTTCGATCGCCGTATGTCCCTTGCGCGCGAGCAGCCCCTTGGCTGCCATGCAATAGGGACAGATCGCAGTGGTGTACATCTGGATGGTGGCCATGGGTTGGGTTGTGGGTCGTGGGTGACTGGGAAAAGGGTTGTGGGTTGTGGGTTGTGGGTTGTGGGTTGTGGGTTGTGGGTTGTGGGTTGTGGGTTGTGGGTTGTGGGTTGTGGGTTGTGGGTTGTGGGTTGTGGGTTGTGGGTTGTGGGCAGCAAGGCTCGCACCTCGTGGGCCTGGGGGAGCCGACGCTGCCGGCTACCCTTTCAGATCGCTGCTCGGGCCTTGCCCACAACCCACGACCGGCTTCAAAGGCACCCTTCAGGTTTGGGCAGCCCGGCGATCTTGCAAGCCTGCCTTGCCGGGCCATCCGGAAACAACTGGTACAGACGGCGGCTGGTGGCTTTCGGTTCACCCAGCAGCGGCGCGATGGCCTTGACCAGCACGCGCATCGGCGGGCTGTGCTCGAACCGTGCGTGATATTCGCGCAGGAATTGCAGCACCTGCCAATGATCGGGCCCGAGCGCGATGCCCTCCTCCGCAGCCACGGCCGCGGCGAACTCAGGGGTCCAGACGGACGCATCCAGGAGGTAGCCAGCCGGATCGCGGGCGTAGATCCCGCCATTCAGTTCCATTCGACGAGCCTCTCCCCTGCCGCGACCAGCGCCCACCAGGCGGCATCCGCGATCAGCGCCAACGGAGCAGGCAAGCCCGCACCCGATGGCCACTCGACCGCCGGCACGTACCAGCGCGCGGCCACCGATGAGGCGCCAATGATGCGCGCGACGATGTCGGCGTCGCGTATCGCCTGGTCGAGCAGCACTACCATGTCGCCATCGGCAAGCGTATCCAGCAGCACCGCCCAGGCCGCATGATCGGCGGGCTCGAGCGAGACGTGGTGGAGCACACCCATCTCACCAGACCTGCAACGGTGCGCGGCGCAACCAGTCGCGCCAGGCCTGCTCGCCGAGCGGCTCCAACGGCAGCGCGGCGGGTCCGGCGAGCGCCGCCGGCACGCACGCGGCAGCAACGTCGAGCAGACTCAAGCTGGCGAATCGCGCATAGCTCGCGGGACGGCTGCCGTCCGGGTTGAGCGTGATCAGCAGCAGGCCGTCACCGGCAAATCCCAGCTCCAGCGGCGAGTCGAGCGCGGCGGCCGCCTGCGCCAGGTCGAAGCCCGCACGCCAGATGGCCTCGTTCCCTGGACCATGGGCGAACAACAGGCGCAACGGCGTCATGTCGCGAGAGTCCCGAAGCGCAATACGCGGTCGCTGCGCTCCACCGCGGCCACCCAGTCGGCCAGCCCGCCCAGGCGGAAAGGTGCTGGCGGATCGCCGTTGCCGCCCAAGCGCTCCCAGGCCGTGCGACACACCACGCAGACCAGCCCGGCTCCGCTGGCCAGGCGCTGCCAATCCGGATGCGCCTGACCGGCCGGATTCAGAGCCGCATAAGTCCCGTTGTGGTACAAGAACGCGGTATCCAGGGCATGCCCGTCGGCGTGGGCCAACTCGAGCGCCCGCAGCGCGACGCGCTCGGCGCTGGAATGCGCAGGGTTGCCGAGTACCATTACGGACAGACGCATGAGCAGCGAGAAAAACCAGGCCGGTCGCAAGAGCATAACCGGGCGCCGGCGCGCCGGCGCCGTCGCGCTCGCGGCATGGATGAGCCTTTCGGGCGGCGTAGCCGGCGCACAGACGGATGGCAGTGAGCTGCCGGACCTCGGGGACTCCTCGGCACGAGTGATGTCAGCCGAGACCGAGCGCGAGTACTCCGAGGGCTTGCTGCGCCAGTTGCGCAACTACGACCTCAGCATCGACGATCCGGAGTTGGTCGAGTACCTGGAAACCCTGGCTTTCCGCCTGGTGCAGGGCAGCGGCCGCACGACGACCAATTTCCATTTCGAATTGATCAATGTGCCGGTGGTCAACGCCTTCGCCTCGCCCGGCGGCCTGGTCGTGACCTTTTCGCAACTGATGCTGTATGCCGAGACCGAGAGTGAACTCGCCGGCGTGCTGGCGCACGAGATCGCGCACGTCACCCAGCGCCACATCACCCGGCGCATGGAAAGCTCGATGGAGGACGTCATCCCGATCCTGCTCGGCACCCTGGCGCTGGCGGTGGCCACCCGCGGCGAGGGCGATGGCGCGCAAGCGGCGATGGCCTCCGGCATGGCGCTGATGCAGCAACGGCAGATCAACTTCACCCGCGAGAACGAGCACGAGGCAGACCGCGTAGGCATCCAGACCCTGGCCAAGGCCGGCTTCGATCCGGTCGGCATGGGCGATTTCTTCGCGCGCATCGGCGCCTTGCACCGCACCGGCGGCGAGAAGCCACCGGAGTACTTGATGACCCATCCGGTCAGCACCACCCGCGTCGCCGAGGCCAAGGCGCGCGCCGACAAGCTGCGCAAGGGCACGCAACTGACCAGCATCGAGTTCAAGCTGATGCGTGAACGCCTGCGCGTGATCACCTCGACCGATTTGCCGGCGCTGGTGCGCTTCTACCAGGATGCGCGGCGTTCGAAGGAGATCGATCCAGTCGCTTTGGACTATGGCCTGGCCCTGGCGCGCTCGCGCATCGGCGACCAGGATGCCGCGCACCAGGCGCTGGAACGCCTGGCCAAGGCCGATCCGCACCGGCTGAGTTACCAGCTCGCGCTGGCCGAGACCGAGCGCGCCGCGCGCGACTTCGACGCCGCCGACCGGCGCTATCAACGTCTGCTGGAAGAGCGACCGAATCACCGCGTGGTCAGCATTGCCTTCGCCCGTTCGCAGATCGAGCGCGATGGCGAAGCGGCCGGGCGGCGCGCGGTGGAGACCCTGCGTCCGCTAATGAGCGAGTACGGCGACGACCCCTCGTTGCAGCAGTTGTACGCCCGCGCGAACGAACTTGCCGGCGACAAGGTGCGTGCCGCCGAAGCCTACGCCCAGGCCTATTTCCTGCGCGGCAAGTACGAGGACGCGATGCGCCAGCTGGAACAGACCGCCGCCCGCAACGACCTCGACTACTACGAACGCGCCCGCATCGACGCCCAACTCGCCGAATGGCAGCCCATCGTGCTGCGCGAGCGGCGCCGCGCGGAAGAGGATGAGCGCGGCTGAGGGGGCGGGTTGTGGGTTGTGAGTTGTGGGTTGTGGGCGGCAACACCCGGCGACCCCAACGCTGTCGCGACCGGAGCGAGCTTCGCTGCCCACAACCCACAACCCGGAACCCACAACCCTCTCGATGACACTGTCACACCCCTGTAATGTTCCCCGCCTTCAATGGCAGGGTTGACGGACTGGCGACAGCAGGGGTGGACCTTGGAACAACGCGTGCTGGTGGTGGAGGACGAGACCGCCATTCGCGACATGATCGCGTTCGCGCTCAAGCGTGCGGGGATTGCCCCGATGCTGGCGGAGGACGCGCGCGCGGCGCAGCTGGCGATCGCCGACCGCTTGCCGGACCTGATCCTGCTCGACTGGATGCTGCCGGGCACCAGCGGCCTGGAACTGGCTCGGCGCCTGCGCCGGGAGGACCTGACACGCGAGATCCCGATCATCATGCTCACCGCGCGCGGCGAGGAAGATGACCGCGTGCTCGGACTGGATGCCGGGGTCGACGACTACATCGTCAAGCCCTTCTCCACCCGCGAGCTGATCGCGCGCATCCGCGCGGTGCTCCGGCGCACCCAGCCGCATGGCGAAGGCCAGACCATCAGCCTGGGCGGGCTGACCCTGGACACGCTCAGCCACCGGGTGTTTGCGCAGGAAAAGCCGGTGCAGCTCGGGCCCACCGAATACCGCCTGCTGGCCTTCTTCATGAGCCACCCCGAGCGCGTCTACACCCGCAGCCAATTGCTCGATAACGTCTGGGGCAGCGGGGTCTATGTCGAGGAACGCACGGTGGACGTGCACATCCGCCGCTTGCGCAAGTGCCTGGAACCCTGCGGGCTGGAGGAATACATCCAGACCGTGCGCGGCGCCGGCTACCGCTTCTCCACCACGGTCTGATCACGCGCTGGCCGGCGCGTTCCTGCGATCATCGCGTGATGACATCCCTCCGCGCGGTTGAACGCAGCGTCGCGGTGCTGGTGGCCCTCGGCGGCACCGGCCTGCTGCTCGGCTGGCCGTTCGGCCACGCCGGTTTCGGCATGGCTTTCGGCCTGTTGGGGTGGGCTGCGCTGCAACTGCGCCAGCTCGCCCGACTGCAGGGCTGGCTGCTGTCGCGGCGGATGCATGCGCCAGAGTCGAACGGCGCATGGCAGCCGGTGTTCGACTGTCTGGAGCGCCGGCGCAAGGCCGACCGGCGGATCCGCCGGCGGCTGCTCGACGCGCTGGAATCGGTACGCGACGCCGCGCGCGCATTGCCCGACGGCATCATCGCCATCGACGATGCCGACACCATCCACTGGTTCAACAAATCGGCGCGACGGCTGCTCGGCTTCCGTTACCCGGCGGACATCGGCAACCACCTGACCCATCTGGTGCGCTCGCCGCGCTTCGTCGAATGGCTGTCGCACGGCCGGCTGGACGAACCGCTGATCGACCTGCCCTCGCCCGACGACGAACGGGTGCGGCTGCTCTGCCGACTGATCAGCTATCGCCCGGGCTTCCGCATGCTCATCGTGCGCGACGTCAGCAACCTGATGCGCCTGGAACAGGTGCGCCGCGATTTCGTCGCCAATGTCTCGCACGAGCTGCGCACGCCGCTGACCGTGATCAATGGCTACATGGAAACCCTGGAGCCGGATGAACTCGGCGAGTTCTGCCCGCTGTTCATCGAGATGCGCCAGCAGAGCCGGCGCATGGCCCATATCGTCGACGACCTGCTGACCTTGTCGCGGCTTGAGGCCCAGGGCAGCCCGGTCGATGAGCCGGTGGCGATCAATGCCCTGCTCAACGCGGTCCGGCGCGACGCCGAGGGCCTGAGCGCGGGCCGCCACCGCATCAGCCTCGACAGCACGCTGGACCTGGACCTGCGCGGCTCCGGCAAGGATCTGCACAGCGCTTTCTCGAACCTGGCCGTCAATGCGGTGCGCTACACCCCAAATGGCGGCAGCATCCGCTTGCGCTGGGATGCTCACCCCGAAGGCGCCGCCTTCAGCGTATGCGACACCGGTCAGGGCATCCCGGCCCAGCACCTGCCGCGGCTGACCGAGCGTTTCTACCGGGTCTCGACCAGCCGTTCGCGCGAGAGCGGCGGCACTGGCCTGGGCCTCGCCATCGTCAAGCACGTGCTGAATGCGCACGGTGGGCGGCTGGAGATCGAATCCGAACTCGGCCGTGGCAGCACCTTCCGCTGCGTGTTCCCGCGCACCCGCCTGGTCGCCCGAGCGGCAGGCAGCGACACCTGATTCTGCTAGCTTTGATGACCTCCCCAGCCCTCCCCGACGCCGTGACTGCCCGCGACCCGCGCCTGTTCCTCAACCGCGAGACCAGCCTGCTGGCCTTCCATCGGCGGGTCCTGGCGCAGTCGCAGGACGAGCGCGTGCCGCTGCTGGAGCGGCTGCGCTTCCTGTGCATTTCCTGCACCAACCTCGACGAGTTCTTCGAGGTGCGCGTCGCCACCATCCGCCACCAGTTGAACTTCGCCGGCAGCCTGCCATGGCCGGATGGGCGCACCCCGAACGAGGTGCTCGCGGCCATCCGCGAAGAGGTGCTCTCGCTGGTGCGCGAGCAGTACCAGACCTGGAACCAGCAGCTGAAGCCGGAACTGGCCGCGGCGGGCGTGCGCTTTCTCTCGCGCGACGACTGGAATGCGCGCCAGCGGCGCTGGCTGCACACCTATTTCCACGATGAGCTGATGCCGGTGCTGAGCCCGCTGGGTCTCGATCCCGCACACCCTTTCCCGCGCATCCTCAACAAGAGCCTGAATGTCGCGGTGGCCCTCAAGGGCAAGGATGCTTTCGGCCGCGAGGCCGATCTCGCGCTGGTGCGCGCGCCGCGCTCGCTGCCGCGCCTGGTGCGCCTGCCGAAGGACGTCGCCGGCAGCGATCACGACGTGGTGCTGCTCTCCGCGATCCTGCAGGATTTCGTCGACGATTTGTTCCCCGGCCTCAAGGTCAAGGGCGTCTATCCCTTCCGCGTGACCCGCAACTCGGAGCTGTGGGTGGACGAGTTCGATGTCGAGAACCTGGCCCACGCGCTGAAGGACGAATTGCTCGACCGCGGCTTCGCCCGCGCGGTGCGGCTGGAGATCCACGACACCTGCCCGCGCTCGCTGGGCCACTTCCTGCTGGAGCACTTCGAGCTGACCGAAGACGACATGTACCGCGTCAACGGCCCGGTCAACCTCAACCGGGTGGGCGTGGTCTACGACATGGTCGACCGCCCGGACCTCAAGTACCGCCCGTTCAGCCCGCGGGTGCAGGCGCCCAAGCCCGGCGCCAATGCGTTCGACATGGTGCGCGAGCGCGATGTGCTGTTGCACCATCCCTACGACAGCTTCTCCACGGTGATCGACTTGCTCAAGCAGGCCGCTGCCGATCCGGATGTGCTGGCGATCAAGCAGACGCTGTACCGCACCGGGCGCCGCTCGGTGCTGGTCGACTACCTGATCGAGGCGGCGCGTGCCGGCAAGGACGTCACGGTGGTGGTGGAACTGCGCGCGCGCTTCGACGAGGAAGCCAATATCGACCTGGCCAACCGGCTGCAGGACGCCGGCGTGCAGGTGGTTTACGGCGTGGTCGGCTACAAGACCCACGCGAAGATGCTGCTGATCGTGCGCCGCGAGAATGGCAAGCCCAAGCGCTATGTGCACCTGGGCACTGGCAACTACCACCAGACCACTGCAACGATCTACACCGACATCGGCCTGATCACCTGCGACAAGGACGTCTGCGAGGACGTGCACAAGCTGTTCCAGCAGCTCTCCGGCCTCAGCCAGGCGATGAAACTGAAGCAGTTGCTGCACTCGCCGTTCACCCTGCACCCGGAGCTGATCGCCAAGATCGACCGCGAGGCGAAGCACGCCCGCGAGGGCCGCCAGGGCAAGATCCTGGCGCGCATGAACGCGCTCAGCGAGCCGAATGTGATCGAGGCACTGTACCGCGCCTCGCAGGCGGGGGTGGAGATCGTGCTGTTCGTGCGCGGCATCTGCGTGCTGCGCCCCGGCGTACCCGAGGTCAGCGAGAACATCCGCGTGCTGTCGATCGTCGGCCGCTTCCTCGAACACAGCCGGGTGTTCTATTTCCGCAATGGCGGCGAGGAGGAGCTGTACGCCTCCAGCGCCGACTGGATGGAACGCAACCTGCTGAACCGGGTGGAGACCTGCTTCCCGATCCTCGACCCCAGCCTGCGCCAGCGGGTGTTCAACGAGACCCTGGAGAACTATCTGGCGGACAACTCGCAGGCGTGGAAGCTGGAAGCGGACGGCCGCTACACCCGGATCGAAACCGGCGAGGACATGCCGCATTCGGCGCAGGCCTCGCTGCTGGCCAGGATCTGCGGCGGATGATCGACTCGCGCCCGCCCGATCTGCGCGACCACGAGCCGCTGGCTGCGGTCGACCTCGGCTCCAACAGCTTCCACATGATCGTCGCCCGCTTCACCGACGGCGGGCTGCAGGTGATCGACCGCCTGCGCGACCCGGTGCGGATGGCCGCCGGCCTCACGCCGGACGGCCAGCTGACGCCGGAGATCCGCGAGCGCGCGCTCGGCAGCCTGGCGCGTTTCGGCCAGCGCCTGCGCGGGATCAAGCGCAACCGCATCCGCGCGGTCGCCACCAACACGGTGCGCCAGCTGCGCAATCCGCGCGCCTTCCTGATGACCGCCGAGACCGCGCTCGGCGCGCCGATCGAAGTGGTTTCCGGGCGCGAGGAAGCGCGCCTGATCTACCTCGGCGTCGCACATGGGCTGAACGACCCGCGCCAGCGACAGCTGGTGATCGATGTCGGCGGCGGCAGCACCGAGCTGATCATCGGCCAGGGCTTCGAGACCCTGGAGACCGAGAGCCTGCAAATGGGCTGCGTGGCGACCACCCAGCGCTACTTCGCGGACGGGCGGATCACGCGCAAGCGCTGGCAGGAGGTGCAACTGCGCCTGCCGATCGAATTCGCGCCGATCATCTCGGCCTACAAGGCGCGCGGCTGGAAGCGCGTGATCGGCAGCTCAGGCACGATCAAGTCGATCGCCAGCATCCTCGCCGCCGCCGGCGGCCGCGAGCGCGAGATCACCCGCGCCGGGCTGGTCGAACTGATCGACCACCTGATCGAGATCGGCGCGATCGAGCGCGCGCGGCTGCCCGGCCTGAGCGAAGATCGCCGTCCGATCCTGCTCGGCGGCCTGGCCGCGCTGTGGGCCTGCTTCGAGGCGCTCGACCTGCAGCAGCTGCGGGTCAGCGACTACGCGATGCGCGAGGGCCTGCTGTACGACTCGCTTGGCCGCTTCCAGCACCAGGATCCGCGCGAGCGCAGCATGAAGACCCTGGCGAAGCGCTACACCGTGGACCAGGCGCACGCCGAGCGGGTGCAGCAGACCGCGCTCAAGCTGTTCGACCAGATCGCGACACCCTGGCGCCTGGGCGACGAGCATCGCGAGACGCTGCGCCACGCCACCCTGGTGCACGAGATCGGCCTGGCCATTTCGCACACCCAGCACCACAAGCACGGCGGCTACATCATCGAGCACTCGGATCTGCCCGGCTTCTCGCGGCGCGAACTGGAGCAGGTGGCGGCGTTGGTGCGCGGCCACCGCCGCAGCGTTCCCGAGTCCACCTTCGAAGACGTCTCGCCGCGCGATGTCGAGGCGCTCAAGCGCACGCTGGCGCTGTTCCGCCTGGCCGCGGTGCTGCACCGCTCGCGCGCCGAGGAGCCGCTGCCGGAGCTCGCACTGGAAGTCGCCGGGCGCGAGCTGCGCCTGAGTTTCCCGCGCGGCTGGCTGACCCAGCACCCGCTGACCTGGGCAGATCTGCGCCAGGAGAAGGACTTCCTCGAAGCCATCGGCATCCGCCTGCGTCTGCGCATCGACCGCGATGCGCGCAACCCGCTGGTCACGGAACTGCTCGACAAGGCGCAATAGCGCTGTCGGGCAGCGCGTCGGGACACCTGGGCGGTCGCCCGAAATCTTGAAAGTGCCTGCCCGGACCCCACTTTCTGGCCATCGGCGGCAGCGGTGCCGCCTCATTCGACAGCGAGGCAAACGTCATGGCCATCACCCGATACAACCCGTGGAACCTGCCGGCCCGAGTCCCCAACGAGTTCCGCGACTTGTTCGAGAAATTCTTCAGCGAAGAGCAGCAGGACCAGTCCAATGTGGTCACCAGCCAATGGGCACCGCATGTGGACATCAAGGAAGAGCCGGGCCGCTTCGTGATCCTCGCTGACATCCCCGGCGTGGACCCGAAGGACATCGAAGTGCACATGGAGAAAGGCATCCTCTCGATCAGGGCGAGCGCAAGAGCGAGACCAAGGAGGAGAACGAGAAGTTCACCCGCGTCGAACGTTCGCGGGGCGTGTTCTACCGCCGCTTTGCGCTGCCGGACAGCGCGGATGCCGAGGGCATCACCGCCAACGGCAAGCACGGCGTGCTCGAGATCGTGATCCCGAAGCGCCCGGAAACCACGCCGCGCCGTATCGCCATCAACCAGTAAGCCAGCGTCCTTCCGGGGCAGCCTGCGCCGGCTGCCCCGGGTCCCGTCCCGTACCCACCCCGACCTGCGCCGGAGGGGGTTATCCTCGACCGCTTTCCTTCGGCCTGCGACCCGCATGCGATTCAAGGATTACTACGAAGTGCTCGGCGTCAAGCCGGATGCGTCGGCCGACGAGATCAAGTCGGCCTACCGCAAGCTCGCGCGCAAGTACCATCCGGACGTCAGCAAGGAAAAGAACGCCGAGGATCGCTTCAAGGACATCAACGAAGCCTTCGAGGCACTCAAGGAGCCTGAGCGACGCGCCGAGTACGACCGTGCGCGCGCTGGCGGCTTCCGTGCCGGCGACGAGTTCCGCCCCGGCGGGCCGGGCGGCTTCGAGTTCGACTTCGGCGAGGGCGGCAACGGCCAGTTCAGCGACTTCTTCGAGTCGCTGTTCGGACGCATGCGCGGCGGCGCCCCGGGCGGCGGGCGGCGCGCGCGCCAGGAGCACAACGACGGCGAGGTCCGCGCGGAACTGGAAGTCGACCTGGCCACCGCCTTCGCCGGCGGCAAGCAGCGTTTCAGCCTGCAGGGTCCGCGCGGTGCGCGCACTCTGGAGGTGAAGATTCCGCGCGGGATCCAGTCCGGACAGACCATCCGGCTGTCGGGCCAGGGACATGTGGGCAGCGACGGCACGCCCGGGGATCTGTTGCTGCAGATCAAGTTACGCCCGGATCCGCGCTTCCAGGTCGACGGCCGCGACATCACCGTGCAACTGCCGGTTTCGCCATGGGAAGCCGTGCTGGGGGCCCGCGTGTCGGTGCCCACCTTGGGCGGCGATGTCGAGATGGGCATCCCGCCCGGTTCGCAGAGCGGCCGCAAGCTCCGCCTCAAGGGACGCGGGCTACCCGGCAAGCCGGATGGCGACCAGTTCGTGGTGCTGCAGATCCACGCACCGCCGGCGGTCAGCGACAGCGACCGCAAGGCCTGGGAGGCCCTGCGCCTGCACTACGGCGACTTCGATCCGCGCCGGCGCTGAGTCCACCTGGACGTAGCCCGGAGTACCGCGCAGCGGTTCTCCGGGTAGCGGCAAGCACCCGGAGCACGCGCGTGCGCGTACTCCGGGCTGGGGAACCTGTGATCGATGCGCGAGAGCGCGCACCGACCCGTGGTGATCGGGAGCCGCGCATACACAAAGGGCGCCCTCGGGCGCCCTTTGTGTATGCCGATGCCGATCGCCTCAGCGCGGCAAGTGTTCCTGGATCGCCTTGATCAACTGGCCTTCGTTGACCGGCTTGGTGATGTAGCCCTTGGCGCCCTGTCGCAGGCCCCAGACCCGGTCCGTCTCCTGGTCCTTGGTGGTCACCAGGATCACCGGGATGTGGCTGGTGGTCTTCTCGCGCGCAATCGTGCGCGTTGCCTGGAAGCCATTCAGGTTGGGCATCACCACGTCCATCAGGATCAGGTCCGGGATGTGCTTCTTGGCCGCATCCACGCCCTGCTGACCATCCTCAGCGGTGATCACCTCATGCCCCTGCCCCTCGACGATGCGCTTGAGCACCAGGAGCTGCGAAGGCGAATCGTCCACGATCAAGACCCGAGCCATAGTTACCCCGCCGTTAAGCTTGTTCCATCCGTCCGATTCTACCCATACGCAGGGATGCGCGGACAAGTTGTCAGCACACTTCGCAACCTCGCCGGTCGCCGATTGCGTGCCGCCCCACTCCCGTGTCAATCGCCCATCGATTCGCCATCCGGCGCGCCGATGCGCACCAGTGTACGCCCCAACGCGCCGCCCGCCATCAGCTTGTCGAAGACCTGCGGCAACTGGTCCAGCGTCGCCTCGCCGGTGACGATGCGGTCGAGGTGGCGCGGACGCCATTCCTGCGCCAGCCGCTGCCAGAGATCCACCCGCACCGGGTACGGCGTACCCGAGGAATTGATCCCGAGCAGGCTGACCCCGCGGATGATGAAGGGCATCACCGTGGTGTGCAGTTCGATGCCACCGGCCAGGCCGCAACTGGCGATCGCGCCCCACGGCCGGATCATGCGTGTGAGCCCCGACAGCAGCTCGCCGCCGACGTTGTCCACCGCCCCGGCCCAGGTAGCGCTCTCCAGCGGGCGCTGGCCGAGGTAAAGCCCCGCGCGCGCGATGCACTGGCGCGCGCCGAGCGCAATCAGCGCCTCGAACTGCTCGGGCTTGCCGGTGATCGCATGCATCTCGAAGCCGGCGCGGCTGAAGATATCGATGGCCAGCATGCCGACACCGCCGGTGGCGCCGGTCACCACGATCGGCCCCATCTCCGGCTTCTGGCCGACGCTCTGCATGCGCCACAGGCACAGCGCGGCGGTGAATCCCGCGGTGCCGATCGCCATCGCCTCGCGCAGCGACAGCGTGGGCGGCAACGGCACCACCCAGTCAGCCTCCAGCCGCGCGTACTCGCTGTAGCCGCCATCGCGCGTCTCGGAAAGCCCCGAGCCCGTCACCAGCACCGCATCGCCCTCGCGGAAACGCGGATCGCGCGACTCCACCACATGGCCGGCGACATCGATGCCGCCGACCAGCGGGAACTGGCGCAGGATCTTGCCCTGCCCGGTGCCGGCCAACGCATCCTTGTAGTTCACGCAGGACCAGTCGACCTTGATGGTCACCTCGCCGACATTCAGGTCGTCGATCGAGATGTCCTCGACCCCCGAACGATGCGGGTTGCCGTGGATGCGAAAGGCACGGAAACGGGCAGGAATGGTCATCGCGGAATCCTGCTCGGGAATGCGCGGAGTCTACGACCGCCGGGAGCGGTGTTGGTTGTTGGTGCTGGTGTTGGCGAAAGCAGGTGTTGGTGTTGGTTGTCGGTGTTGGCAGGGGCGGTTTGCGGCAAGCGGCCGACGTGCGGCCTTTTCCAACACCAACACCAACACCAACAACCAACACCAGCACCAACAACCAACACCAGCCCCTCCGCACCGCTATCCTTCCCGCCACGCCCCTCGCGGAGCCTGCGCCATGATCGAAGACCGCTACTACATCGAGCCGGCCGTCTGGTCGGTCGACTCGGCGCCGCTGAAGGCGGTGCGCACGGCCGTGTTCATCGAGGAGCAGCAGATTCCCGAGGCCGAGGAATGGGACGAGGACGATGCGCACGCCGACCATGCGCTGGCACGCACCACGTCGGGCGAGCCGATCGCGACCGGCCGCCTGACCGCGGACGGCCGCATCGGGCGCATGGCGGTGGTCAAGGCCTGGCGCGGACAGGGTGTGGGCATGGCGATCCTGCGCCATTTGATGGAGCGCGCCGCTGCGCGCGCATCCGCCACCTGAAGCTGCATGCGCAGAGCTATGCAATCCCGTTCTATGCGCAGGCCGGTTTCGCCCCGGTGGGCGCGGAATTCACGGAATGCGACATCCCGCACCAGACCATGGTGCTGGACCTGCCAGGCGTCAGCGCCCAGCCGCCGGCGGTTTCACTGGTACCCGCAGCGCCGACAGCCCGGCGACTCAGTGCCGAGCGCGCGCCGGAGCTGGTGGATGCCACGGCCGATCTGCTCGCGAGTGCGCGCCGTGAAATTTGCATCTATACGCGCGACCTGGAGCCGGCGGTGTACGAAAGCCCGGCGGTGCTCGAAGCCATTCGCAAGGTGGCAGTTTCGGGGCGTGGCGCGAGCGTGCGCGTCCTGCTGCAGGACACCGCGCGCGTGGTTCGTGAGGGACATCGCCTGGTCGAGCTGGCGCATCGGCTGTCGAGCGTGGTGCAGATCCGCCAACCGTGCGAGGAAGATCGCAACTACCCTGGTGCGTACGCCCTGACCGACACCGGCGGCTACCTCTACCGGACCTTCGGCGACCGCTTCGATGCCGACGGCGACATCTGCTACCCGCCGCGGCGCGACGAACTCAAACGCCAATTCGATGAAGTGTGGGAGCGCGCGGAGCACCCTCCGGAGCTGCGTCGCCTCGGCCTCTGACGCGCGGCTCAGCGGGCGCGGCGGGCGGCGCGCCAGGCGGCGAACACATCGAACAGCCGCAGGCGCTCGTCGCCGGAGTCGCCGATGCGCGCCAGCCAGCGCTGCTCGAGGGCCGCCAGCGCCGCGGGCGCCGCGCCCCGCGCTTCCCGGGCAGGTGCCATGCCTGTGCTCACCTCGGCGAGCAGACTGCGCCGCCGCGCAGGATCGAGTTCCGGCCATTGCGACCGCCTGAGGCTATGGCGCGCGCAAACATCCAGCGGCAACAGCGCGCCTCCGGTGGCCGCGCCGACCAGCGCCTGGCGCGCCGCCAGCCCCAGCCACACCGCATCGTCGCCGCTGTCCGCCAGCGCCGGGCTGGCGTCGCCGGTCGCGGCCAGTGCGCGCAAACGCGCGCGCAGTTCATCCTGGCTCTCCGGCGGCGCTTCCATCCACGCATGCACCTGCTGCACCCATTGCGCCAGCCCTGGCGCTGCGGTCGCGGCATCCAGTCCCAGCGCAAGCGGGTGCCGCGGGTGTCCCTGCAGCCAGTAGCTCGCCTCGTCCGACCACCACATCAATCGCGCCTCGGCGACCCGCCGCTCCGAAATCGCCAGCAGCGTCTGCGCCAGTTCCCGCGCCAGGACCTGAGCCGCGAGGAAGCGCGCCCGCCCGGCGCCTTCGGCGGCGAACTGGCAGGCGAACAGCAGGCGCGGCTCGCGCGCCAGCCAGGGCTCGCAGAAGCCCAGCAACTCGCTGTCGACGCCGCTCAGCACGGCGCCGCAACGCGGTCGATTCGGGCGAGCAAGGCGGGCAACACCTGCATGGGCGTGGCGACCGTCACGTCGGCCGCCCAATCCGCGGCGCGCACGCCTGGCTCCAGATACCCATAGGCCGCGGCGATCGTCAGGCCGCAGCCGGCCGCCCGCCCGGCCTGGATGTCGCGTTCGTCGTCGCCGACCATCGCGGCCTGCGCCGGCGCGATGCCGAGCGCCACGCAGGCATGCCACACCGGCTCTGGCGCCGGCTTGCGCACCGCGAGCGTGTCGCCGCCGACCAGCACCCCGAAGCGCGCGCCCCAGCCGATCTGCCGCAGCAGCGCCGTCGCCAGCGCCTGCGGCTTGTTGGTCACGATGCCAACGGGCACGCCCCGCTCGGCCAGCGCATCCAGCATCGCCTCAATCCCGGCATACGGGCGGCTCAGCCGCGCCAGGCGCGCGCCGTAGAGTTCGAGGTAACGCGGCAGCAGGCGCTCGACCGCCTGCGGATCCTCGGGGAAACCGAGCGTCAGGATGCCGCGCCCGCCGCGCGCGGCGACGGCCGGCGGCAGCGATGCTGCGCAGGGCGGCAGGCCGAGTTCGGCGCGCACATCGTCCAGGGTGCCGAGCAAATCGGCAGCGGTGTCGATCAAGGTGCCGTCGAGGTCGAACAGCACCGCCCAGATGCGGCTCATGGACGGACCGCGGCCACCAGGTAGTTGATCGACAGATCCGCGCTCCGGCGGGCGTGCCGGGTGAACGGATCGTAGCTCAGGCCTTCATATTCGAGCTGGTCGAAACCCAGGTCCACCAGCGCCCGGCGCAGCTCCGAGGGCTTCAGGAAGCGCTCGTAGCGATGGGTGCCGCGCGGCAGCAGGCCGAGCACGTACTCGGCGCCGACGATGCCGAGCGCGAAGGCCTTCGGTGTGAGGTTCAGGGTCGACAGGAACAGCCGGCCGCCGGGCTTCAGAAGCGCGGCGCAGGCGCGCAGCACGGACAGCGGATCGGGCACGTGTTCGAGCATTTCCAGGCAGGTCACGGCATCGAACTGCCCCGGCATTTCCGCGGCCAGCGCCTCGGCTGCGACCAGCCGGTAGTCGACGGCGATGCCGGACTCGAGCGCGTGCAGCTTCGCCACATCGAGCGCCTCGGGGGCGAGGTCGATCGCCGTCACCTGTGCCCCGGCGCGCGCCATGGCTTCACTGAGGATGCCGCCACCGCAGCCGATGTCGACGATGCATGCGCCCTTCAGCGGCTGGCGCGCGGCGATAAAGGCGAGGCGCTCGGGGTTGAGTTCGTGCAGCGGGCGGAAGGGGCCGTCCGCATCCCACCAGCGCGCCGCCACCTCGTTGAAGCGCGCCACTTCCTGGCTGTCGACATTGCTCATGACTTGGGCCCACCGACCGCGGCGCGCGCCAGCGCCGACCAGCGCGCGGCATTCGCCATCAGGCTCTCGGTATCCACGCCGACCAGGGTGCGCTCGCGCACCCGGCGGACGCCATCCACCCAGACATCGCTGACATCGTTGCGCGAGGCGGCATAGACCAGGTGCGACAGCGGGCTGTAGACCGGCGCCAGGCGCAGCGAGCCGAAATCCACCGCGGCGAGGTCGGCGCGTTTGCCGACCTCGATGCTGCCGATGCGGCTTTCGAGGCCGATCGCGCGCGCGCCGCCGAGGGTGGCGCAGTTGAGCGCGGTGGCGGCGTCCATCTCCTGCGGATCCAGGGTCACGCCCTTGGCCAGCAGCGCGGCGGTGCGCATCTCGCCGAACATGTCGAGGTCGTTGTTGCTGGCGCTGCCGTCGGTGCCGATGGCCACGCTCACGCCGGCGCGCAGCAAATCGCCCACCGGGCAGAAGCCACTGGCCAGCTTGAGGTTGGACTCCGGGCAGTGCGCGACCACCACATTGTGCCGCGCCAGGTCCTCGATCTCGCCCGGTGTCAGCTGGGTCATGTGCACCGCAGTCAGGTCCGGGCCCATGAAACCCAGGCGCTTGAGCCTGGCGAGCGGGCGCTCGTGGTGCTGGCGCACCGCGTCCTCCACCTCGAAGGCGGTCTCGTGCACGTGCACGTGCACGCGCAGGCCGAGCTGGTCGGCATAGGTGCGGATGCGGCGGAAACTGTCGTCAGAGACCGTGTAGGGTGCGTGCGGCGCAAAACAGGGATGCAGCAGCGGATCGCCCGTCAGCTGGTCTGCCAGCGCCAGACCACGCGACAGGTATTCGTCCGCGCTGCGCGCGTAGGGCGTCGGGAATTCCAGCAGGATCAGGCCGATGGCCGCGCGCATGCCCATGCGGCGGTAGACCTCGACCGCCGCCTCGGGGAAGAAGTACTGGTCGTTCACTGCAGTGGTGCCGCCGAGCAGCATCTCGGCCGCCGCCAGCTCCACACCGTCGGTCACGTAGGCCGGGGAGATCAGCGCGCCCTCGGCCGGCCAGATGTGCTCGTTGAGCCAGGTCATCAGCGGCAGATCGTCGGCCAGCCCGCGCATCAGCGTCATCGCCGCGTGGCAATGGGCGTTGACCAGGCCCGGGATCAGCGCGTGCCGCGGCAGCGATACGCGCTCCGCCGGCAGGTAGCGATCCTGCACATCGGCGATCGGCAGCAGGCCGCAGATCTGGCCCTGGTGCACCACCACGGCGTGGTCTTCGAGGACCACGCCATGCGGCACCACCGGCACCACCCAGCGCGCCTCGATCACCTGGTCGACGACCATCACCATCGGCGCGCTTCCCTGTTCAGTGGCTTACTTGCTGGCGCGGCCGACGTATTCGCCGCTGCGGGTGTCGCAACGGATCACTTCGCCGTTCTCCACGAACAGCGGCACGCGCACCACCGCGCCGGTTTCCAGCTTGGCCGGCTTGCCGCCGCCCTGCGCGGTGTCGCCGCGCACGCCCGGATCGCACTCGACGATCTTGAGCTCGACGAAATTCGGCGGGGTCACCGACAGCGGCGCGCCGTTCCACAGGGTGATGATGCACATGTCCTGCTCGCGCAGCCATTTGGCGGCGTCACCCGCGGCGGCCTTGTCGGCCTGGAACTGTTCGAAGGTCTCCAGCTGCATGAAGTGCCAGAACTCGCCGTCGGTGTACAGGAACTGCATGTCGGTATCGACCACGTCGGCGCCTTCCACCGAGTCGCTGCCCTTGAGCGTGCGCTCGACGGTGCGGTCGTTCTTGAGGTTGCGGATCTTGATGCGGGTGAAGGCCTGGCCCTTGCCCGGCTTGATGAAATCGGTGTCGACGATGGTGTACGGATCGCCATCCACCAGGATCTTGAGTCCGTTGCGGACGTCGTTCATGCCATAGCTGGCCATCGGGAATCTCCATGCGCGAGCCGCGCACGCCGCGCAGCTATGATTGGGAAAGGATGCACGCGCCGCGGGCGCACCCACGGCGATAAACCTCGGAATGATAACCGCTAGTCCTGTTTGCGCACCAGAAACCGTCTCGCTCCCTCCACGCGGGTGGCAGGCCAGCCTGCGCGAGGCCTTCCGCGACGTGGATGCCCTGCTTGGCTTCCTCGGCCTGTCGCGCGCGGACGTGGCCCTGGACCCCGCGACGACATTTCCGCTGCTGGTGCCGCGCGCCTTCGCCGCGCGCATGCGCTTCGGGGACGCCGGCGATCCCTTGCTGCGCCAGGTGCTGCCGCTGGCGGCGGAAGCGCTTTCGCCGGCGGGATTCCTGGCCGACCCCGTGGGCGACCTGGCGAAATCGCGCAGCCCGGGCCTGATCCACAAGTACGCCCATCGCGTGCTGCTGATTGCCACCGGCAGTTGCGCGGTGCATTGCCGTTACTGCTTTCGCCGGCACTTCCCGTATGCCGACGAACTCGCTGCCCGCGATGGCTGGCGCGCCGCGCTGGCCACCATCGCCGCCGACGCAAGCATCCACGAGGTCATCCTGTCGGGCGGCGATCCATTGTCGCTGGCCACCACAAAGCTGGCAGAACTTGGCGAGGCGCTGCGGTGCATCCCGCATGTGCGCCGGCTGCGCATCCATACGCGCTGGCCGGTGGTACTGCCCGAGCGGATCGATGCCGAGCTCTGCGCCTGGCTGGAGCGCCTGCCCTGGCCGGTCACCGTGGTGCTGCACGCCAACCATGCCAACGAGATCGACACCCATGTGGCGTCCGCCTGCAAGCGCCTGCGCGCGGCCGGCGCGGTGCTCCTGAACCAGGCGGTGCTGCTGCGCGGAGTGAATGACACGCCCGAGGCCCTGCAAGCGCTGAGCGAGGCGCTGGCGGCGAATGCCGTCCTGCCCTACTACCTGCACCTGCTCGACCGGGTCACCGGCGCGGCCCACTTCGAGGTGGGCGAACGCCGCGCGCGCGCCCTGATCCGGGCGCTCCGCAGCGAACTGCCCGGCTACCTCGTCCCACGCCTGGCGCGCGAGGTGGCGGGCAAGGACAGCAAGCCGGGGACCCCCGAACAAGTCCGGGCACTGGGGGCTCCTTGGATGCCGAGACCCTGCCGCCACCCGTGGGGCGTCCCTGGGCCGCCGGAACACGGCACAAGGCGGCAAAACAGGGCGATTTGCGACTGAAAATGCGCCGTCCGTCTGGCAATTTGCTACGCCTTTCGGTCAAAATCCGCAGTTCATCCGCCGAGCACCGTGTCTGCCCCATGGCCAAAGCCGAGAAGGTCGTCCTGCGCATTCTCCTGGTGGAGGATTCCGTCGAGGACGCCGAGCAGGTCATCAGCCTGTTGCGCAACGCCGGGATTGCCGTGCGCCCCAATCGCGTGGACAACGCCGACCAGTTGCGCGCGTCGCTGGAGAGCGGCGCCACGGACCTGGTGCTCGTCAGCCCGAAAATCAAATCGCCGACGCTGCCGGAGATCGCCGGCATCGTCAATCGCAGCGGCAAGGACATGTCGCTGATCCAGCTGGTCGACGGGATCACCCAGGAGACTCAGCTCAAGTACTTGCGCGAAGGTGCGCGCGAGGTGGCACTGCGCAGCGTCGCCGACCACCTGCAGATGATTGTCATGCGCGAGTTCGAGAACCTCACGACGCGACGCAACCTGCGGCGCATGGAGGCTGCCTGGCGCGAGAGCGAGCGCCGCGCGCATTCGCTGCTCGGCAGTTCGCGCGATCCGATCGCCTACGTCCACGAGGGCATGCACGTCTACGCCAACCGTGCGTATCTTGAGATGTTCGGCTTCGAGGAATTCGAAGAGATCGAGGGTCTCGCGATCCTCGACCTGATCGCCAGCGAGGATGCGGAGAAGTTCCGCAACGTGCTGAAGATGCTGGGCCGCGGCGAGAAGCCGCCGGAGAAACTGGATCTGCGCGCACAGCGCCCGGACGGCGGCACTTTCGACGCGATGATGGAGCTGTCCGAAGCCAGCATCGAGGGCGAGCCGGCCACCCAGATCATCTTCCGCCAGCAGACGGTGGGCGCCGAACTGGCGCAGCAGCTGGACCAGCTCAAGCGCCAGGACCTGGTCACCGGGCTTGTTCAACCGCCAGCACTTCATGACCGAGCTGGACAAGGCGGTCGCGAGTGCCAACAGCGGGCGGATCGACCAGGCGATTTTCTATATCGAGATCGACAACTACCGCAAGGTGCTCGACCAGATCGGCGTCGGCGGCGCCGACCTCATGCTGGGCGACGTGGCCCAACTGCTGAAGGAGACTGCGTTGCCGCAGGATGTGGTCGCGCGCTTCGCCGATCACACCTTCACGGTGGTCGTCAGCGGGCGCCCGCATGAAGCGCTGATCCAGTTCGCCGAGCAGGTGCGCAAGCGCTTCGAGGAACGCATCTTCGATGTCGGCAAGCGCTCGGTCAGCCTGACCGCGAGCGTCGGCGTCTGCCTGCTGACCGAGAAGGTCCCCGGCTCCCAGTTCGTGCTGGACAAGGTCAACGAGGCCGCGCGCAAGGCGCAGGCGGACGGCGGCAACCGCATCCAGGTGTTCGACCCGGCGGCGCAGGACAAGGCGGACGCCGCCAAGGACCGCGAATGGCTGGAACTGATCAAGCGCGCGGTCGAGAAAGACGGCTTCGTGCTGTTCTACCAGCCGATCATCTCGCTGCAAGGCCAGGAAGGCGAGTTCTACGAAGTCCTGCTGCGCATGCAGGGCGACAAGGGCGAGATCATGCCCGGCCAGTTCCTGCCGATCGCCGAGCGCTTCGGCATGCTGCCGCAGATCGATCGCTGGGTCGTGGACCACGTGCTCCGCGTGCTGCAGGAGCGCCACAAGCAGGGGCGCACCACCACTTTCTTCGTCAAGCTCACGCCGCAAGCCATCGACGATGGCACCCTGCTGCCCTGGTTGGCGCAGCAGCTGAAGGCGGCCCGCGTGCCGGGCGACCGCCTGGTCTTCGAGATGTCCGAGAGCATGGTGGTCACCCATTTGAAGCAGGCCAAGTTCTTCCAGAAGGGCCTGGAACAACTCAAGTGCGGCTTCGCACTGGAGAAATTCGGCTCCGGCCTGAATTCCTTCCAGTTGCTCAAGCACGTCGGCGCCAACTACGTGAAGCTGGACCGCACCTACATGGCTGACCTGGCCAAGAGCGCAGAGCACCAGGCCAAGATCAAAGACATGTGCGAGCAGGCCCACGCACTCGGCCGGATGACCGTGGCCGAGTTCGTCGAGGACGCCGCCAGCATGTCGATCCTGTTCTCCTGCGGCGTCAATTTCGTGCAGGGCAACTTCCTCGCCGAACCCGAGAAGGTGATGTCGTACGATTTCGGCTAGCGTGGTGTTCCCTGCCATGAGTTGGTTGAAGGGCGTCGACCCGTTGAATCGGTGTGCCTTGGACGTGCCGCAGACGGCACCATCGCCATGCTGCCGGTGAGTACGTAACAGCCAGGCGGGCGAGCGCCCGCCTGGCTCGCAGGCAGCGTCAACCGTTGCGCAGCCGCGCGATGCGCTCTTCCAGCGGCGGATGGGTCATGAACAGCTTCTTCATGCCACTGGCGATGCCACCGGAAATGCCGAAGGCCTGCACCTGCTGCGGCAGCGCGGTCTGCCCGTGGTTCAGCATCAGGCGCTCCAGCGCCGCGGCCATCTTGTGGCGGCCGGCCAGTTGCGCACCGGCGGCGTCCGCGCGGAACTCGCGCTGGCGCGAGAACCACATCGCGATGATCGAGGCGAGGATGCCGAACACGATCTCCAGCACCATCACGATGATGTAGTAGCCGAAGCCCGGGCCCTCGTCCGCGCTGCGCTTGAACACCGCCTGGTCGATGATCTGGCCGAGCACGCGCGAGATGAAGAACACGAAGGTGTTGAGCACGCCCTGGATCAGCGCCATGGTCACCATGTCGCCATTCGCCACGTGGCCGACCTCATGCGCCAGCACTGCCTCGACCTCGTCGCGGCTCATGCTGCGCAGCAGCCCGGTGCTCACCGCCACCAGCGCGTTGTTGCGGCTCATGCCGGTGGCGAAGGCATTCAGGTCCGGCGCGTCGTAGATCGCCACCTCGGGCATGCCGATGCCCGAGGCTTCCGCCTGGCGGCGCACGGTCTCGACCAGCCAGCGCTCTTCCGGGGTGCGCGGGTTCTCGATCACCACCGCGCCGGTCGAGGACTTGGCCAGCCACTTGGACGCCGCCAGCGAAATGAACGAGCCGGTGAAACCGACCACACCGGCCAGGATCAGCAGGCCCACAGTGCCGCGCGGGTTGATACCCAGCACCGGGCCCAATAGATTGGTCACCAGCCCCAGCATCACCAGCACGGCGAGGTTGGTGCCGAGGAACAACATGACGCGGTTCATCGATACGCTCCTGTGGAAGTCGAGATGGTCAGCATGTACGCACCGGGGTGGTGGCGGTGTCGATGGCTTTCAAGCGGGCGGGAAGTCATGGGGGAGGGAGAGTGCACAGGCGGGGCAGGGGTCAGGGGGCGGGGGGCCTGCCTGGCTGCCTCTTCCGACCATGCGGCTAGTACGACATGAACTGCAGCACCGGCTCCCGGCGTGCAATCCCACTTTGCTGCCTGAGCCGGCCCAGGGCCAGCTCCCCTGCCCCCTGCCCCTTGCCCCGCTTCAAATTCCAGCACCCCGCAATGGCCATCAGGCGCCCGCCCGCATGACCCGCTACCGCGGCCGCTTCGCCCCCTCGCCCACCGGCCCCTTGCACCTGGGCTCGCTGCTCGCGGCCGTGGCCAGTTGGGCCGACGCGCGCGCGGCGGGCGGGCAGTGGCTGGTGCGCATCGAGGACATCGATCCGCCGCGCGAGCAGCCGGGCGCGAGCGCGTCCATCCTGGGCTTGCTGTCCGCCATCGGCCTGGCGTCTGATGAGCCGGTGCTCTGGCAGAGCCGCCGCGGCGCGGCCTACGACGCTGCGCTGGCGCAGTTGCTTGCTGCCGGCCTGGCCTTCGAGTGCCGCTGCAGCCGCAGCGATCTGGCGCCCGCGGGCGGGATTCACCGCGGCGACTGCACTGCCAGCGATCCGTCCCGGGCACCAGCGATCCGCCTGCGCGTGCCGGACCAGCGCGTCGAGTTCGACGACCGGATCCAGGGACGCCAGGGCCAGTCGCTGCGCGAGGAAGTCGGCGACTTCGTGCTCCGGCGCGCGGATGGCCTTTACGCCTATCAACTGGCAGTGGTCGTCGACGACGCCGCGCAGGGCATCACCGACGTGGTGCGCGGCTCCGACTTGCTCGATTCCACCCCGCGGCAGATCTGGCTGCAGCAGTGCCTGGGCCTGCCCACGCCGCGCTACGCGCACCTGCCGGTGCTGCTCGGCGCGGACGGGCAGAAGCTCAGCAAGCAGAACCTGGCGCCGGCAATTGCCGCGGACGAGGCACAGCACTGGCTGCCGCGGATCGCCCGCTGGCTCGGGCAAGCACCTCTCGACCCGGCGCCTGTCGAAATCATGTTGCGGCAGTTCGCGCTGCAGTGGCGGATCGATGCCGTGCCGACGGTGATGGCGCTTGCGCCGTCGTAGCTCGCCGCGCTGACTTCATCGCCACCCTCACGCGTCCTTCGCGGTCCTTTGCGTTCCATGCCTTTCCGGACTTCCAGGGCGTCCGCCAGTTCCGGTCCGAGTCGCGAGGCAGGTCCCCTGCCCCCTTCCCCCTGCCCCCGCTGTGTAGAATCCGCGAAACCTTCGGGAGGGAGAGCAGATCATGACGAGTCGCGTAGCATTGGTGACGGGCGGTACGGGTGGCATCGGCACGGCGATCGTGAAGCGCCTGGCGCGCGCCGGGCATCGCGTGGCCACCAATTACCGCAACGAGGAAAAGGCCAGGGCCTGGCAGGCCGAGCTGAACGCCGACGGCGTGGATTGCCTGATCGTGCCCGGCGATGTCGCGGATTTCGCGTCGAGCAAGGAAATGGTCAAGGAGATCGAGGCCAAGCTGGGCGGCGTGGACATCCTGATCAACAACGCCGGCATCACCCGCGACACCACCTTCCACCGCATGTCGGAAACCCAGTGGTCGGATGTGATCGACACCAACCTGACCGGCTGCTTCAACGTCACCCGCCAGGTGATCGACGGCATGCGCGCGCGGATGTGGGGCCGCATCGTGCAGATCTCGTCGATCAACGGCCAGAAGGGCCAGTACGGCCAGGCCAACTACGCCGCGTCGAAGGCCGGCATGCACGGCTTCACGATCTCGCTGGCGCAGGAAAACGCCAAGTTCGGCATCACCTGCAATACCGTGTCGCCCGGCTATGTCGGCACCGACATGGTGATGGCGGTGCCGGAGGAAGTGCGCGCGAAGATCGTGGCGCAGATCCCGACCGGGCGCCTGGGCTCGCCGGACGAGATTGCCTATGCGGTGGGTTTCTTCACCGAGGAAATGGCGGCGTGGATCACTGGCGCCAACCTGTCGATCAACGGCGGCCATTACATGGGCTGGTGAAACGTGCGGGGCGCCGCAGGCGCCCTGCTCTCGCTGCACCACACGCAGGAAGCCTCGATGTCCCGACCGCGCATCATCAAGAAGTACCCGAACCGCCGGCTCTACGACACCGAGATCTCGTCGTACGTGACGCTGGAGGACATCCGCCAGCTGGTGCAGGACGGCGAGGCCTTCGAGGTGCAGGACGCCAAGACCGGCCAGGACCTGACGCGCTCGGTGCTGCTGCAGATCATCGCCGAGCGCGAGGAACAGGGGCAGCCGCTGCTGACCACCAACATGCTGTCGCAGCTGATCCGTTTCTACGGGGATTCGCTGCAGGGCTTCATGGGCAGCTACCTGGAACGGTCGATGCAGATCTTCCTGGAACAGCAGCAGCAGTTCCGCACCCAGCTGAACACCCTGCTGGGGCAGTCGCCGTGGGCGGTGATGACCGATCTGACCGAGCGCAACCTGCAGCTCTGGCAGCAGTTGCAGCAGGGCTTCGGCAAGCCGCAGGCGCCGGTACCGCCTGGCGTCGCCGCGCGCGCGCCGGAGCCGGCCGCGCCGAAGGCCCGCGGCAAGGCCTGACCCGTGGAACCGGCCGCGCAGCTACGGCCGGCTGATGCGCACGCCATCGCCGAATCGGTGCGTGCGCAGCTGATTGCCGTGGCGCTGGACGCCTGGGAGCGGGCCGGGCTGGCCGGGCTCTGTCATGAGGGGCGCTTCGAATTCCTGATCGGCGCCTTGCAGCGCGCACCGCTCGATGCCGGATCGCACGGGCCGGATCATCGCGTCGCTTGATGATCGTCATGGGCCGCCGCGGCCGCGCTGCGGACAATCGCAGCCCCAAGCCTGCGAGCCAAGACCGATGTCCAGCCAGCGCCGTTCCTGGGCCGAGCCCTTCAAGATCAAGATGGTCGAGCTGCTGAAGACCACCACGCGCGAGGAGCGCGAGCGCGCGATCGTCGAGGCCGGCTACAACACCTTCCTGCTGCGTTCCGAAGACGTCTACATCGACCTCTTGACCGACTCCGGCGTGTCCGCGATGAGCGACCGCCAGTGGGCCGGCATGATGCTGGGCGACGAGGCCTACGCCGGCAGCGCGAACTTCTACCACCTGCGCGACACCATCGCCGAGTGCTACAGCTACAAGCACACCGTGCCCACCCACCAGGGCCGCGGCGCCGAGCACCTGGTCAGCCGCTTGCTGATCAAGCCCGGCGACTACGTGCCCGGCAACATGTACTTCACGACCACGCGCCTGCATCAGGAGCTGGCCGGCGGCAGCTTCGTCGACGTGATCGTCGATGCCGCACACGATCCTGCCGACCCCTCGCCCTTCAAGGGCAATGTAGACATCGCCAAGCTCGATGCGCTGGTCGAGCGTGTCGGCGCGCAGCGCATTCCCTATGTCAGCCTGGCGACCGCGGTGAACATGGCCGGCGGCCAGCCGGTGTCGATGGCCAATCTGCGCGAGCTGCGCGCCTGGTGCGACCGCCACCGCATCCCGATCGTGCACGACATGACCCGGGTGGCCGAGAACGCCTACTTCGTGCAGCAGCGCGAGCCGGGCTACGCCGACCACAGCGTCGCGTCGATCGTGCACGAGATCTGCGCGCTGACCGACATCGCGACCATGAGCGCGAAGAAGGATGCGCTGGTCAACATCGGCGGCTTCCTCGCGATGAACGACGACGACCTCTACCGCCGCGCCTGCGACCTGGTGGTGGTCTACGAAGGCCTGCACACCTACGGCGGCCTCGCCGGGCGCGACATGGAGGCGATGGCGATCGGCATCCGCGAGAGCATCGACGACCACCACATCCGCGCGCGCGTCGGCCAGGTCGAGTACCTCGGCCACAAGCTGATGCAGGCCGGCGTGCCGATCGTGCAGCCGATCGGCGGCCACGCGGTGTTCCTCGACGCGCGCCGCATCCTGCCGCACATCCCCCAGCACCAGTTCCCTGCGCAGGCGCTCGCCGCGGCGCTCTACGTGGATGCCGGCGTGCGCGCGATGGAGCGCGGCGCGGTGTCCGCCGGCCGCGACGCCAACGGCGTCAATCACATGCCCAGGCTGGAACTGGTGCGCCTGACCATCCCGCGCCGCGTCTACACCCAGGCGCATATGGACGTGGTCGCCGAGAGCGTCATCGAGGTGGCCGAGCAGGCGCACTCGATCAAGGGCCTGCGCTTCACCTACGAGCCGGCGCAACTACGATTCTTCCTCGGACGCTTCGAACCGGTAGATTGAGCGCCGGCTGCGCCGGCCGGCGCGGCAGGGTGGCATCGGGATGCGGAGGCCGGCATGGTCGAGGATGAAGGTGAACTGCGCGAATCGCTGCTGCGGGTGTCGCGTGCGCTGGTCGAGACGCGCCTGAACGTCGGCACCGCCGGCAATGCCAGCGTGCGCTGCGGCGACGACCTGCTGATCACGCCGAGCGGGCGCCATCCGCACGATACCTCGGGAACGGACCTCGTCCGCCTGACGCTCGGCGGCGAGGTCATCGGCGCCGGCAAGCCGTCCAGCGAATGGCGCTTCCACTGCGATCTGTATCGCCAGCGCGGAGATGCCGGCGCGGTGGTGCACATGCACTCGCCCTACGCCACCACCCTCTCCTGCCAGCGCCGCGGCCTGCCGCCCTTCCACTACACCATCGCCCGCTTCGGCGGCGACGACGTGCGCTGCGCGCCGTATGCGCCATTCGCCACCGAGGAACTGTCGCGCACCGTGGTGGACGCGATGGCCGACCGCAACGCCTGCCTGATGGCCAACCACGGCGCCACCGTCATCGGCCGCGACCTCGACGAGGCGCTGGAGAACGCGATCGAACTCGAGTTCCTGTGCGAGCTCTACTGGCGCGCCTCACAGGGCGGCGAGCCAGTGTTGCTCGACGCGCAGGAGATGCGCGAGATCGGCGCCCGCTACCGCGGCTACTGCACCGGGGCTGGTTAAACGCAGAGACGCAGAGGACGCGGAGAAAAGCGCAGAACACGTTCGGCGGGCGACGATTCAATCTTTGGCTCTTCTCTGCGTCCTCCGCGTCTCCGCGTTTGACCACCTCCCGCTCTTCTCTGCGTCCTCTGCGTCTCCGCGTTTAACCGGCCCCGTCCGGATCGCTCATACCCACTCGAAGTCTGCGGTGAAATGCCGCAGCAGCCTGGGCTGGCGCACGATGCGCACGCCGCGGATCGAGCCGGCGGCGGCCTTGACCTCGCCGATGACTTCGGCGGCGTAGTCGAAGTGGGACTGGGTGTACATGCGGCGCGGGAAGGCCAGGCGCACCAGTTCCATGCTGTGGTAGGTCTCGCGGCCGCCCTGCAGGCGCTTGCCGAACATCACCGAGCCGACCTCGACGCCGCGGATGC
This sequence comes from Rhodanobacteraceae bacterium, assembly GCA_016713135.1. NCBI lineage: Bacteria > Pseudomonadati > Pseudomonadota > Gammaproteobacteria > Lysobacterales > Rhodanobacteraceae > Rhodanobacteraceae bacterium. Next base: position 168,057 of record JADJPR010000007.1, on the reverse strand, counting down.
CACCCTCGGTGTAGAGCGCGTTGCACAGCGCCCATGCGGGGTAGTGCTCGACCGGCATGTCCGGCAGCACGGTGCGCGCGTCGATGTAGACCGCGTGGCCGCCGGTGGGTTTGACGTAGCCGATGCCAAGCGCGTCGAGCTTCTCGCCGAGGTATTCGGCGGTGCGCAGGCGGTAGCGCAGGTAGTCCTCGTCGAGGCCTTCCTTGAGGCCCACGGCCAATGCATCGAGATCGCGCCCGGCGAGGCCGCCGTAGGTCGGATAGCCCTCCCACAGGATCTCCAGCTGGCGCACGCGCTCCAGCCATTCCTCGTGGCGCAGCACGATGAAGCCGCCGATGTTGACCATGCCGTCCTTCTTCGCGCTCATCGTCGCGGCATCGGCAAGCGCGAACATCTCCTGCGCAATCTCGAGCGGGCTCTTGTCGGCGTAGCCCGGCTCGCGCAGCTTGATGAACATCGCGTTCTCGGCGAAGCGGCAGACGTCCATGATCAGTGGCTTGCCGTAGGCGTGCAGCAGCTCCGAGCAGGCGCGGATGTTGGCCATCGACACCGGCTGGCCGCCGCCGGTGTTGTTGGTCACCGTCAGCATGCCGAAGGGGATGCGCTCGCCGTCCGACTGGAGCAAGGCCTCCAGCCGATTAAGGTCGATGTTGCCCTTGAACGGATGCAGCAGGGCCGGCTGCAGGCCTTCCGCGATGACGAGGTCGCGCGCGTCGACACCGAGGTATTCGAGGTTGGCGCGGGTGGTGTCGAAGTGGCAGTTGTTCGGCACGATCTGGCCCGCGCTGCACAGCGAGGCGAACAGGATCCGCTCGGCCGCGCGCCCCTGGTGGGTCGGGATCAGGTGCTGCATGCCGGTGATCTCGCGCACCACCGACTGCAGGCGGAAGAAGCTCGGCGCGCCGGCATAGGACTCGTCGCCGCGCATGATCGCCGCCCACTGCTCCGCGCTCATCGCGCCGGTGCCCGAATCGGTCAGCCAGTCGATAAGCACATCCTCGGCGCGCAGCTTGAACACGTTGAGGTGGGCATCTTCCAGCAGGCGCAGGCGCTCGCTGCGGCTGGTCACGCGGATCGGTTCGACCGACTTGATGCGGAAGGGTTCGATCAGGGTCCTGGGCATGGCGGCGGGCAGCCTGTGGTCGGGTGGCGCATGCTGGCGTCAGCGCAAGACCCGCGCCTTGATCGGCGTCGTGTCCGCCCGCGGGCAGCCGCAATTCGCCATCCGCCCGCATACCCGATCCGCGGCTCCCGCCGTATGCTCTGGCGTCTCAGCGAATGCCAGGATCTACGACGCCCATGTTCGTCAGTGTCAGCGATGGCGCAGGCCACGGCCTGAACATCCCCGCGGTGCCGGTGGATGCGGTAGGCGCCGAGGAGCGCGCCGCCTTCTTCGCCAAGCGCAGCGTCAAGGCGCAGAGCAAGCTGGACCTGCTGTACCTCGGCATCCGCATGTGCGACCTGACCACGCTGGAGGGCGCCGACACGCCCGCGCGCGTGCGTCAGATGTGCCGCAAGGCGCTGCAGCCGGCTGCGCCGGCGCTGACCGAGGCGTTGGCGAAACTGCCGGGCTTCCGCCCGATTCCGTCGGTGGCGGCGGTCTGCGTCTACCCGCTGCTGGTGCCGCACGCGGTCAAGGTGCTCGAAGGCAGCGGCGTGCATGTCGCCTCCGTCGCCACGTCGTTCCCGTCGGGCCAGGCTTCGCTCGCGGTGCGCCTGGCCGACACCCGCGAAGCGGTGGCGAGCGGCGCCGACGAGATCGACATGGTGATCAACCGCGGCGCCTTCCTCGCCGGCGAATACCAGCAGGTCTACGACGAGATCGCCGCAGTGCGCGAGGCCTGCGGGCCGGCGCACCTGAAGGTGATCCTGGAGACCGGCGAACTCGGCACGCTCGACAAGGTGCGCCTCGCGTCCGACATCGCGATCGCCGCCGGCGCGCACTTCATCAAGACCTCCACCGGCAAGGTGCAGCCGGCCGCGACGCCGCCGGTGACGCTGGTGATGCTGCAGGCGATCGCCGACCACTACCGCAAGACCGGCGTGCGCATCGGCATGAAGCCGGCCGGCGGCATCCGCACCGCGAAGCAGGCGGTCGCCTACCTGTGCATGCTGTACGAGACCCTCGGCCCGGAATGGATGACGCCGGACCTCTACCGCTTCGGCGCCAGCGCGCTGCTCAACGATCTGCTGCGGCAGATCTACAAGCAGTACACCGGCCGTTACTACTACGACAAGGGCTACTCCATTGACTGAGCAATCCGCCCTGACCCAGGCGGCCGCCGCCGGCAACGGCAAGGCCGACACCCACGCCAGCGGCCCGGTCCCGGGCAGCTTCGTGCTCGATTACGCCCCCAGCATCGAGTCGGACAAGATCGTGCAGATACCCGCGCGCCACGAGCTTTTCATCGGCGGCAAGTGGACGCCGCCGGCCGCCGGCCGCTACTTCGCCACGGTCAATCCGGCCACCGAGCAGGCGCTCTCGGAAGTCGCCGAGGCGGACGCAGCCGACATCGACACCGCGGTGCGCGCCGCGCGCCAGGCCTATGAGCGGTCCTGGTCGAAGCTTTCCGGGCGCGAGCGCGGCAAATACCTGTTCCGCATCGCGCGGCTGATCCAGGAGCGCGCGCGCGAACTGGCGGTGCTGGAGTCGCTGGACAACGGCAAGCCGATCCGCGAATCGCGCGATGTCGACATCCCGCTGGTCGCCGCGCACTTCTTCTACTACGCCGGCTGGGCCGACAAGCTGGAATACGCCGTACCCGGCCGCAAGGTGCGCCCGCTCGGCGTCGCCGGCCAGGTGATCCCGTGGAACTTCCCGCTGCTGATGGCGGCCTGGAAGATCGCCCCGGCGCTGGCCTGCGGCAACACGGTGGTGCTCAAGCCCGCCGAGCAGACGCCGCTGACCGCGCTGCTGCTGATGAAGATCTTCGAGGAGGCGGGCTTGCCGCCGGGCGTGGTCAACCTGGTGACCGGCGCGGGCGAGGCCGGCGCGGCGCTGGTGGCGCATCCGGGCGTGGACAAGATCGCCTTCACCGGCAGCACCGAGGTGGGCAAGATCATCGCCCGCGCCGTGGCTGGCAGCGGCAAGCGCCTGACCCTGGAACTCGGCGGCAAGAGCGCGCACATCGTGTTCGAGGACGCTGCCATCGACCAGGCGGTCGAGGGCGTGGTCAACGGCATCTACTTCAACCAGGGCCACGTGTGCTGCGCGGGCTCGCGGCTGCTGCTGGAGGAATCGGTGGCCGAGGTGTTCCTCGCCAAGCTGCGCACGCGGATGCAGAAGCTGCGCGTCGGCAACCCGCTGGACAAGAACACCGACATCGGCGCGATCAACTCGAAGCCGGAACTGGACAAGATCCGCAAGCTGATCGACGTGGGCAAGCGCGAGGGCGCCAGCTACTACGAGCCGGAGAACGTCAAGCTGCCGGCCAAGGGCAATTTCATCCGCCCCTGCTTCTTCAGCGATGTCGCCTCCGCGCACACCCTGTGCCGCGTCGAGGTGTTCGGGCCGGTGCTCGCGGTGACCACCTTCCGCACCCCGAGCGAGGCCATCGCCAAGGCCAACGACACGCCCTACGGCCTGGCGGCCGGCATCTGGAGCGAGAAGGGATCGAAGATCCACAAGGTCGCCTCCGGCCTGCGCGCCGGCGTGATCTGGGCGAATACCTACAACCAGTTCGATCCGACCTCGCCCTTCGGCGGTTATGGCGAATCGGGCTACGGCCGCGAGGGCGGGCGCCACGGGCTGCTGCCGTATCTGGAGATCGAGGCATGAAGACGGCTGACACGCACCTGGAAGTGCTGAAGACGCACAAGCTCTACATCGGCGGGCAGTTCCCGCGCACCGAGTCCGGCCGCACCTATGCGCTGGCCAAGCCGGGCGCGAAGAAGCCCTATGCGCAGCTGTGCCTGGCCTCGCGCAAGGATTTGCGCGCCGCGGTGGAAGCCGCGCTGGGCGCGCAGCACGGCTGGGCCGCGCGCTCGGCCTACAACCGTGGGCAGATCCTGTACCGCATGGCGGAGATGATCGAGAGCCGCGCCGAGAGCTGGCAGTCGCTGCTGCGCGCGGGGCTGGGCCTGACCCCGGCGCAGGCGCAGCGCGCACTGGATGGGACCGTCGATGCGCTGGTCTATTACGCCGGTGCCAGCGACAAGTACCCGCAGGTGATCGGCGCGGTGAACCCGGTCGCCGGCCCGCACCACAACTTCACCACGCCCGGAGCCCGTCGGCGTGATCGGCATGCTGTTCGCCGACGAGCCCGATCCGGCCACGATCGCCGCGCGCCTGTCCGCGGCGATCGCCGCCGGCAACACGGTCGTCGCGCTGCTGCCCGGCCGCGCCGGCGGCCTCGTCGCCGAATTCGGCGAGGCCTTCGCCACCAGCGATTTGCCGGGCGGCGTGATCAATCTGCTGAGCGGGGACACCAAAGAACTGGCGGGCCAGTTCGCCTCGCACATGGAAATCCAGGGCCTGGGCTATTTCGGCGAGGACACTGCGCTGCGCACCGAACTGGAGAAGCTCGGCGCCGACAACATGAAGCGCAATATCGCTGCCAAGGGCCCGCTGCTGGCGCTGGAGCGCGTGCTGGACTCCGTCGAGTACAAGACGGTCTGGCACCCGATCGGCTATTGAGACCGCCAAGACGGCCCCAGGACCCACCTGACGATCCGCTGCGCGATCTCGTACTGTTGCGGCGGCAGCGTGCGGTAGAGCGCGCGCGGAAGATCAGTGCCCGCGGGGCATCCGAACTGCGCGCACAGGTACAGGGTCCAGACGCCGTCCGCGCCGCAGGCAGCGCTCCGCGCGCACGCAATCCAGTCGGCGGCGGGGATCAGCGCGTTGTCGATGTCGGTTCGTGGCGGCTGCTCCACGCCGGCGAAGATCGCGTCGAGCGGCAGAGCGCGAGCCTCGAGCAGATAACGGAGAGATTCCACCAGCAAGCCCGTGTCGACGCTTGCCGCCAGGTGTTCGCGTGCCAGCGCGCCGGCCGCTGCCGCATCGCCGCGGTTCGCGATCACCAGGGGCAATTGGCGGTTGCGCAATTCGGTCGCAGTCGGGCTGGGTTCTGGCTCGGCGAGGTCTGAATCGCGCACGCCGGCGCAGCGTCGCACCAGCTCGTAGACCCAGCGTGCGCGATTCGGGTCGGCCTCGACGCTGGCACTGGCGGCATCCGGCCGGCGCGCGATCGCACAGGCGGTGCGGACCTCCTCGGTCAGTGTCGCAAGCAGCGGATCGTCGCCGCTGCGACGCGTCCGCAGAGCTTCCAGCGCGGTGCGGTAGTCGACCGCGCGCCGCAGTGCATGCGCGAGTTGGTGCTCTGGCATCCGCAGCGTGACCACGGGCGGTGCGGGCTGGGCGCGTGAGGCCTCCAAAGTGGTCGCGGCAGCCGCGGGCACTGGCACTGGCGGCGGAGCCAGGCGCTTGGCGGTCCACGCCGCGGCGCACAGCACGGCTGCGACCAGAATTACCGTGCGGCGTGAAGTTGCCACTGCTGCAGCCATATATGGATTGCCATTGCCGATTCGTAGTCGCGCGGCGAGAGCGCCTGGTGCCAGGCCGATTGCACATCGCTGCCGGGCGCGCAACCATGCAGCGCGCAAACGCGCAAGGCGATCAGGCTGTCCGCCCCGCAGGCTCGCTGGCGCGCGCATACGCGCCAATCGAGCACTACCCGGATCAGCGCCTCGGCTTCGGCCGGCAGCAGGCGGCGGTGGTCGGCGAAGATCTCGTTCTGCGGCAGCACGCCGGACTGGAAGGCGACCAGCCAGGCGGCCGCCAGGTCTTCGCCATCGCCGGCCAGGCGCAGGCGTTCGAGCGCCCGCGCGCCCGCTTGCGCATCCGGCGCCTCCTCGTCGGGAAGGTTGGTCTCCGCCAGTGGCACGAACATGGACGGGACCGGAAGGTCAGCGCAGCGCCGTTCGAGTTCGCGTCGCGCAGGATCGCGACGCGGATCCGGGTCGTCGCGACCGTCCAGCCGCAACAGCACCGGCGCGCGGCAGGCCGCGTCGACCTCGACACGCATGCGCCGGCGCTCGTGCTCGTCCGCCTGCGCCTCGTAGGCCGCAAGTGCCGAGGCGAGTTCGCGTGCGTGCAGCACCGCGTAGTCGCTCGCCCCGCCAGGCTGCGGCGCCGGGCGGATGCTCGTGGCTCCGGCATCGGCCCGTCCCTCGGGCGGCGTCGGAGGCTGCCGCAACAGCGCCGGCATCGCCGCCAACGCAACCAGCCCGAGCCACGGCCACCGGCGCATGCGCGCCTCCGTCAAGTCGATCCCGGGTGCAGATGATCGCGCCGGCAGCTCAGCCGATCCAGCCGTCGACCATCCGGATCTGGCGCTGCGCGCGCGCCGCGTTGTCGGCATTGTGGGTGACCATGACGATGGTGGCGCCCTCGCGGTGCAGCTCGCCCAGCAGGTCCATGATCATCTCCCCCTGGCTGCTGTGCAGCGCGCCGGTGGGCTCGTCCGCCAGCAGCACCTTGGGCCGGGTGATCGTCGCGCGCGCCACGGCCACCAGCTGCTGCTGGCCGCCGGAAAGCTGCTTCGGATACAGGTCCTTCTTGCCGACGATCTGGAAGCGGTCAAGGATGTCCGCGACGCGTGCCTTGCGCTCGCCGGCCGGCACATTGCGATAGGACAGTGGCAGGTCCAGGTTCTCGGCGACGGTCAGGTCGTCGATCAGGTGGTACTGCTGGAAGATGAAGCCGATCGCCTCGCGCTGCAGCGCCTGGCGTTGCTTGGCACTCAGCGCATGCACCGGCTTGTCGTCCAGCCAGTACTCACCATCGCAATCGGTGTCCATCAGGCCGAGGATCGCCAGCAGCGTGCTCTTGCCCGCGCCCGAGGGGCCGGTCACGGCGATGAATTCTCCCGGCGCGACGTCCAGATCGATCTGCCGCAACAACCACAGCCGGCCCTGGCCGGCGGGGACGGATTTCTCGAGTTTCTTCAGGCGGATCATGGAATTTCCCGTGAATGATTGAGGCTTGAGCGGGTTCATTCTTCGCGCAGGGCCGTGTTGGGCTGCACCCGGGCGACCCGCCGCGCCAGGGTCCAGCAAGCGAGCGTAGTCAGCAGCAGCAAGGGCAGGCTGGCGCCGGTCACCACCCAGGGCGTAAGCGCCGAGACGTCGAACAACACGCTGCCGACGCCCTTGGCCATGGCCGCGGCCAGGGCAATCCCGAGCACCATTCCCGGAACGCCGATCAGCATCCCCTTGGCGGTGACGAAACGCAGCGCGTCGGCATGGCTGGCACCAAGGGCTGCGCGCAGCGCCAACTCGCGACGACGGCGCGACAGGTCCACCGACAGCACCGCGTGCACACCGACGACCGAAAGCACCAGTGCGAAGACCGCGAAAGCCGCGGCATTGCGCGCAAAGAACAGCGGCGCGGCGAGTTGCGCATCGCGCTCGTCGGCCGGGGCGAAACTGCGGTAGATCCCTTGATTCGGATCCACGCTCCACACGGCGCTCTCGGCGGCGCGGATCAGGGTTTGTGGCGGCAGGCCAGTGCTGAGCAGCAAGCTGCCGAAGGGCACCGGATACTGCTCGAAGGGCATCCAGATCTCTGCGCGCGCGCGGCTGCCGTCCACCCGGTCCAGCTTGCGGTCCTCGACGATGCCAATCACCTCGAAAGGTATCGGGTCGCCGCTGCTGCCGTAGGGCGGCAGGGAAACGGTGCGGCCGATCGGGTCCGCGCCATCGAACAGTTCGAACGCTGCGCGTTCGTTGAGCAGCGCCACCTTGGCGGAGCCGGCCCGGTCATCGTCCGCGAGCGCGCGTCCCCGCAACAGGCGCACCCCAAGCAGTTGCAGCGCCGGCCCGGCAATGGCCCGCGCCTGCAGCGGGCGCGAATCGGCCTTGGGCCGCCCCGGCGGCACCACGTCCAGGCGCAGGCTGCCCACTGGCGTGAACGGGGCGCCGCTCATCAGTGCAACCGCGCTGACACCAGGAATCGTCGCACTGGCCTGGCGTGAGCGCTCAAGGAACTGCGCCACCTCGGCGGTGTCGCGGCTGCCGGGAAACAACTGCACGGCGAGCATGCGATCGACCGTCGCGATCTGCTGCTGGGATGCCAGCCGATAGGCGCTCAGCGACAGCAGCGCCGCAGTCGACAAGGCCGCCAGCGAGAGCGCGACTGCCAGCGTCGGCAGGCCGCGCTCCATCCTTCCGCCACCCGATCCGACGCCCGCGCGTTGGCGCAGACCGCCGTGGATGCCCAGGCGATAAAGCCGCCACGTCGGCCAGGCGCCGCAGGCCAGGATCACGACCAGGGTATTGCCCAGCGCGAACGCCAGCACCGCGGGCGACAGGCGGATGTCCGCGGCGCGCGGCAGTCCGCTGTCGACCAGCCCGACGAAGGCATGCATGCCGATCGCCACGAGGGCGAGCGAGAGCAACAGCGCCAGAAGGGCCACCAGCGACACGTCGAACAGGAAGTCGCGCGCCAGGCGCGTGCGGCTGGCACCGAGCGCCAGCATCACCGCCACGCTGCCGAGCCGGTCCAGCCCGCGCACCAGCACGAGGTGGGCGGCGTTCGCGCAGGCGATCAACAGCACCAGTGCGGCGATGCCGAGCAGCGCCAGCAGCAGGGTGGCGCGGTCGCCCACGGTGGCATCCAGGAGCCGCTCGGCGACCGGGACCCAGGCATCGCCATCCGCGCCCGCGGGCAACAGGGCGCGCAGTTCCGCGTTGAGCTGCGCCTCGCTGGCGCCCGCATGCAACCGACCGATGCCATTGAGGAAACGGCCATTCGCATACACGCCGGCATCCAGGTCCGTCATTTCCTTGGGGTCGGCCGGGAGCCAGAGGGCGACCTCGGCGCTCGGAAAGGCGAAATCCGGGGGCATCACGCCCACCACCTCGGCGCTGATCCAGTTCAGTTTCAGAGTCTTGCCGATGACTTCGGGATCGCCGCCGAACACGCTCTGCCAGGTGGCGTGGCTCAGCACCGTGCGCGGCTGGCCCATGTCTTCCGGCGTCAGTGGGCGCCCAAGCACCGGCGCCACGCCGAGCACCTCGAAGAAGGCTCCGCTGACCTCGTTGAGGGTCAGGTTGCGCGGACGGTCGCCCTGCTTGAGGTCGGCGCCACCATAGGAATACCAGGCGAATGCCTGCAGCGCGGACGTGCGCGGCAGTACCTCGATGGCCTCGCGTGGCGCGAGTCCGCCGGAGACCCCGGTTCGCAGCCGCTGCGACCTCGATCACCATGACTTGGTGATCGTCCGGATAGGGCATGGGCGCAAGGGCCACGCCGTAAACCACCGCGAACATCGTGATCGACAGCGTCAGTCCCAGCGTGAGCGTCGCCAGCAATGCGAGCGCATGGGCCGGCGCGCGTAGCAGCCGACGGAGCGAAGCCTTGAGCATGGCCGTGTCCTCAATCCTGGCGCAGTGCGAGCATCGGGTCGACTGCCAGCGCGCGACGCGCCGGCACCAGCGCCGCGACCGTGGCCACGCTGCCCAGGATCAACACCAGCAGCGCGACCGCCCAGGCGTCCAGCGTCAGCTCGGGCAGGATGCTCGAAATCTGGGTGGCAAAGGGAACCGCCAGCAGCATTCCGATGCCGAGCCCGCCCGCGACCTGCGGCAGGGTGCTGCCAAGCACCTGGCGCAGAACATCCTTCGCACTGGCTCCCAGCGCTCGCTGCACCCCGATCTCGCGGGTGCGCTGGCCGACCAGTTGCGCGATCAGCCCGTACAGACCGGCGGCCGCGAGCACCAGTGCAACTATTCCGAAAGCGCCGAACATGCCCGACAGCACGCGCTCGCCGGCCATCGCCACGCGCATGACCTCCTCGTAGGTACGCAGCCAGTCGGCCGGGATGTCCGGATCCTGCGCGCGCAGGAGTTCCTGGAAGCGAGGTTTCATCAGCGCCGGAGCGGCCTGCGTGTGCACAACCAGACTGACGAAGCGGCGTGGATTCTGCGCCAGAGACAGCAGCGCGCTCGGCAGCACCGCATCGCCGACGTCTTCGAGCTGCATGGTCTCGATCACGCCGACAATGGTGTACCAGCGCGCGTTCTCTCCCTCCGCGGGAATGCGCACGCGCCGGCCGAGCGGATCGACGCCCGGATACACCGTCTGCGCGAAACGCTCGTCGATGACGATCACCGGGTCGGTATCGGCACGATCGCGGTCTTCGATGCCGCGCCCTGCGCGCAACTCGATGCCCAGGGTGCCGATGAATCCCGGATCGACCGCACCGAAGCGAACCGATGGCGCGCCGGCCTCACCCGGATCCAGGCCTTCGGGCAACATCGACTCTTGCTCCGCGCTGAGGCCCGGCAGAGTGGTCGTCGCCGTGGCCCCAAGCACACCCGGTTCGCGCCGCAAGGTCGCGGTGAAACGCTCGATGAACTGCGTCACCTGTACGTCTTCGGGATAGGCCTGCGGGAAGAGTGCGACGCGGGCCGTCAGCAGGTTGTTCGGATCGATGCCGAGATCCGTGTGCTCCAACCGGGCGACGCCGCGCACCATCACCAAGGTGCTCAAGAGGACCACACAGGCCAGCGCCAGTTCGCCGGCCACCAGCCACTTGGCGAGCCGACCGACGCCGCCACCCACCACGCTGCGTCCGCCGTCCCGCAGGGCGTTGGCGAGCGCGTCGATGCGCAGCCGCAGGACCGGCAGCAGTCCCACCAGCAGTGCGGTCAGCAGCCCCACCACCACGGTGACGGCAACCATCTCGCCGTCGATGCTGAAGTCCATCCACGGCGGCGGACCGGAGTCGGTGTCGTCGAAGGAACTCACGATCCAGTCGATGCCGAGCTGCGCCATCGGCACAGCGAGTGCCGCGGCGACCAGGGTCAGGGTGAAGCTCTGGGCGAGCAGCAATCGCGCCAGGCGAACGCGACTGGCGCCCAATGTCAGGCGTACCGCCAGGTCGCGACTGCGCGCCAGCACCCTTGCCAGCATCATGTTGGCGACATTGGCGCAAGCAACCAGCAGCACCAGCGCCACCGTCATCAGCATCAGGTTGAGCAACTGGCGCGTCGGCGGATCGGTGAAGTAGTGGCTCATCGGCTGCGCGGCCAGTTCTCGCGGTTTCCAGGTTCCCGGCTCGCGCTGCTGCACATCGCCGATCCAGGCCTCGAGCGTGGCTATGATCGGTGCCAGCCCCGCATCTGGTGTCAGCGGCTCGATGAAGATTTCGAAGTAGCGGTCCTCGTCGACCGGCACGGTCGCGCTCAGGCTGGCATTCATCCACAGCTGTTCGCGGAAGGGAAAGCTGAATCCCGGCGGCATCACGCCGATGACCGTGGCCGGCATCGCATTGGCACGCACGCTGCGTCCGAGGACGTCGGGATCGGCACTGAATCGCGTGCGCCACAGCTCGTGCGAGAGAATCACCACCGGCGGCGCGCCGGGCTGTTCGTCTTCGGCACGGAAATCGCGACCGAGCGCTGGGGCGACGCCGAGGGTGGCGAACAGGTTGGCGGTGACAAATGCGCCGTCGTAGCGTTGGACCGCGTCGGCGTTCGCCAGGTTGATCGTTGCCTGACCCTGGCCCGCGACACGTGCGTGGCCACCCAGGCGCTCGCGCCAGTCGAGCAAGTCGGCACCGCGCAGAGCGCGGACATCATCCGGGAAGTCGTTCGCGCGATCGCGCCAGCCGGCCTGCACCAGCCGCTCGGCGTTCGGAAAGGGCACGGGGTCCCAGACCATCGCCTTCAGGATCGACAGCATGCCGATCACGCCCGCCAGCCCGAGGGCGAGCACGGCGACGATCAACAGCGAATTCCAGGGCTGCTGCGCCACGTTGCGCATCCCCTGACGAAAGTCGTCAATCAACGCGACCATGCTCATTCCCCCGCGGCGGCGCGCCGAATGCGCGCATCTTCCTCACTGCGCAGCTGGTGCATCGTGGCCTCGTCGACGACGCGACCGTCAAACATGAACACCTTGCGGTCGGCGAAATCGGCATACCGCGGGTCATGCGTGACCATGCAGATGGTCGCGCCGCCCTTGTGCAATTCGTCGAGCAGCAGCATCACCGCCTCGCCGTTCTTGGAATCCAGGTTTCCGGTGGGTTCGTCCGCCAGCAGGATGGACGGATCGCCCACCAGCGCACGTGCGACGGCGACGCGCTGCTGCTGGCCGCCGGAAAGCTGCGATGGGTAGTGCTTCAAGCGATGGGCCATTCCGACGCGGTCGAGCGCCCACTGAGCCTTTTTCTTGCGCTCCGCCTTGTTCAGGCCGGTGCGATAGGTCAGCGGCAGCTCGACGTTCTCGAACACCGTCAGGTCGCCGATCAGGTTGAAGGCCTGGAAGATGAATCCGATTTCCTTGTTGCGGATGCGCGCACGCTCGGTCGCGCCGATCGAACCCACCTGGCGCCCGTTGATCTGGTACTCGCCGTGGCTCGGCGTATCGAGTAGCCCCAGGATCGCGAGCAGGGTCGACTTGCCGCAGCCGGAGGGACCGGAGATCGAGATGTACTCACCCTTGCGGATGTCGAGGTGGATGCCGGAGAGCGCGTGGGTTTCAACGTCCTCGGTCAAGTAGACCTTGCCGACATCACGCAGGGAAATCAGGGAGGGGCTGGCAGTCATGGGTCGCTCCTGGGGCAAGGGTCAGCGCAGACGCAGGCGGTCGTGCTGGTCGTAACTGGTGGTGTCGGAGAGGATCACGCGGTCGCCGGGCTGCAGGCCCGAAGCGATCTCGATCAGGCTGACGGAGGCGCGGCCGAGCTTGACCGGCACACGCCGGGCGACATCGCCTTCGTTGTCCAGCCGGAACAGGGTGGTCGTGCTCTCTGCCTGGCCGAAGGCGGGCCGGCCGACGTAGATCACGTCGCTCAGCCGCTCGATCTCGATGGTGCCATCGACCGAAAGATCCGGCCGAGCACCCGGTGGAAGGTCGCCAACGAGGTCGACATCGACTTGCACCGTGCCGTTCTGGACCGCGGGATCGATGCGTGCCACGCGGCCGTCGACAATGCCGTTGCGGGTGTCGACGCGTACGGTCTGGTCGAGCTTGACGTCCTTCGCCTGAGTCTCTGGGATGCGCAGCTCAGCACGCAGCACGTCCGGCCGCGCCACCCGCGCGATGCTGGTCCCCGGCGCAATCTGCTGACCCTCCTCAACCGCGACAACCTGCAGGATGCCGCTCATGCCTGCGCGCACCTGGAGGCCCTCGGCCTGACGTCGCCGCAACTCGTATGTGTTCACCAACTGGTCGAGGCGCGCGTTTTCGGCAGCCAGCTGCGCCGTCAGATTGCGCCTGAGCATGGCCAGACGCTGCTGCTCGATGCCGCGCCGCACGCCGAGCTGATCGGCCTTGAGCTGCGACTGGCGATACTGCAGCGCCGAAACGATGCCGCGGCGATTGAGTTCGCCTTCCGCCTCGGCCTGCAAGCTGGCACCCTGAAAGTCGGCCTCGACCGATGCGATCAAGGCCTGTTGGTCGAGTACCTGGCTTTCCAGTTGCACCCGGCGCGCGTCAAGGTCGGCTTTGGCGGCCTCCAGCGCGGCGCGCGCGGCAAGCATCTGGTCGTCAATTTCGGGATTCGCAAGTTCGATGATCAAAGTATCCGGCTCGACGCGCGCGCCAGGGCGCACCACGATGCGTTCGACGCTCGCGGCGGCATCGGCGGCAATCCAGCGGGTTTCTTTGGGGACCAACTGACCAGGGCCGCGCACTTCGCGCAGCAGTTCGCCGCGCTTGACCGTGTCAATCCAGATCGACTGGCGTTCGACCTGCGGGGCGGCGGGTTCCAGGCGACTGATGCCGTACGCCGCCGCGACGATGGCTAGGGCAGCGACGCCACCGATGATCATCCGGCGACGCTGGCGTTGAGTCTTCAGTTCAGGGCGGGCGATATCCATGGCGCCAACACAGCAAACCGCGTGCCAGCCTCGAAACCATGCTGCAACTAGTTGATGTGTCTACCGTTCCAGGTTCTCTGCGCCTTCAAGGCCGCAGCCGGCCGAGCCGGTGCGTTCGCTTGCGAACCACAGTGCACGCCGCGCTGTCCGGATTCGAACGGTGATTCGTCAGCGTTCGAAGAAGCGGTTCCGGAGCTCCGCGAGGTTGCACGGGCGGGTGGACGCATCCAGCTGGGCGCGCAGGATCTCGGTCCAGGCAAGCCGGCACGCCCCGGTGGAACCGGGAAGCGCGAAGATCAGTGTCCCGTTCGCAAGCCCGGCCAGTGCACGCGATTGCAAGGTAGATGTCCCGATCTCGCGGTAGGAAAGCGCCCGGAACAGCTCCCCAAAACCAGGCATCTCCTTGTCGAACAACGGCAGCAGCGCCTCAGGCGTGCTGTCGCGGCCGGTGAAACCCGTGCCTCCGGTCAGCAGCACCACATGGCAGGACGGGTCGGCAATCCATTGCGAGACGACGGCGCGCAGCAGGTAGCGATTGTCCGGAAGGATCTGGCGGTCGTGTAGTTCATGCCCTGCGGCTGAAACTTGCTCGACTAGGTAGGCGCCGGAGGTGTCGTCGGCCAAAGAGCGGGTGTCGGAGACTGTCATCACCGCGATACGCATGTCCGGCTCCTCCGAAAACGTGCTCCATCATGCCCGGCAGGTAGCCTTTCGGATAGACCGCGCCGCGAGTAACTTCGGTGATTTTCGAAACGCACAAAGCACAACGCCCAGCCTGTTGGCTGGGCGTTGTGGTGTTCAAAAGGTGCTTGGCGATGACCTACTCTCGCATGCGGATGCACACTACCATTGGCGCTGGCGCGTTTCACTTCCGAGTTCGGGATGGGATCGGGTGGGACCACGCCGCTATGGTCGCCAAGCATTGGAAAAGGGATGGGCAGGTAGCCATTGGCGCCGAGGGAACGAGTGTAGTTCGTTCGCATGGGCTTTGAGTTATATGGTCAAGCCTTCGAGCAATTAGTACGCGTAAGCTCAACGTGTTACCACGCTTACACACCGCGCCTATCAACCAGGTGGTCTTCCTGGGCTCTTATCCTCTCAAGGAGGGAGAGATCTCATCTTGGGGCGCGCTTCCCGCTTAGATGCTTTCAGCGGTTATCGCTTCCGAACTTAGCTACCCGGCAGTGCCACTGGCGTGACAACCGGAACACCAGAGGTTCGTTCACTCCGGTCCTCTCGTACTAGGAGCAACTCCCTTCAATCATCCAACGCCCACGACAGATAGGGACCGAACTGTCTCACGACGTTCTGAACCCAGCTCGCGTACCACTTTAAATGGCGAACAGCCATACCCTTGGGACCGGCTACAGCCCCAGGATGTGATGAGCCGACATCGAGGTGCCAAACACCGCCGTCGATATGAACTCTTGGGCGGTATCAGCCTGTTATCCCCGGAGTACCTTTTATCCGTTGAGCGATGGCCCTTCCATACAGAACCACCGGATCACTAAGACCTACTTTCGTACCTGCTTGATCCGTCGATCTCGCAGTCAAGCGCGCTTATGCCTTTACACACTACGCACGATGTCCGACCGTGCTGAGCGCACCTTCGTGCTCCTCCGTTACTCTTTGGGAGGAGACCGCCCCAGTCAAACTACCCACCACACACTGTCCCCGATCCGGATCACGGACCTAGGTTAGAACGTCAAGCACATCAGGGTGGTATTTCAACGTCGCCTCCAGACCAGCTAGCGCCAGCCCTTCAAAGGCTCCCACCTATCCTACACAGACGAACTCAACGTTCAGTGTGAAGCTATAGTAAAGGTTCACGGGGTCTTTCCGTCTTGCCGCGGGAACGCTGCATCTTCACAGCGATTTCAATTTCACTGAGCCTTGGGTGGAGACAGCGCCGCTGTCGTTACGCCATTCGTGCAGGTCGGAACTTACCCGACAAGGAATTTCGCTACCTTAGGACCGTTATAGTTACGGCCGCCGTTTACCGGGGCTTCGATCAGGAGCTTGCACCCCATCAATTAACCTTCCGGCACCGGGCAGGCGTCACACCCTATACGTCCACTTTCGTGTTTGCAGAGTGCTGTGTTTTTGATAAACAGTCGCAGCGGCCTGGTTACTGCGGCCACCTTGCGGTGGCGTACCTTCTCCCGAAGTTACGGTACTATTTTGCCTAGTTCCTTCACCCAAGTTCTCTCAAGCGCCTGAGAATTCTCATCCTGCCTACCTGTGTCGGTTTCCGGTACGGTCCCGTGTGATCTGAAGCTTAGAGGCTTTTCCTGGAAGCGTGATATCGGTGACTTCGCCCATGCGGGCTCGTCCTTGACCTCAGTGTTGACATGCCGGATTTGCCAAGCACATCCACCTCAGTCATCTCCCCGGGACAACCAACGCCCGGTACACCTAACCTTCTCCGTCCCCCCATCGCAACCACACGAGGTGCTGGAATGTTAACCAGCTTCCCATCGACTACGCATCTCTGCCTCGCCTTAGGGGCCGACTCACCCTGCGCCGATTAACGTTGCGCAAGGAAACCTTGGGCTTTCGGCGAACGGGTTTTTCACCCGTTTTATCGTTACTCATGTCAGCATTCGCACTTCCGATACCTCCAGCAGACCTTACGATCCACCTTCGCAGGCTTACGGAACGCTCCCCTACCGCTTGTATTGCTACAAACCCGCAGCTTCGGTACATCGCTTAGCCCCGTTAAATCTTCCGCGCAGGCCGACTCGACCAGTGAGCTATTACGCTTTCTTTAAAGGGTGGCTGCTTCTAAGCCAACCTCCTGGCTGTCTATGCCTTCCCACATCGTTTCCCACTTAGCGATGATTTTGGGACCTTAGCTGGCGGTCTGGATTGTATTCCTCTTCACGACGGACGTTAGCACCCGCCGTGTGTCTCCCGAGCTGATACGTTCTGGTATTCGGAGTTTGCCATGGTTTGGTAAGTCGCTATGACCCCCTAGCCATAACAGTGCTCTACCCCCAGAAGTAATACTCGAGGCGCTACCTAAATAGCTTTCGGGGAGAACCAGCTATCTCCGAACTCGATTAGCTTTTCACTCCTAGCCACAACTCATCCCCGTCTTTTTCAACAGACGTGGGTTCGGGCCTCCAGTACGTGTTACCGCACCTTCACCCTGGCCATGGCTAGATCGTCCGGTTTCGGGTCTACAGCTCGCAACTTTACGCCCTATTCAGACTCGGTTTCCCTTCGCCTTCCCTATGCGGTTAAGCTTGCTACGAACCATAAGTCGCTGACCCATTATACAAAAGGTACGCGGTCGCCCTTGCGGGCTCCCACTGCTTGTACACATACGGTTTCAGGTTCTATTTCACTCCCCTCTCCGGGGTTCTTTTCGCCTTTCCCTCACGGTACTGGTTCACTATCGGTCGGTAGGTCGTATTTAGCCTTGGAGGATGGTCCCCCCATGTTCAGACAGGATTCCACGTGTCCCGCCCTACTCAATTTCATCTCGATAGCCCTTTCGTGTACCGGGCTATCACCTTCTATGGCCGGTCTTTCCAGGACCGTTCCACTAAAGCTATCGAGACTTTTGGGCTAATCCCCGTTCGCTCGTCACTACTTGGGGAATCTCGGTTGATTTCTTTTCCTCCGGGTACTGAGATATTTCAGTTCTCCGGGTTAGCTTCCGCATCCTATAGATTCAGATGCGGATGACCCTTACGGGCCGGGTTTCCCCATTCGGACATTGCCGGTTTTAACGCTTGTTGTCAGCTCACCGACACTTTTCGCAGACTACCACGTCCTTCATCGCCGCCTACCGCCAAGGCATCCACCGTATGCGCTTATTCGCTTGACCATATAACCCGAAGCCCACGCTCCGAGTTACCAGTCGCCCAAACTACATTACAGGTTCTCTCTGTTTGAGTTCACCGCGCAGTCCGCTGTGCTTGCGCACAACCTCCCACCACGGCGCTCAGACGCCTTTGGCTACCTGCTCATTTTTTAAAGAACACCGCTTCCTTGCGGTCAGCAACAGGTCAGTTCGACCCGCCGTACTGCTCATCCAGAGTCTCAAGCTCAACCGACGCCACGTCAGCTCAGCTCGATACTCTGATCAGTTCCCAACGATTCGGAATGCGTCATGCCATGGTGGAGCCAGCCGGGATCGAACCGGCGACCCCTGCTTGCAAAGCAGGTGCTCTCCCAGCTGAGCTATGGCCCCGTCCGGGATCAATCCTTCGCAGCCTCCGCTGCTCAGCGGTCCAGAACGCCAGCCTCGCACTGGTGGGTCTAGATGGACTCGAACCATCGACCTCACCCTTATCAGGGGTGCGCTCTAACCACCTGAGCTACAGACCCAGTGCGGCTGATCGTCCCCACCACCAGCTTTTGGCTGACAGCAGGTTGCTCGTGCTCCCGTCAGCCCTAACCCTCCGGTCAGAACTTCCAGGCATTTCGCGTGTCTTGTGTGGGCGCTCGAATCAGACTTTGGTCCGCTGACTCTAAAGGAGGTGATCCAGCCGCACCTTCCGATACGGCTACCTTGTTACGACTTCACCCCAGTCATTGACCACACCGTGGCAAGCGCCCCCCTTGCGGTTAAGCTACCTGCTTCTGGTGCAGCCAACTCCCATGGTGTGACGGGCGGTGTGTACAAGGCCCGGGAACGTATTCACCGCGACATTGCTGATCCGCGATTACTAGCGATTCCGACTTCATGGAGTCGAGTTGCAGACTCCAATCCGGACTGAGATCGGCTTTCTGGGATTGGCTCCCCCCTCGCGGGTTGGCTGCCCTCTGTACCGACCATTGTAGTACGTGTGTAGCCCTGGTCATAAGGGCCATGATGACTTGACGTCATCCCCACCTTCCTCCGGTTTGTCACCGGCAGTCCCCCTAGAGTTCCCACCATTACGTGCTGGCAACTAGGGGCAAGGGTTGCGCTCGTTGCGGGACTTAACCCAACATCTCACGACACGAGCTGACGACAGCCATGCAGCACCTGTCTCTGGGCTCCTTGCGGCACCCCCATATCTCTACAGGGTTCCCAAGATGTCAAGACCAGGTAAGGTTCTGCGCGTTGCATCGAATTAAACCACATACTCCACCGCTTGTGCGGGCCCCCGTCAATTCCTTTGAGTTTCACTCTTGCGAGCGTACTCCCCAGGCGGAGAACTTCACGCGTTAGCTTCGACACTAAGAGGCGAATTCCTCCCAACGTCCAGTTCTCATCGTTTAGGGCGTGGACTACCAGGGTATCTAATCCTGTTTGCTCCCCACGCTTTCGTGCCTCAGCGTCAGTTTTAGGCCAGGTGGCCGCCTTCGCCACTGATGTTCCTCCCGATCTCTACGCATTTCACCGCTACACCGGGAATTCCACCACCCTCTCCCAAACTCCAGCTCCCCAGTATCGGATGCCATTCCCAGGTTAAGCCCGGGGATTTCACATCCGACTTAAGAAGCCGCCTACGCACGCTTTACGCCCAGTAATTCCGATTAACGCTTGCACCCTTCGTATTACCGCGGCTGCTGGCACGAAGTTAGCCGGTGCTTATTCTTTCGGTACCGTCATCCCATCAGGGTATTAACCGATCCGTTTTCTTTCCGGACAAAAGTGCTTTACAACCCGAAGGCCTTCTTCACACACGCGGCATTGCTGGATCAGGCTTGCGCCCATTGTCCAATATTCCCCACTGCTGCCTCCCGTAGGAGTCTGGGCCGTGTCTCAGTCCCAGTGTGGCTGATCATCCTCTCAGACCAGCTACCGATCGTCGCCTTGGTAGGCCATTACCCTACCAACTAGCTAATCGGGCGTCGGCTCATCCTATCGCGCAAGGCCTTGCGGTCCCCTGCTTTGGTCTCTCGACATCATGCGGTATTAGCACAAGTTTCCCTGTGTTATCCCCCACCATAGGGTAGATTCCGACGCATTCCTCACCCGTCCGCCACTGAAGTAGAGTTGCCCCTACCTCCGTTCGACTTGCATGTGTTAGGCATGCCGCCAGCGTTCAATCTGAGCCAGGATCAAACTCTTCAGTTCAAAAACAATGTCTTGAATCTAAAGCTGTCCGCTCAAACTACTGTTGCTGTTTGAAAGACGCTTTCGCAGACTCATCGTCTGACCAAGCGCCCACACAAGACACTCCGAATCCGTTGTCAAAGAACCGTCCCGCTTCGACTTACTCACCAGCATCTCGCCGTGTGAGCCGCCCATCATACTTCGAAATCGATGGCTGTCAACACCCTCTTTCGCCGCCTTCAGAAACCGACAGGTTTCGTTCAGGCTGCGGCGTTTCACCGCGAGGGAGCCGACCATCATACTGCGAAATCGAGGGCCGTCAACTACTTTCTTCCGATCGGGTAGAAATTTCTTTCCGTCCCGCCGCCCCGTTGGCAGTTCGCCGTTGGGGTGGCGGACACTACGTGCGGAATCCCGAGCTTAAGCTCTAGGGCTTGCGGCTGATAGCCGCACTCCCGCGAACCTGGCCCCTGCTGAGATATGTCGACAATCAAGATCCGCGGCGCGCGCACGCACAATCTCAAGAACATCTCGCTGGATCTTCCGCGCGACCGCCTGATCGTCGTCACCGGGCTGTCGGGTTCTGGCAAGAGCTCGTTGGCTTTCGACACCATCTACGCCGAAGGACAGCGGCGCTATGTGGAGTCGCTGAGTTCCTATGCGCGGCAGTTCCTCTCGATGATGGAGAAGCCTGACGTCGACACCATCGAGGGCCTCTCTCCTGCGATCTCGATCGAACAGAAGTCGACCTCGCACAACCCGCGCTCAACCGTGGGCACGGTCACCGAGATCTACGACTACCTGCGCCTGCTGTATGCGCGCGTGGGTACGCCGCACTGCCCGGATCACGGGCATGCGCTGGCGGCGCAGACGGTCAGCCAGATGGTCGACTCGGCAATTGCGCTACCCGAAGACCAGCGCTTCATGTTGCTGGCACCCGTGGTGCGCGAGCGCAAGGGCGAGCACAAGGACGTCATCGAGCAACTGCGTGCGCAGGGCTTTGTTCGCGTGCGGGTCGATGGCGAGGTACACGACATCGATGCCGTTCCGCCGCTCGCATTGCGCAGCAAGCACACCATCGAGGCGGTGGTGGACCGCTTCCGTCCGCGGGCGGACCTGAAGCAGCGCCTGGCCGAGTCTTTCGAAACCGCGCTGAGACTGGGCAACGGCCTGGCCAGCCTGGCCTCGATGGACCAGCCGGCTTCACCGGAGACTGTGTTCTCGGCGAAGTACTCATGTCCGGTCTGCGACTACAGCCTGCAGGAACTGGAGCCGCGGCTGTTCTCCTTCAACTCGCCGGTGGGCGCCTGCGGCGGTTGCGATGGTCTGGGCGTGACCCAGTTCTTCGATCCTGATCGCGTGGTGGCGCATCCAGACCGCCCGCTGTCCGGCGGCGCAATTCGCGGTTGGGATCGGCGCAATCCCTACTATTTCCAGATGCTGCAGGCGCTCGCGCGGCACTATCGTTTCGATGTCGACCTGCCCTGGCACAAGATCAAGCCGGAGATTCGCCAGCAGTTGCTGTTCGGCAGTGGCGGCGACCTGGTCGAGTTCCGCTATTTCGGCGACGGCGAGCGCAGCATCGCGCGCAAGCAACCCTTCGAGGGCATCGTCAGTAACCTGGAACGGCGCTACCGGGAAACCGATTCCGCCGCGGTGCGCGAGGAACTGGCCAAGTACATCAGCCACCGCCGCTGCCCCGAATGCGCCGGCGCGCGGCTGAATCGATCCGCGCGCCACGTGCGCGTGGACGGGCGCGCGATACATGAATGCGCAGCATTGCCGGTGTCCGCGGCGCTGGCGACCTTCCAGGCGCTTGCGCTGCCGGGTTGGCGCGGCGAGATCGCAACCAAGATCGTCAAGGAGATCCGCGAGCGTTTGCAGTTCCTCGCCGACGTGGGCCTGGAATACCTGACGCTGGAACGCTCGGCGGAGACTCTCTCGGGCGGCGAGGCTCAACGCATCCGCTTGGCGAGCCAGATCGGCGCCGGGCTGGTCGGCGTGATGTACGTGCTCGACGAGCCTTCGATCGGTTTGCACCAACGCGACAACGAGCGCCTGCTCGGCACGCTCAAGCGCCTGCGCGACCTCGGCAATACGGTGATCGTGGTCGAACACGATGAGGACGCGATCCGCCTCGCTGATCACATTGTCGACATCGGCCCCGGCGCCGGCGTGCACGGAGGCCGGGTAATCGCTCAGGGCAGCTATGACGAGGTGATCCAGTCGACCGAGTCGATGACCGCACAGTATTTGTCGGGCCGACGCGCCATCGATGTACCGACCGAGCGCCGCGAGCCGCAGGATGATCGGTGGCTGCGGCTGCGCGGAGCGAGCGGCAACAATCTCAAGGATGTCGACCTGGAGCTGCCGGCAGGTTGCTTCGTGGCGATCACCGGTGTATCGGGCTCGGGCAAGTCGACCCTGGTCAACGACACCCTGTTCCAGATCGCGGCGATGGAGCTGAATGGCGCGACGACCCAGCCGGCCCCTTACCGCGCGATCGAGGGTCTGGACCTGTTCGACAAGGTGGTCGACATCGACCAGAGCCCGATCGGGCGCACGCCGCGCTCCAATCCGGCCACCTACACCGGGTTGTTCACCACGGTGCGCGAGTTGTTCGCACAGGTGCCGGAGGCCCGCTCGCGCGGCTACCAGGCTGGCCGCTTCAGTTTCAACGTCAAGGGCGGCCGCTGCGAGGCCTGCCAGGGCGACGGCATGATCAAGGTGGAGATGCACTTCCTGCCGGACGTCTACGTGCCCTGCGATGTTTGCGCGGGCAAGCGCTACAACCGCGAGACGCTGGAGGTGCTGTACAAGGGGCACTCGATCGCCGATGTGCTGTCGATGACGGTGGAAGACGCGCTGAAGCTGTTCGAGCCGGTACCGGCGCTCGCGCGTAAGCTGCAGACGCTGCTCGACGTCGGCCTGTCCTATGTCACGCTGGGTCAGGCGGCGACGACCCTGTCCGGCGGCGAGGCACAGCGGGTCAAGCTGGCGACCGAGTTGTCGCGCCGCGACACCGGCAACACGCTGTACATCCTCGACGAGCCCACCACCGGCCTGCACTTCCACGACATCGACCAGTTGCTGGCGGTGCTGCACCAACTGGTCGAGCGCGGCAACACCGTGGTGGTGATCGAGCACAACCTCGATGTGATCAAGACCGCCGACTGGGTCATCGACCTGGGCCCCGAGGGCGGCGACGGCGGCGGCCAGATCATCGCCACCGGCACCCCCGAGCAGATCGCGCGCAGCAAGCGCTCGCACACCGGGCGCTTCCTCAAGCGCCTGCTGCCCGGCTGAACGGTCAGCCCCTGCCCGGCAGCATCCGGCGCAGGGTGTTGTCGCGCACGACGTAGTGGTGGAACAGGGCTGCGAGCGCGTGCGCGCCGATCAGAAAGTAGCCGATCTTGCCGATCGTCTCGTGGATTTCCTCGAAGGACTCGGCCACGCCATGGTTCTTGCCAACCAGGGCCGGAAGTTCCAGGCCGAAGAAGGGCACCGGCTTGCCTTCGGCACTGAGGATGATCCATCCGGCGATCGGCAATCCGATCATCAGCGCATACAGGGCAAGGTGAACGAGTTTCGCCGACCATGCCTGCCACGCGGCCGGCGCTGGAACGATCGGGGGCGCTGGCTCCAGGAAGCGCGCTGCGATGCGGACTATCACCAGGAACAGGACCGACAGGCCGAGCATGAAGTGCCACAGTTTCATGGCCTCGCGCAGATCGCTGCCGCGCGGGAACAGGCCGCGCAGTTCCATCGTGGCGTAGGCCGCCGCGATCAGCAGCAGCATCAGCCAATGCAGGGAAATGGACAGGCGCGAGTAGCGGGCGCGGATGGCGTTCACGGGCGGCGTCTCACCAGGGACAGGACACAGGTAGAACGGGGCATCGCCGTCGATTCCAGCGCGGCGCCGTCCAGATGGGTCCAGTGTCGGCGGCCGAGCTTGCGTCAAACTTAAGTGGATGCGGCCGCGCCGCCTTCCGGCGCAAGCCGCCTCAGCGCTTGGCGCCCTGCACCAGCCCCAGCTCCAGCGCCTTCAGCACTGCGCGGGTGCGATCGCGCACGCCTAGCTTGGACAGGATGTTGGATACGTGGTTCTTCACCGTGCCCTCGGCCACGTCGAGCGAACGCGCGATCTCCTTGTTCGAGTAGCCGCCCGACATCAGGCGCAGGATCTCGGTCTCGCGCTCGGTCAGGGGGTCCGGCTCATCCAGGCTGGCGAACTTGTTCTCCAGCGAACTGACCCCGCGCAGCAGGCGGTCGGTCAGGCCGGGCTGCACCAGCGAGCCGCCCTCGGCCACGGTCTTGATCGCGCTGACCAGCTGATCCAGCGACACATCCTTCAGCAGGAAACCGCGCGCACCGGCGCGCAGGCCGTTGAGCACCAGCTGGTCTTCGTCGAAGGTGGTCAGGATGATCGTCGGCGGCAGCTCGCCCGTGCGCGAGAGGTGCTCCAGCACTTCGAGGCCGGACTTGCCCGGCATGCGCAGGTCCAGCAGGACCACATCGGGCTTGACCCGCGGGATCTCGGCGATCGCCTCGTCGCCATCGCGCGCCTCGCCGATCACCTGCACCGCGTCGGAAAGTTCCAGCAGGCTGCGCACGCCCTGGCGCACCAGGGTCTGGTCGTCGACCAGGAACACTCGAATCATGACTTGCTCTCCAGGGGCAGGCGGGCGAGGACCACGAATCCATACCCCGGACGGGTCTCGATGTCCAATGATCCTCCGAAAACTTCCAGGCGCTCGCGCATGCCGGTCAGGCCGTTGCCGGCCTTGAGCTCGGCGGCGCCACGCCCATCGTCGCGCGCGACCAGCTCGACCACCTCGCCGTCGCGGCGGAAATCCAGCCAGAGGTTGCGGGCGCGCGCGTGGCGCATCGCGTTGGTCAGGATCTCCTGGGTCAGGCGCACCAGTACCTGGGCGCGCCGCGCGTCCGCCACCAGGAAGGTCTCGGGCAACTTCAGGTGAATCTCCGGGGCTGGCGCCGAGGCGACCAGTTCGCGCAGCGTGCGGTCCAGGTCCACCGAATCGCTGCCGCGCAGCGCGCTGACCACCTGGCGCACGTCGGCGAGCAACTGCTTGCTGACCGACTGCGCCTGCTTCACGTGATCCAGCGCTTTCCCCTGCACCAGGTGGCTGGCGACTTCCAGGTTCAGGCTGAGGGCAGTCAGGTGATGGCCGACGACATCGTGCAGCTCGCGCGAGATGCGCAGGCGTTCGCCGGCGCGTTCGCCCTCGGCGAGCAGCAATTGGGTTGCGCGCAGCTCGGAATTGACCACCCGCAACTCCTCGCGCGCCTCGGTCTGGCGCCGCGCGACATAAGAGGTCATGAAGGTCAGCGTGGACAGACTCAGGTACAGGCCCACCTGCAAGGCCGCATCCAGCGCGGTGAAATTTGGCCGCGCCATGAATACCGGCAACATGCCGAAGTTCTGCAGCAGCAGCCAGAACACGCCCTGCCCCAGCGGCAACACCCAGGGCAGCACGCTGGCGCAGACCATCAGCAGGATCGCGCCGATGCCGCTGCCCGTCAGGTGGCCGATGGCCAGCGCGGAAACCGTCATTGCCACGAGCAGTACAAGGTACAACCCGCGCCGCGCGCTGCCGTCGATCTCGCGCGTAAGCCAC
The DNA here is from genome assembly GCA_016713135.1 of Rhodanobacteraceae bacterium. NCBI lineage: Bacteria > Pseudomonadati > Pseudomonadota > Gammaproteobacteria > Lysobacterales > Rhodanobacteraceae > Rhodanobacteraceae bacterium. Next base: position 142,590 of record JADJPR010000007.1, on the reverse strand, counting down.
CAGAAGCTGATCGCGAACCCGAAATAGGCCGCGAGCGTCCCCGCCAGCTGCGACTGCGCGCCGGCTGCCTGCAGGCGCGGCATGAACGGCAGCGAGATGCCCGCGCAGGCCCAGGTGAACAGGCCCGCATAACGCAGCAACTGGCTTTGGGTGTAGGTCCGGATAAAGCGCATGCGGCTGGTCGGGTTCCTCGCTGCAACGGCCGGTGCAGAAGAGCCGCAGCCTAACGGCGAAGACCATCGGCCGGAAAGTCCATAAGTCATGCACAACCAGGCCCCGTCCGACCCCCGGGCTGCCATTGATCCGGCAGTTTTCCACAGCGGTCGCCGCGGCCGTCCGGGGCGTGCATAATTCGCCCGCCCCACCCCGCCTCGGCGCCGCGGGCGACCTCAGGCAATGCTTTCCAGACGAGCCACAAGCCCGCTATGTCGTTGATTTTGCGAGATATCGAGGCCGATGACTTGGATGCCGTGTGGGCACTCAACAATTCGGCCGGACCGGGCATCGTGCCCATCGACCGCGAGCGTATGCGCCATCTGTTCGATGTCGCGCGCTACTTCCGCATCGCCCGCTACAACGGCGAGCTGGCCGGTTTCCAGATCGCGCTGTCGCCGGAGGCGGACTACGACAGCCCCAATTTTCTCTGGTTCCGCGGCCAGTTCGCGGATTTCCTGTACATCGACCGCATCGTGGTCGATTCGCGTTTCCGCCGCCACGGAATCGGCCGCGTTTTCTACGCCGATGTGCTGAGCTTCGCTGAAGTGCGCTACCCGCTGCTGACCTGCGAGGTGTTCATCCAGCCGCGCGACGATGTCTCGCTGGTCTTCTTCGGCACCAACGGCTTCCAGGAAGTTGGCCAGCAGGTCCTGCCGAACGGGCGCCGCGTCAGCATGATGGTCAAGGAGATGAAGGCCTACCCCTTCGTCAAGGAGACCTACGGCATCAGCCCCGGCAGCCCGCCACCGGCGATCGTCGGCGGCGACCGCCTGAGCCGGGGACGCCCCTGATGGCGCGCCGCGGGGACATTGCAACCAAGGCGAAAGATGGCGCGTCCTTCGAACTGCGCTCCGGCCAGTTCTCGTTGATGGTACTGGCGATTCGCCACCTCGATTTGCTCCAGCTGCAGACCGAACTGTCCGACCACGTGAGCTCGGCGCCGGCGCTGCTGCGCGGCGCGCCGGTGGTGCTCGACCTGAACCCGCTGTCGCAACTGGCTGACCACGGCCTGCTGCGCGAACTCATCGCGCGGGTGCACCAGGCCGGCCTCAAGGTAATTGCGATGGCTGCCAATCCCGGTGCCGAAGCCGCCGCCGCCGCGCTCGACCTGCCGCTGCTGGGGCTGGATCGCAAGCGCACCCGGGTGGTCGAGGCAGCGCCGCCGGAGGAGATCACCGCGGAGCTGCCATTCGACGAGCCGCCGGCCGAGGAAGCACCGACGCGCCCAGCCGAGCCCGCCGGCCTGCAGCCGCCGCTGGTGCTGCCGGGACCGATCCGCTCGGGGCAGCAGGTGTACGCCCGCGGCCGCGACCTGATCATCACCGGCGCGGTGTCCGCCGGCGCCGAAGTGGCTGCCGACGGCTGCGTGCACGTCTATGGCCGGCTGTCCGGCAAGGCACTGGCCGGCGCGTCCGGCGATCTGCGCGCACGCATCTATTGCCTCAGCTTCGCCGCGGAAGTCGCGTCGATCGCCGGCAACTTCAAGGTTTTTGAGTCCGCTGGCCGCGATGTCGCCGGCAAGGCGGTCGAGATTTTCCTGGACGACGGTCGCCTGGAGATCCGTCCACTACGAGTTTGAGGAGAGCAAATGGGCGAGATCATTGTGGTGACCTCGGGCAAGGGCGGTGTCGGCAAGACCACCACCAGCGCGAGCCTGGCCTGCGGATTCGCCAAGCGCGGCAAACGGACGGTCGTGGTCGATTTCGACATCGGCCTGCGCAACCTCGATTTGATCATGGGTTGCGAGCGCCGCGTGGTATACGACTTCGTCAACGTGATCAACGGCGATTGCGGTATCAAGCAGGCGCTGATCAAGGACAAGCGCTTCGACAATCTGTCGGTGCTGGCCGCCTCGCAGACCAAGGACAAGGACGCGCTGACCCAGGAAGGCGTGGCCAAAGTCATCGACGAGCTGAAGAACGACTTCGACATCGTCATCTGCGATTCGCCGGCCGGCATCGAGCGCGGCGCCTTCTACGCGATGTACTTCGCCGACCGCGCGGTGGTGGTGGTCAACCCCGAAGTCTCCTCGGTGCGCGACTCGGACCGCGTGCTCGGCATCATGTCGAGCAAGTCTCGCCGCGCGGAACTCGGCCAGGGCCCGATCAAGGAACACCTGCTGCTGACGCGCTATTCGCCGGACCGCGTCGAGAAGGGCGACATGATGAGCATCGCCGACGTCGAGGAGATCCTCGGGGTCAAGGTGATCGGCGTGATCCCCGAAGCCCCTGAAGTGCTGTCGGCCTCCAACTCCGGCGTGCCGGTGATCCTCGACGAGACCGCCGAAGCCGGCCAGGCCTACACCGATGCGGTGGCGCGCCTGCTCGGCGAGGACCGCCCGATGCGCTTCACCGAGCCGAAGAAAAAAGGCTTCTTCCAACGCATGTTCGGAGGCTGACATGGGCCTGTTCGACCTGTTCAAGAGTCGTCCGAAGAACACCGCGAAGACCGCCAAGGAACGTCTGCTGATCATCGTCGCGCAGGAGCGCGGCGCGCAGTCCGCACCCGACTACCTGCCGCTGCTCAAGCGCGAGCTGCTGGAAGTCATCCGCAAGTATGTCAACGTCGATCCCGACGCGGTGATCGTCAACGTGCAGCGCGAGGGCGACCAGGAAGTGCTGGAGCTGTCGGTGACTTTGCCGGACGAGAAGTGAGGCGAGCCGATCGTCTCGGCCAGGTGGGTTGTGGGTTCTGGGTTGTGGGCAGCCGAGCGGCGAAGTGCGCGCTCCTGCCCTTGCCGCCCACAACTCACAACCCACAACAGCCCCAATGACTCCCCAAGGACCACCCGTCCTCCGCCTCCAGCACGCCGACGCCTCCGCGGTGGCCGCGCTGCTTGCGCGCTTCGGGCTGCGGTTGGTGGTCCTGCCGGAAGCTGCGGACATTCCCGGCAGCTACTGGGGCGAGGATGAGGCGGGGCTGGTGCTGGGTGCGCTGTATGCGCGGCCGGACACGCCGCTGCACTCGATCCTGCACGAGGGCTGCCACTGGATCACCTGCACGCCGGAGCGGCGCGCGACGGTGCACACCGATGCCGCCGACACCGAGGCCGAAGAAGGCGCCACCTGCTACCTGCAGATCATCCTCGCTGACGACATCCCCGGCTTCGGCCGCGAGCGCGCGCTGGTCGACATGGACGCCTGGGGCTACAGCTTCCGGCTGGGCTCGGCCCGGGCGTGGTTCGAGCTGGATGCCGAGGACGCGCAGGCGTGGCTGCGCGAGCACGGGCTGATCGACGCGCAGGACCGCTGCCTGTACCGGGTGCGCGGCGCCACGGACTGAATCGACCAGGCCTGCACGCCGCACGCGCGGCTGGACGGCGCCGCCCCGACCCTGACCACGATCAAGGCCCGCGTTTGGCCCGGGCCTAAGCTGATCCTGCGGTCAGTCAGGGGGCTGCAACGCCGTGATGACGGATCTGGATTCCGGTACCGAGGGACTGCCGACCCGCGAGCGGCCAGCGCTGTGGCGCGTGGTGTGCGCGACGATGGCAGCGCCGGGGGAAATCCTGCGCAGCCATGCGGGCGCGCTGCCAGCGCCGCTGGCGCTTGGGGTTTCGGCTTGCGCCTTCGGGCTGTTCTTCGCCCAGACCGGCATCGACCTCCACCGCGGCCAGCCGTGGGATGCGCCGGCGCTTGCTGCGCTCGGCGTGCTCGCCGCCGGCGGTGCATTGCTCGGCAGCCTGGGTGTGGCCGCGCTGGCGTTCTGCGCCTGGCTGCTGGCGCGGCCATTCAGCAACGGCGTCGAGTTCGCCTGGACCCTGCGCGCATTCGGACTGGCGTGGTCGCCGACCTTGCTCTACGGCGCTTGCGGCCTGGCCGCGCAACTGCTGCTCGGCTGGCCGGCGGCGCTCGCTTTCGGCGTCACGGGCTATTTGTGGGCGCTGGGCCCGCTGCATGCGGCGATTGCCGAGCTGACCGGCGGCCGCGCCCTGGTCGATGCGCTGGTGACCACTGCGATCGGCGGCCTGCTGCTGGCTGCCTGGGCGGCGATCGGCCTCGGGAGCGCGCCATGGTGATCGCGCTGGCGCTGGCGATCTTCGGCGCCCTGCTCGGGCAGGCGGTCAGCGCCGACGTGGAGGCGATTCCGGCCGGGGCGCTGCTCGCGGTGCTCGCCGGCTGGCCGGCGACGCTGGCGCTGCGCTGGCTGCTGGCGGGATTGGGCGGCGGGGCGGATTTTGCAGGCACCACGGCGGCCGCCGGCGATGCGCTGGCCCTGTTGCTCCCCTTCGCGCTGTTGGCAGCGCTGGCGCAATGGGGGCTCGGCTGGCAGGCGCCCCTGGCCTTCCTGGTTGCGGCGCTCGGCAGCGCCGCCGCGGCTCGGCGCCGCTGCGCAGTGCACTGATCGGCGGCCTGTGGGCACTCGCCACGGGTGCGGGCTGCAGCATCGGCGTCGCCGCGCTCGCCAGCGCGCTGGCGGGTGCGCCATGAACCGGCTGCGCTGGCTGGTGCTGCTGTTGCTGCTGCCACTGCTGCTGGCCGCGCAGGAGCTGCCGCAGGCGCGTTCGGCGCGCGTCTACTGGGAGCCGCTGCCGGCCGGGTGGAAGGCTTGGTACGTCGCGGGCGCGGACTCGCAGCCGATCGTCGGCGAGGCGGCCGAACTGCGCGCGGGGCGCCACATCGTGCTGAACTCCGGCGCTGCCGACATCGGCCGGATCGTCATCGAGATCCGCCTCAGCGACCGCGACATCCGTTCCCTCGACCAGTTCGCCGCCGAGTTCGCCGGGCACGGCCTGGCCAGCGTCTATCGCTACGCGGAGACCCGGCTGGCCGGCGTGGATGCCTTTCACGCTGCGCCGGATGCCGCGTTGAAGCGCTACCAGGACTGGCTCTTGCTGCTCGACCTGCCGGGCGGTCGGCCGTGGATCGCGATGCAGGCCACCTGCGCGCATTCGCCGGGCAAGCCCGGATATGAGGAATGCGAGCGGCGCGCCGCTGAACAGGCGCGGATCCTCGCCGGGCTGTCTTTCGACCGCCCCCCGCCGACCGGCTGGCGCGCGCGCATCGAAGTGCCGAGCGACCTCAAGCCCGGCGACGAGTTGTTCCCGGTCGCGGTGATCGTCGACGACGAAGGGCGCGCGCCGGCGGGCGAAGTCACCCTGATCTGGCGTTTCGGCGGACGCGAGGGCAAGTCGATCGTCTGGGATGGCCAGCCGCTCGCGATCGAGCTCGACGCCTCGGTGGATGGCCGCGGGCTCGCGGCGTCGCTGCAACTGCCGCGCTGGGATCCGACCGTGCCGCCGCCACCGTCCGCGCCGCCGGCACTTCCGCCACCTGCCGCAGTGCCCGGACTCAATGGCGCCGGCGAACTGCCCGGCCCGCGCAACGCCACCGAAGGGCTGGTCGGCACGCTCGGGCCGGCGGCACTCGGGCTGCTGGGCGCGCTGTTATCGGGATTGTTGGCGCCGCCGGGCCAACCGCCGCAGAAGCCGCCACTGCGCCCGCGACGGGCAACCCGGCGCAAGGGTGACGAGAGGGACAAGGCATCGCAGGCGGAAGACACACAGGAGCCGGCCGACGACGATGGCAAGGCCCCCGAGGAACCGCGCAAGCAGCCGCCCGGCGGCCCGCAGCAGCCGCGGCGTCGCAGTGGGTCGCGCGCACCCGCGCCGGACGATCCCGGCACGCATGTCCGCGAGCGTCTGGAACAGTTGCGACGCAATGCGGAACGCAGCGGCCACCACGAACTGGGGGCCGCGATCGACCGCGCCATCGAACGCAGCTTCGATCGCGCCGGACGCCTCGACCCCGAGGCCTGGAAGCAGGCCCAGGCCGAACTCAAAGGCGTGCGCGACGGCGCCTGGCGCAATCTGGCCGTCCCCAACTCGCTGGCAGGGGACGCGATCCGAGCTGGCACCCACGCGCTCGGACGCGGCGTGATGAGCGGCTTCGAAGCCGCGGGCGGGATGCTGGTGGGAATCGGTCGGATCGGTGTCGGCGCGGTCAAGAGCGTTGCAGACTTCGGCGACGCCATCCTCCACCCTGGCCACTTCTCGCGTGGCGCCAGCGAAGCGATCGGTCGTTGGGCCGAGCGCAATGCGGCGACCGAAAAGCGCATCGTCGAGGAAGGCCTGCGCCAGGGACGCACCGGCGATGCAGCGATCGGGCTGGCGATGGGCGGCGTCAAGGCCGGCATCGCCGCCGGCGAGTCGGTCGGCGGGTTCATCAAGCGCGAGATCCTGCCGTGGGAAGAGATCGAGTCGCTGGCCGATTCGCAGGCCTCGCTCGAGGAGCGGCTCTGGGCTGTTCCGGCCGCGGCGGCCAAGGTCGCCGGACTGCTGGCCATGGGACAGCGCCCGGGCGCGCAACCTTCCACCCGCTGGGGGCAGGCGATACACGATGCGCTCGACCGGCGCGCGGCTGCGGCCGCGGCCGCAGCGCAAGCCCGGACAGCGGCGACGACAGCCGCCGGTCCCGCGCCGCCGGTTGCCCGAGCGGGCGCCACTGCCAATGCGCCGCCGGCAGCCAGACCCACCGCGGCTTCGGCGCCGCGACAGCGCCCGGATCTGCGCAAGCTCTGGAGCCAGGGTGCGGACGGCAGCGATGTGCAACAGATCATCGAGCGCGGACCGAGTGTGTCCGGCCATGACGCGGTCTTCGGCGACCAGTCCATCGAGGCGAAGCTGCGCGCCGAGCACTACCGCTTCCTCAACGTCGACCGGCGCGGCGTGCACCTGCTGGAGCCGCTGGCGGGCGTCGAAGACCGCTGCGATGCGCTGCTGCCGAAAATACCGCTGTCGAAGCTGACGCTCCGCGACATCATCGTGCGTGCCGACGATCCGGTGCGCGCGCGATTTATCCGGGATCAGTTGTGGCGGCGCATACGCAAGGTGGTGGACGGATGAACACGAGTGTGCAGGATGGCTGGGCCTTGCCGTGGGCAGCGTTGCGTGCGCTGCCCGGCATCGATGGGTTGCGCGGCGGGCCGCTGTCGCCGCTGGGGCGGATCGCGGCGCCAGCGGGCGCGGCCGACGCCGAAGCGCTGGCCAGCCTGCTGCGCCAGGCGGATGCCGAGGCGACGGCAGGGTTCGAGGCACTGCTGGATCCCGGCGCGAACCTGGCCCTCTGGCTGCGCGACGCCCGCGGCGAGCGCAGCATCCAGGCACTGTGGCCGGACCCGTCGGCTGCGGGACCCGGCTGGACCGTGGCGCCTGGCGCGGATGGACTGCGGCTGCGCCACCCGGCAAGCCTGGATGCGCTGGAACTCGAGTTGCTCGATGCACTGGCGCTGCAACTGCTGCCGGAGTCGGAGCCACTGCGGATTGCCTTGGACGCACGCCAGTGCTGGGCGCTGCTGGCGCTGCTCGACGCCATCGGCACGACGGCCGCGCTGCGCCTGGCTGCGCGCCAGGCCGGGCCCGCGCCGGCCGTGGGCCTTGCCGAGGTGACGGCAGCCTGGGAACAGGCGAAGCGGGATCGAAGCCCCGGATGGGCAGTGGCGCTGGCCGCGACACTCGCCCCCGCCGGCCCACCGTCCGACTTTCCCGCAACGCTGGAACCGGCGCTGGAGGCGCTGGTCGCGGCCGGCTGGTTGCTGGCTGGCGGCCGCGCCGGTGAGCGTCGCTACGCGCCCGGCCTGCTGCTGGATGTGCTGGCGCAAGGACTCGCGGCGGCATCCCCGGTTTTCGGACTGGTGCGCAGCGAACGCACCGACGACACCCGGATCGAGGTGCTCGCCGTGATCGGTTTCCGCTTGCCCGACTGCGTGGCCTGGGTGGACCTCAGTGCCCTCGACCAGGATCGTGCCGAGTGGCTGCTGCTCGGCGCCAGCAGCAGCGCTGACCTGCTGGGCACGCTGCTTGCGCCGGGCGAGCCAGGTGCACCGACGGTGCTCCCCGGCGCGGTGGAACGCATCCTGCAGGCACTCGCCGCGCCCGGCGTGGTCCGCGTCTGCCCGGCGTGCGGCGCCACCGCGGGCACGCAGGCGCGCTACTGCGGCCAGTGTGGGGCGTCTCTCGCATGAACCGCCCGAACGTCCTTGGCAGTCTGGCCGGGATCGTCGCGCTGTTCGCCAGCGGGTTTGCGCTCGCCACCGAAACCTGGCCGCGCCTGCCCATGGATCCCGAGATCGAGGCCCTGCGCCAGCAGTTCCGCAGCGAGTACACCCAGACGATCGCGCCTTGCGCTGCGGCCTGTCCCGCCGGCGACGAGGTGCAGGCGCAGGTCTGTCGCGCACAGGCCTGCGCCGGGCGTTGCCAGCTCGGGCGCGAACTGCTCGAGTCCAAGGTGCACGAGGTCGAAACCGTCAAGGCGCACCAGCCGCGCGATCTGAATCCTGTATCCGGCGGCTACCTGTTTGCGCTGACCATGGTTGCCCGCACGGTCGACAACTGTCGCGGCGGCCAGCAGGACGAGACCGAGTACGCGATCTGGATGCTGGAATGGCGTGAGGGCGGCTGGTACTGGAGCAGCAACCGGCTGGGCGTGGCAGCAGAATCCTGCGGATCGCCGCCAGCGCGATGCCGAGTTCGAATCGTACTTCGGCCCCGGACGCCTGCTGCGCGGCTGGCCGGAGGCTGTGGCCGAAGCCGAGCCCTGGCGCATCCGCATGTACGCCCAGGATGAGATGCGCCCGCTCAAGCTGCGGATCCAGGTCGATCGGCGCACCGCCGACGGCAGCTATGTCGATGCCCCCGGCGTGACCGTGACACTCGCCTCGGTCAGCCGCGATGGTCCCGAGGAACGCCTTGCGCTGCATGTGGACAGCCCGGACTGCATCGGCTGCGAAACGCGCGAGGTGATGGGCCGGCAGCTGCAGATGGTGCCCGACTGGAACCGGCCAATGCTGCTGCGCACCGACGCGCAGGGCAGCGCGCGGGTCGAGCTCTTCCTCGACTTCGGCGTGCTCGGCCTGCGCGGCGGGCCGCAACCCGCCTCCGGGCTGGACATCCCGCTGCTGCTCGGTGTGCGCGCAGCCGCGCCCGGCGAGGGCGAGCGTTTGCGCAAGGAAGAGCGCGTGAGCCTGCGCGTGCCCGGCATCGGCGTGGTCGAGTCGATCCGCTACGAGAGCGCGAAAACCGGACCCGGCGGCGGGCGCGAATGGCCGCTGGCGGAATACCTGGACGATCCCGGCACGCGCGACGGCGAGCGCCGGCTGGTGCGCAACGAGCGCGTCCGCGTGCGCCGCGCCAACGAATGGGAGATCGGCGATCCGGCCATGATGGTCGGCCGGCCGCTCGCCGCTGGCCATATCCTGCAGGTGGGTGATGCGATCCGCGTCAATGCCTGCGACCTCGACACGCGCCCGGTGGTCGAAAACCTGCCCCACGGCTATCCCGACCAAGTCTGGGTGAGCGTGCGCTTCTTCGACGGCTTGCGTGGCCGATTCGGCGTCTCGGCGCAGGTGTGTTCGGCCGGGCTGACCATCGGCCGCTCGGCCGACGACTCGGGTTTTCGCCAAGGCGGCAAGCGCTTTCTGTACTGGGCCGCCGACAAGGGCATTGACGCGGCGATCGAATGGCTGTTCGCGCCGGCGAAGGTGATCGACCGCGCGCTGGATGCGGCCCACTGGTTCAGCTGGGCAACCGGCCGCGAGGCCAGCTACCTGGTGCTGAATTCGGCGGTGATGGTCGAGTCACCCGTCGGCGGCGGCTTGATCCTGACCACTCGCGAGGGGTCGCCATGGCTGGTCGGCGCCGCCACTGGCGAGGAAGGCCTGGCGGTGCCGCCGGGGTCGACGGGCATGCTGCTGGACCAGGACTTCGCGGTCGGGATCACCGACGATGAGCGCGCGGCGCGGGCGGATGCCTGGCTGGCGGCGATCGACTTCGCCGCAGCGCAAGCGGATGCCGGGGTCGAATCCGGGCCGGTCGAATCGGGGCCCGCCAGCGGATATGGCCCGCCGCTGGATTTCCCGCCGGCGCCCGACGACAGCGACATCGGACCGCTGCCGTGGATTGTGGGCGGGTGCGCGCTGCTGGTGCTGCTGGCGGTGGGGTTCCGCGCACGGGGCCGTCCGGCCCGCGACACGCACACCACCGCGCGCCGGCAACGCGCGCGCAGCTGCCCTGCCTGCCAGGCGCCGGTCAGCGCCCATGCGCGCTTCTGCGGGGCCTGCGGGGCGCCGCTGACGCGCTGATTCAGCGCGATTCCAGCGCCTTCAACGCCGCATCGGCGTCCTGGAATTCGCGCCGCGCGGCGGCGATGTCGCCATCGATCTCGCCGATGGCGATGCGGGTGTAGCGGTCATAGGCCCGCTCGCGCCGCGCGCGCGCCTGCGCCAGCGGATCGTCCGGCAGCGGCGGCGCCTCGGCAGGCTGCGGTGGCAGCGGTGAGAGCTGCCCCGGCAGTTCGTCGTAAGCCGACGGCGCCAGGTCGACACCGGCGCCCGGCGGTGGCGGCGGCGCCGGGCGCAGCAGCCACCACGCACCCGCCGATCCGAGCATCGCCAGCAAGGCCGCGGTGACGATCGCGGGCCGCATTCCGCCCGCGGGCGTCCGCACCACCGCTGTCGGCTGGACCGCGGCCCGCGGCTCCGTCACAGTGACCGCGGGCGACGGCGCTGTGGCGATGGTCGTCGCCGGTGCTGGCACCCCGCCGGCACCCGCTACCCGCACGGGTGCGCCGCAGCGCTCGCAGAAGCGCAGCTGCGGCGCCAGTGCCGCGCCGCACTGCTCGCAGTACCGTTGTCCGCTCATCGCCCATCCCCTGCCGCGGCGTCCGCACCATCACATCGGACCCGGCCTGGTGCGACGTTGACCGCGATCAACCGCGGAAGGCGGCGCGCGGCGCACGGTTGCTTACAATGCCTTGGTGCGCGCCAACCGGCGCCGTGTCCATCCAGCCAGGAGACTGCACCATGAGCGTCGCCAAGATCATCGAGATCTCGTCCTCGTCGACCAAGGGTTTCGAGGACGCGATCAGCCACGGCATCGCCCGCGCCTCGGAGACGATCAAGCACATCCAGGGCGCCTGGGTGTCGGAGCAGAAGGTCGTGGTCGAGAAGGGCAAGGTGGTCGATTACCGCGTGACCCTGCGCCTGACCTTCCTGCTGGAAGAGGCCAAGCCGGAAAAGCCTGCCAAGTCGAAAAAGTGACCAGCCGCTGCATCGCGCTGCCTGCGAGGCGAAACCGCGGTTGAACGGGATGCCGCAGGCGCTTCCACGCCATGCGGCTCTCGGCCATGCTCGGGGGCATCGCAGTCCGGAGCCCGCGCATGCCGACCGCCACCGCCAACGGGATCGACCTGAGCTACGTCGAGTCGGGTCAAGGCGCGCAGACCGTGGTGTTCGCCCACGGCCTGCTGTTCGACCAGCACATGTTCGAGCCGCAGCGTCGCGCGCTTGAGGACCGCTACCGGGTGATTGCCTACGATCATCGCGGCCAGGGCGATTCGGCACCGGCCGCCGGCGGTTACGACCTCGACACCCTGACCGAGGATGCGGTCGACCTGATCCGCAGCACGCAGAGCACACCCTGCCACTTCATCGGACTGTCGATGGGTGGCTTCGTCGGTCTGCGTCTGGCCGCGCGCTACCCGGAACTGGTGCGCTCGCTGACCCTGCTCAGCACCAGCGCCACCGCCGAGCCGCTGGCGCGGCGGATGCGTTACCGCGCCATGCAGGCGGTCTGCGCCTTGTTCGGTCCGGGGCCGCTAGTCGGCGCGGTGCTGCCGGTGATGTTCGGCCCCAGCTTCCGCAACGACCCGGCGCGGCGTGCCGAGCTGGAGCGCTGGATCCACCATGTGCAATCGCTGCCGCGACGCATCGTCGGGCCGGTCGGCGGGGTGGTCGGTCGCGCCGACGTGACCGGCGAACTGAAGTACATCCGCTGCCCCACGCTGGTGCTGGTGGGCGAGGAAGACCGCACCACACCGCCGCACGAGGCGGAACTGCTGGCGCGCGAGATCCGCGGCGCGAAACTGGTGCGCGTGCCGCGCTGCGGCCACAACAGCGCGATCGAGGCGCCGGAGGCGGTCAGCGCCGCCATCGCCGGCTTCCTGGCGGGCATCGACGCGACCGGGACCGCCGCGTGAACCTGCCCGGCGTGCGCTGGTGGGCGCTGGCCGCGAGCATCCTTGCGCTGGTGGCCGGCCTGCTGAGCGGCGCGTGGTGGCTGGCGCTCGCCGGCGCCGCGCTGGTGGCATTGGGCATCGCCGACCTCAACGCGCGGCGCCATTCGCTGCGCCGCAACTACCCGATCGCCGGCCATTTGCGCGGGCTCATCGAAGCGATCCGGCCGATGCTGCGCCAGTACCTGATCGAGGGCGCGCACGAGGAAGTGCCGTTCTCGCACGAGCAGCGGGCGATCGTCTACCAGCGCGCGAAGCAGGAACGCGAAACCCGCCCCTTCGGCACGGAACTGGCCGTCTACGCGCCGCGCTACGAGTGGATCAACCACTCGCTGCGGCCGGCCCATCCGCAGGGCCACGATTTCCGCATCGACATCGGCGGGCCGCAGTGCGCGCAGCCGTATTCGGCCAGCGTGTTCAACATCTCGGCGATGAGCTACGGCGCGCTCAGCCCGAATGCGATCCGCGCGCTCAACCTGGGCGCCGCGCGCGGACGCTTCTACCACGACACCGGCGAGGGCTCGATCTCGCCCTACCACCTTGAGGGCGGCGGCGACCTGGTGTGGGAACTGGGTTCGGGCTACTTCGGCGCTTGCGAGCGCGCCGGCGTGTTCAGCGCGGAAAAATTCCGCGAGCGCGCAGCGCTGCCGCAGGTCAAGATGATCGAAATCAAGCTCTCGCAGGGCGCCAAGCCCGGCCACGGCGGCGTGCTGCCGGCGGCCAAGGTCAGCGCCGAGATCGCCGCCACTCGCGGCGTACCGATGGGCCAGGACTGCGTCTCGCCGGCCAGCCATGCGGCCTTCGACACCCCGCTCGGCCTGCTCGGATTCGTGCAGCAGCTGCGCGAACTGTCAGGCGGCAAGCCGGTCGGCTTCAAGCTCGCGATCGGCCATCCCTGGGAGTGGTTCGGCATCGCCAAGGCCATGCAGCAGAGCGGCATCCTGCCCGACTTCATCGTCGTCGACGGTGGCGAGGGCGGCACCGGCGCGGCGCCGATGGAGTTCGCCGACCATGTCGGCACCCCGCTGCGCGAGGCGCTGATGCTGGTGCACAACACGCTCGTCGGGCTGAACCTGCGCCAGCACATCCGCATCGGCGCCGCCGGCAAGATCGTCAGCGCCTTCGACATCGCGCGCACGCTCGCGCTCGGTGCCGACTGGTGCAATGCCGCGCGTGGTTTCATGTTCGCGCTCGGCTGCCTGCAGTCGCGCGCCTGCCACACCGACCACTGCCCGACCGGCGTCGCCACCCAGGACGCCAGTCGCTGGCGCGCGCTGGACGTGGCCGACAAGGCGCAACGGGTCGCCAACTTCCAGCAGAACACCTTGCGCGCGCTGGCCGAACTGATCGCCGCCGCTGGCCTGGAGCACCCCTCGCAACTCGGCCCCGAGCACATCATCCGCCGCGTCACCGCCGACGAAGTGCGCTCGCTGGCTTCGCTGTACGCCTTCCTGCAACCCGGGGAACTGCTGGACCGCGTGCCGCAGCACGCGGTGTTCCAGCGCTTCTGGGCAGAGGCGCGGGCGGACAGTTTCGAGCCGCCGACGGATCTCGCGGCGCGCCGCGGAAGCAAGCTGGTCTAGTGTGGTCCCACCTTGTCCCCCCCCGCAGTCCTACCCCCAGGCACCGCGCTGGCCACGATGCCGAGGCCGTTCCGGCCGTCGCCGCCCACCAGCACGACCCGGCTGATCCCACCCTGCGCATCGCGTTCGGCCCAACCGCGGCCGTGGATCGGCGGGCGGTTTTCGAAGTTCGGCAAACCAGCGACCGGCTGGATGTCGAAGTCGAAGAACGCGGTGGTGAGGTTGCGGATGCTGAGGCTGCCGGTCCATTCGCAGGCGCCGCCATTGCGGGTCAGGCAAATGCGCTGGTTGTCCTGGAACACCAGGCGGTAGCTGTCGTCGACGAATTGCCCGAGTGCGCTGAACTGGAACTCGCGGTTGACGAGCGACTGCAAGGGCGCCGGCTGCACCAGCGTGGGGTTGCGCGATGCATCCCGGCGCAGCGAGACGGCACTCAACCAGTCCGAATCGCGGATCGCCGCATCGAACTGCAGCGGGCCGAACACCTGGATCGCCACGCGATTCTCGTAGGACTCGCCCGGAAAGGCCGCGCTCTCGTCGTCCAACCCGGTGTTGCCGAGCGCGTGCAGGTCCAGTCCCGGCGCCGGCAGCACTGGCGGCTCGCCGAGGATCACCGGCGGCGCCTGCTCCTGGCTGACGAAACGCGGCCCGCGGATGCGCGGCGCGGTAGCCCAGAGCTGGCCGTCTTCATCGACCGCGGCCACCAGTTCGGCCGCCCCGCTCGGGCGGGTGGTGGCGTAGCTGCCCTGATACAGCCCCTCCGGCAGCCGGTCGTAATCGCAGCCCAGCCCGCGCAGTTGCACTAGCCGCTGCAAGTGCACTTCGCCACTGCCAAAGGCGGCACCGAGCGCGCCCTGCCCGGCATAGCGCAGCGTGAGGTCGCGGCAGGAATGCACGTCCAGTTCCACCTGGCCCCAGGTATCGAGGTTGAAGCTCGCCGGGTCGAAAGCGCCGAAACGCATGCCGCTGCCGGCGTAGGCGGTGCCGCGGATCTGCTGGCCTTCGATGCGGCCATCGAGGTACAGGTGCACCGGGCGGCCGTCGCGGTCGTAGACATACCAGAATGCGATCGCGCGACCGGCGTCGAGCACTTCGATCGACACGCCGTGACCGTTCTGCGCCGGGTTGTACCAGGCGCCGCTGATGCCCGACGGCACTTGGGCGAGGGCCGGAACCGACCCGACCACAGACACGATGACGAGAACAGCGAGTGATTTTTGCATGGGGTCTCGGCGGGTTGCGGAAAATGCAAAGGATTGGCATCCGGGACGCGCAGAAAGTTCCATGGGTGGCTCATCGGCGTTTGCGCGCGGCGCGCGATTCGAACCGCCAGTTCTTAATGCCTTGATTGAACTCTCGGACACCTGCCAGGCGCAGCGCGCAAAGGGCCGAACCGGACATGCGGGATGTAGCGGCAAGTGGGCCTGTAGGCGCGAGAGAAGCCAGCTGACCTGGCAGCAGGCCGGCCGATCAGCAGGGTGCAGATTCGCTGGCAGCTGGCAGCGACTGGGGCTGCACCTCCGGCATGAGTCTGCTGGAGGCCGGGTCCGACGGCGAGGACGCCGGATCCAGCCAATGCCACGCTGGAACGCACACCCTGTCCCCATTGGCAGGCCGCTGGCTGGCAGCCGTTCCTGCGGGGATCCGCTCGACGGCATCCCGAACTGGTGCTGATGACGGGTTATCCCCCGATGAGAGATTTTCACACATGGGAGTCAGACCGAGGTCCACGACACCAGCCCTACGTCCCTCCGCTGGCTCCACGCACCGGACCAGCTTGCGCGGGACAACCACGCACGCACCGAACTGTTGTTCGGCCTCGGCTGGTCGCTCTAGGGTCGCGGCGCTTGTGCCGCCGCGGCGGCGGTGCTCGAATGCAGCCGAGCAACCGCCGCGGAGCCAACGCATGAAGCACAACGGCGACTGGAGATACCACGACGACGACTGCCTGTGCGGCAGCTACACCGACGCATATTGCAATCGCGGCGGCTGGGTCTGGTCCTGCTGCGGCGCCTGCGCGGAAGACTCGGAGTGCACCGCGCCCGCCCTGCATCCGACGCACTGGAAGCACCCGCGCCACCACGAGACCGTGCGCACCCATGTCAACGGCTGGCCGGTGCATTTGAGCCCGGCCGAACTGCGCGAACGGATGCCGGAGCTGTTTCCGGCACCGTCCGCTCCTTAGCGCGGCATGCGCCAGACGAGGCACGGCGTGACCGGCGCGAGGGTGGGCCCATGGGTGGTCGTCTGTCGCATCACCACCGCGTGCAACCTCGCATGCGGTTTCTGCGCCTACGACCGGCGGCTGGGATTTGCGCGTCAGCGCCTGGACGCGCCGCGGCTGATGCACCTGCTCGATTTGCTGACAACCGCCGCACAGCACCGGCCCGTGCTGCTCAGCTGGCTGGGTGGCGAGCCGCTGCGCTGGCGCGATTGGCCAGGTTGGAGTGCGCGGGCGCGCGCGGCGGGCATTCGCGTCAGCGCCACCAGCAATGGCAGCACGCTGGCCAGCGCGGCGGAGCGCGCCCGCGTGCTGCAGCACCTCGACGAGTTGACCCTCAGCCTGGACGCGGCCGATGCGCGCCACGATACGCTGCGCGGCTGGCCGGGGGGCGCCGCGCAGGTGCTCGCTGGCTTGCGCGCGCTGGCGCGCGAGCGGGCGCTGGCCGGCGCCGCGGTGCGGCTGCGCGCCAACGTGGTGCTGATGCGCTCGACCATCGGCGACTTCGACTCGCTCGCCACGGACCTGGCGGACGCGGGCGTGGACGAGATCAGCGTCAACCTGCTCGGTGGTCGCGACCGGCCGGAGTTCCACGCGCGCGAGTCGGTGCTGCCGGCGCAGTTCGCCGCCTTCCAGCGCGACTTGCCAGCGCTGTGCGCGCGGCTGTCGGCGCAGGGTGTGATCCTGGCCGGCGACGCGCAGTATTTCGCGCGGCTGCAGGCGGCGGTCAGCGCCCTCCCGTGGCCGGTGGCCGACTGCGATCCGGGCAGTGATTTCCTGTTCGTCGACGAACTTGGCCGGATCGCGCCCTGCGCATTCACGGCGGCCGAGTACGGCGTCGACGTGCTCGATATCGACGACCTCGGCGGCCTGCCACCGCTGTGGCGAGCGGCCCGCCGCGCCCGCTGCGCCAGCGCCTGCGCGGACTGTCCGAGCACCCAGGTGTCGGGCAAGTTCGCGCGCGGCGTAGACTCACCGGCAGATGGCGCGACCGCGCGCGCCCGGGACTGCGCATGAACCAGGAAGGCCCGCCGCTGGAACAGCTGACGCGCCGGCTGATCGACACGCCGACGCCCTTTCTTGCCGAGCCGCGCATCGGAGCGCAGGGCAGCGTGCACGTGCCTGCGCTGGTGGCCGATCTGCTTGCCGCACACGGCGTCAGCGTGGATGCCAAGCTGATCGCGCGTTTCGCCGGGCGCGACCGCGCGAAGGAACGCAATCCGCGGATGCTGACCCAGATCCTGTGCTGGTTGCTGATGGACCCGGCGCTGGTGGGACGCATCGGCGCCGGCGAACTGATCCGCCTGCTGCACGACGAGGCCAATGAACTGGCCGAGAAAACCGCCGCGCGCGAGTTCATCGACAACGATGAGCGCCGCGAGGAGCTGTCGCGAATGGCGCTGCGCAGCGCCGGCCTGCGCCCGGCCGGCGAGAGCGCAAACGTCGCCGAGGACCGCTGGCTGGCGGTCAGCAGCCGTGAGCGCGTGCGCCTGGCCGCCGCCAGCCGCGCGGCCGAGGAACGCGCGCAGCAGATCCGCGAGGCGCTGGCACGCAAGGCCGCCGAGGAATCCGCCGACAAGTGGTCGCGGGAGTGAGCGACGTGGACTTCGACGATCCCGATGACAGCACCCGATTCCCAGGCCTGACGACCGCCGGCGCAGCGCTGCTCGAGCGCCTGCGCGAACACCCCTGCGCGCCGATCTACCGCAACCAAAGCGGCCACCGGCTGCTGCCTGAAGAAGTCCCGCAGGTGCTGGCGTTCGCGGCCGAAGTGCGCGCAGCGGTGGTCGACCCGCGCAGCGCGCCGATGCCGGCGTGGCTGCGCGCATACCTCGCCGACGCACTCGCGCGGGTGCCGCACTACCGCCGCTACGGCAGCCCGCCGGGGGCGCTGGCGGATTTGCCGACCATCGACCGCGGCACGTTGGCGCGCGACATCGCACCCTTCGTGCCGGACGACCAACCGCTGGACCGGCTGATCAATTTCCGCACCACCGGCACCACCGGGCAACCGTTGCTGATCGCCTCGCACCCGCTGGTGGCAGCGCGCTACCTCGCCTTCCACGAACGCGCGCTGGCGCGCCGCGGCATCGAACTGGCCAGCGGCCCGGGCGATGTCGGCGTGATGCTGGTGGGCTGGCAGCAGCGCTGCTTCACCTATGTCTCGGTCTCGCCGCAGCGCGGCGAATGCGGCCTGGCCAAGATCAACCTGCACCCCTGCGACTGGCGCGATCCGGCGAATCGCGGCGCCTACATCGACGCGCTGCAGCCGGAGGTCATGACCGGCGATCCGCTGTCGCTGGCGGCGCTGCTGGAGAGCGGGTTTGCGCACCGGCCGCGCGCGATCCTGAGCACCTCCATGACGCTGCTGCCGGGTCTGCGCCAGGCGCTGGAGCAGCGCTTCGGCTGCCCGGTGCTGGATGTGTACTCGCTCAACGAGGCCGGGCCGATCGCCGCTTACGATCCGGCGCTCGACGCGCATGTGCTGCTGCAACCGCGGATGGCCGTCGAGATCGTCGATCCGTCAGGGCAACCACTGCCGCCAGGCGAGCGCGGAGAGATCACCCTGACCGGCGGCTTCAACTTCTGCCTGCCGCTGCTACGCTACCGCACCGGCGACTTCGCCGCGCTGGAGCAGCGCGGCGGCGAATGGGTGCTGGCCGGCCTGTCCGGCCGCGCGCCGGTGCGCTTCCGTTGCGCCGACGGCAGTTGGGTCAACAACATCGACGTGACTCACGCGCTGAAACCCTTCGCCCTGCCGCAGTACGCGCTGCTGCAACGCGCCGACGGCGGCTTCGAATTCACCGCCTGGCGCGTGGGCGCGGTGGATGCCAGCGCGCTGAAGGCCGCCCTGCATGGGTTGCTCGGCGCCGCGGCGCAGATCTTGGTGGAGTTTTCCGATGCCGAGGTCGACAAGGTGATCCAGTACCGTTCGGAGTTGCCGGGCGGCGCGGTGGGCGACTGATCGACCGACGACCGCGCAGGGGCTTGTCGCCATTTCCGCCCGCAAAGGGCGCAAAGGCCTCGAAGCACTCAGCGCCGCGCGGAAGCCAGACGCCAGCCTGCTTGCGCTCCTCTTTGCGTCCTTTGCGTCCTTTGCGGACAAGACCTATCGTGCGGCCATGCCAATTCCTCCAGATTCCGCGATGCCCCAGGGCCTGCGCACGCTCGCCGACGTGGTCCGCTGGGGCACGGCGCGCTTGCGCCTATCGAAAGTACTGATCGGCCACAGCGAGGACAACGCGCTCGATGAGGCACGTTCGCTGGTGCTGCACGCGCTGCACCTGCCGCCGAAATCGCCGGCGCTGTTCGCGTCCGCTCGCCTGCTGGACGACGAGATCGCCGCCGCCTGTGCGCTGATCGAGAGGCGGATCGCCGGTCGCATCCCGGCGGCCTACCTGATCGGCAGCGCCGAATTCGCCGGTCTCAGGCTGAAGAGCGACGCGCGCGCGCTGGTGCCGCGCTCACCGATCGCCGAACTGATCGAGCACGGCTTCCAGCCTTACCTCGGCGAGCGCCCGGTGGAGCGCGTACTGGACCTGTGCTGCGGTGGCGGTTCGATTGCCATCGGCATCGCGATGCACCGTCCGGACTGGCAGGTCACCGGCGCCGACCTCTCGCCGGAAGCGCTGTCGCTGGCGGCAGAGAACGTCGCGCTGCACGATTTGCACGAGCGCCTGCGGCTGGTCCCCTCGGATCTGTTTTCCGCGCTGGAAGGCGAGGTTTTCGACCTGATCGTGTCCAATCCGCCCTACATCACGGATGCCGAGTACGCGGCGATGCCCGGCGAGTATCGCCACGAACCGAAACTCGGCCTGACCTCGGGCGCCGACGGCTGCGACGCCTGCCTGCGCATCCTGCGCGATGCGCCGGCGCACCTGGCGCCGCACGGGCTGTTGATCGTCGAGGTCGGCGAGGCCGAGCGCGCGCTCAGGCGCCTGCTGCCGCAGGTGCCGCTGCACTGGATCGAGTTCAGCGTCGGCCCGATGGGCGTGTTCGCCATCGAGTCCGAGGACTTGGTCGACCACCGGGCGGAGATCGCCCGGCTGTGTGCGGCCCGCGGCCTGTAGCGGGCCTCAGCCCTCGCCGCGCGGCAGGGCTTTCGCCAGGCCGAGCTTGAAGTTCTCCCACTGGTTGCCATCCATGCGCTCGCTGCCGCTGGCGCTCAGTTTCCAGTCCTTCCAGTCGGTGCTGGTCGGCACCGGGTGCTCGCTGCGCAGCAGCCGGCCGCTGGTCTTGTCCACCCACAGCGAGCCGCTGGTTTCGCCGAACACGGCGCCAACGATGCGATAGCGGCGCGCCGCCACACCGTCGATGGATTCCACGCCCGCCGGCTCGAAGCGCGCGATTCCCTGGGCGAAGGGCTGGTCGCCGGTACCCGGCCGGTTGGGATCGACGACTTCGAGTTCGAAAGCGCGCGTCGGGTCGGCGAGATGCGGCAGCATGAAGGCCAGGCCCATCAGGTCGAAGCCCCACAGGTGCAGCGGCTGGCCGTGGGTGGCCAGCGCGAACTGCGGCCCGCCGGCCAGTTGCA
This sequence comes from Rhodanobacteraceae bacterium, assembly GCA_016713135.1. Taxonomy (NCBI): domain Bacteria; kingdom Pseudomonadati; phylum Pseudomonadota; class Gammaproteobacteria; order Lysobacterales; family Rhodanobacteraceae; species Rhodanobacteraceae bacterium. The sequence goes on along the minus strand of JADJPR010000007.1, from coordinate 122,028 downwards.
CGGTCAGCGTGTCGGCGGCGTTATTCGCCCACAGGCGCGGCGCGCGGCCCTCGATGGTCGTGTTCCATTGCTGCAGGTTGACCGGCATCGCGCGCGCCGGGTCGATGTCGGCAGTCACTTCGACGAAGTCGCTGCCGCCCGGCGCCCACTTGACCACGTCGATGCGCGTCGGCGATGCGAAATAGACGTCCAGGTGCCAGGGCTCGCTGCCGTCGATGTTGGACTTGGTGTAGTGCCAGACCGTCCCCGGCGCGGGTGCGCGCTCGGGCCGGTAGGCGAAGGCGTCGGTCTCGGCCTTCGCCTGCAGGGAAAGCGTGCTGGCGAGCAGCAGGATCGGCAAGCAGGGGCGCATCGCGGGTCTCCGTTGGGATTTCCGCGATGGAGACCCGCAGGACGCGCGCGGTTGCATGTCCTGATCGGTTACCCACCGGTCAAACGCGGAGACGCAGAGGGCGCGGAGAAAAGCCAGAGAGCAACTGAACGGAACCATCTGCGCTTCAACTGCGGCGACGCAGTGCTCCATCTCGCACTTCTGCTCCAGCGCTCTCTGCTTCTCCTCCGCGTCCTCTGCGTCTCCGTGTTTGACCGGCCCACGAACCGCGCAGGCTCAGGTGAAGCGCAGCGTATCCAGGTCCACATTGCCGCCCGACAGGATCACGCCGACCCTGCGCCCGGCGAAGTGCGCCGGATACTTGCGGATCGCCGCCAGCGGCGTGGCGCAACTCGGTTCGACCACGATCTTCAGGCGCTCGTAGATCAATCGCATCGCGGCGAGCGTCTCGGCATCGCTGACGGTCAGAATGCGCGTGCCGGCGCCGCGCAGGATGGCGAAGTTCGGGGCGCCGAGGTCGGCACGCAGGCCGTCGCTGATGGTGTCCACGCGCTCGTTCCGCTGGAGGGAGCCGGTCGCAAAGCTGCGCGCCGCGTCGTCCGCGCCTTCGGGCTCGGCGCCAAAGACCTCAGCGCCCGGACACAGCCCGCGCGCGGCGATCGCGGTGCCGGCGAGCAAGCCACCGCCACTGACCGGCGCGATCACCGCATCCAGCCGGCCGACTTCGCGCACGAGTTCCAAGGTCGCGGTCCCCTGTCCCGCGATCACCCGCGGATTCGCATACGGGTGCACTTCGACCGCGCCGGTCTGCGCCACCACCCGCGCAAGGGTCTCCACGCGCGCGGCGTTGGTCGGCGCGCAGAAGACAATTTGCGCGCCCAATCGGCGCACCGACTCCACTTTCACGCGCACGGTGTTCTCCGGCATCACCACATGCGCCGGGATCCCGCGCAGCTGCGCCGCGAGCGCCAGCGCTGCAGCGTGGTTGCCGGAGGAATGGGTGGCGACACCGCGCGCTGCGCTGGCCTCGTCCAGCGCGAACACCGCATTGCAGGCGCCACGGAACTTGAAGGCGCCGATGCGCTGGAAGTTCTCGCACTTGAACAGCAGTTCGGCGCTGGTCTCGGCATCGAGGCTGCCGCTGCGCAGCACCGGCGTGCGCGCGGCATGCGGCGCGATGCGCTCGGCGGCGCGCCACAGGTCGTCGAGTGTCGGGGCGGGAAAGTCGGCTGCATTCACGTTCGGGACCTCGCAAATGACGACGCCCGGCGCAGGGCCGGGCGTCGAGGGGACAACCTGGAAGCGCTGTCTCAGCCGCCGGCGGGCGCCGGCGCGGCCGCTTCGGCAGGCGCGGTGCCGTCCGCCGGCGCCGCCAGCGGATCGACCACCGGCAGTCCCAGCGGCAGGTAGACGCGGGTGACTTCGAGCATCAGCGGCTCTTCCGGCGCGCCTTCTGCCGGGGCCGCAGACGCATCCGCCGCCGGCGCAGTTTCCTCGCCCGGCGCCTTGGGTGCCTCGCGATCCGGCAGGAACTCTTCGACCGGCTTGGCCGTGGTGTCGAACAGCAGACCGTGGACCGTCGCGTAGGCCTGCAGCTTCTCGAAGGTCACGTTGCTCTTGCGACGCTCGCCGACGTGTTCGGCCACCAGCACTTCGCCACCGAGCGACTGCACGGCTTCGACATCGTCGCGCATCGGCACATCGTTGCGGTCCACCGGCAGGGTCACGGTGTATCCGAGGCGATAACGCTCCTTCAGCGTGACCTGCACCTGCGCCGGGCCGGTGACATTCAGCTGGTTGCGGTCGACAAAGGCCCCCAGCTTCTTCATGGTGTCGGCGACGCCGGCGTTGAGGTCCGGGAAGTCGGTGGAGCTGTAGACCTCGACCAGGCCGGCCAGCTTGAGCGCCGGGCCCGCCAGCACCTGCTGCTTGGTGATGGTGATGTCGCTGTAGTCGCGCGCGTAGGCGCTCGACTCGATCAGCGCCTTCAGGCGCATCAGGCCGTACTGGTAGTCGCCACCGAGAGTGGAATCGAGGTACTTGCCCTTGATGCGCTCGATCGGGTTGCCGCCGAGCTCGACATCGTACTTCCAGGTGACCTTCACACCGAGGTCGGTGGTGCCGATGTCGAAGGTGACGGTGCCGGTGCGGCCGCCGGTGACGCGCTGGATCATCTTGACGATGGAGGTCGGCGTGCTCTCGATGATCTCGAACTGGCCGGAGCCGACTTCCTGGTTGGCGGCGTAGGTCATCGACGCGCCCTGGCCCAGTTCGGGGCCGCTGAAGGTATAGCTCGCGGCCGGATCCTTCTTCGCCCACGGCGACCATTCGTTGAAACGCTTGAAGCTGTTCAGCACATCGAACACGTGGCTGGGCGGCCGTTCGATGATGATCGAGCGCTCGACGTGACCATGGCCACCGCCGGGAAGGAACAACCCGATCAACAGCAGGACCACGATCGTGACCACGATCGCGAGCACCAATTCAATCAAAGAGCGCATCAGTAACTTCTCCCCGAAACGGGCACCGGCAGACAAGGCGCGGAATGTTAATCGTTCTACGGCAGCAGCGCCACGCCGGGACGCGCCCGCGCGGCGGATCGGACGCCAGGCGGGCTCAGGCCTGGTCGATCAGTTCCTGGTAGGCGTCCGGGTCCAGCAGTTCGTCGTATTCGGCGGCGTCGTCCGGCTTGATGACAAAGATCCAGCCCTCGCCCCAGGCGTCCTCGTTGACCGTCTCCGGCTTGTCGCTGAGCGCCTGGTTGACCCGCACCACGGTGCCGGACATCGGGCTGTAGACGTCCGAGGCGGCCTTGACCGACTCGACGACGGCGCAACCAGACCCGGCATCCACGTGGTCGCCAACACTCGGCAACTCGACGTAGACCAGATCGCCCAGCAAGCCCTGGGCATGGTCGGAAATGCCGACCGTGACCGTGCCATCCGCTTCCTTGCGCGCCCACTCGTGGGACTTCAGGAATTTGACGTCGCCGGGAATCTCGCTCATGGGCTTGCGGGGCAGTGGGAAGGGGCCGTGAGGATAACAAAGGCTGGTGTTGGTTGCTGGTTTTGGTGTTGGTTGAAGGGCAGCACTCGCAGGCTTGCTGCAAGCCTGCGGGAGCCGACTCCGTCGGCGATCTTCGCTGGCGGCCACCGGCACAGGATCGCGGCTGAAGCCGCTCCCACAGGCTGTCGGCACTCCGGCTTTGCCACCAACACCAATAACCCACACCAACACCGTCCCTCACACCGCCTTGCCGTCGCGCACGAACACCGGCTTGACGATGCGCACCGGCACCAGCTTGCCGCGGATGTCCACCTGGGCGGTGTCCGCGGCGGCGGCAGGCACGCGTGCGAAGGCGATCGCCTTGCCCAGGGTGGGCGAGAAGGTGCCCGAGAGGATCTCACCAGGGCCGGCCGCGGTGTGCACGACCTGGCCGTGGCGCAGCACGCCCTTCTCGTCCATCACCAGGCCCATCAGCGCGCGGGCGACGCCGGCGGCGCGCTGGGCGTCGAGGGCGCCGCGGCCGATGAAGTCGCGGTCGGCCGGATCGAAGGCAATGGTCCAGGCCAGGTTGGCTTCCAACGGACTGGTCTGCTCGTCCATATCCTGGCCGTACAGGTTCATGCCGGCCTCCAGGCGCAGGGTGTCGCGCGCGCCGAGGCCACAGGGCTTGACCCCGGCGCCGAGCAGCGCATTCCAGTAGTCCACCACGGCGACCGCCGGCACGATGACCTCGAAGCCGTCTTCGCCGGTGTAGCCGGTGCGGGCGATGAACAAGTCGCCGGCTTCTGCAGCCGCAAACCGGCCGAGCGCCGCGACTCGCGCGCGATCGCCCTCCGGGAGCAGCGACAGCACCGCTTCGCGTGCCTGCGGCCCCTGCACCGCCACCATCGCCAGGTCCGCGCGCTGGGTCACGCTCACGCCGTGCGCCGGCGCATGCCGGTTGATCCACGCGAGGTCCTTCTCACGCGTGGCGGCGTTGACCACCAGGCGGAAGTAGTCCTCCGTCATGTAGTAGACGATCAGGTCGTCGATCACGCCGCCCTGCTCGTTCAGCATGCAGGTGTAGAGCGCCTTGCCCGACACCTTGAGCTTGTCGACATTGTTTGCGACCAGATGACGCAGGAAGGTGCGGCAGCCGTTCCCGTGCAAATCGACCACGGTCATGTGCGAGACGTCGAACATCCCGGCGCTACGGCGAACGATGTGGTGCTCGTCGATCTGCGAACCGTAATGCAGCGGCATGTCCCAGCCGCCGAAATCGACCATCTTGGCGCCCAGTTCGCGGTGGCGGGCATTCAGCGGCGTTTGCGCGAGGGACATGGCGGGACTCCGGCGGGGAAAGGGGCCTGGATGATACGGCGGGGGAAGGCGGGTGTTGGTATGGGTTGTTGGTGTTGCAGAAAGGCGGGCGCGCTTGCCCATGACCAACCGCATGGGACAAGCCTCGCGCTGCATTGCACCATGGATCGGCCGAACCCAAGGACCCCGCCGCTGGACATCGCCCTCTACATCCTTTCCGCCCTGCTGGTGATCCTCGGCATCGCCGGGTCGATCCTGCCGGCACTGCCCGGTCTGCCGATGGTCTTCGGCGGATTGTTCCTGGCCGCGTGGGTGGGGGATTTCCAGCAGGTGGGCTGGATCACGCTGAGCATCCTCGGGGTGCTGACGCTGATCGCGCTGGTGGTCGACCTGGTCGCCTCGCTGCTGGGCACGCGCAAGGTGGGCGCCAGCGGGCTGGCGGTGGCCGGCGCCGCGCTCGGGACCGTGGTCGGGCTGTTTTTCGGCATCTTCGGGCTGCTGTTCGGGCCCTTCGCCGGTGCGCTGATCGGCGAGTTGATGGCGGGTCGCGGCATGCAGCAGGCGGCGCGGGCGGGCACCGGCGCGTGGATCGGCTTCGTGGTCGGGACGCTGGCCAAGCTGGCGCTGGCCTTCAGCATGCTCGGGGTCTACGCGCTGGGTTGGCTGTTCGGCTGACCCGGTCTTCAGGAACCTCTGAACAAGTCTCGCGAGCCGCGTTGCGAGCGGGTACGTGTCACAAGTCGTCTGCCGCCAGGCGCAGTCCGAAGGTCGTAACCTGATCTACGAAGCCGAGGACTGGAATGACGCGGCGGACGATTCTGGCCGCAACCCTCCGGGATGGGGCTGGATCGGCCGCCGTCGCGGCCGCGAGACTTGTTCAGAGGTTCCTTTACACCGCAAACCGGTCGCTCGCGCTAATGTTGCAGCCTGCGATCGAACCTGGAGTCATGCATGCTGAGCCTGATCCTGCTGGCCTCGCTGAGCGCCGCCGCACCGACTTCTCCCGAACCGGTGACCATCCGGGTCCCGGTGCACACACTTGCCAATACTCAGCACAAGAAGGGTTTCCACCCGGCGCAAGACCTGCTGGAACGCGGCCAGCATGCGATGAGTGCGCGCCTGCGCGCAGATGGCAGTACCGAGTACGTCTGCGACCGGGCGAGCGCCGTGCCAGACTTGCGCTTCGACCGCCGCGTGACCCACGAGGAGCGTTGAGCATGCGCCGCTTCGTTCTCGCGCTATGCGCCCTCGCTGCGTCCCCACTGGTGTCGGCGCAGTCAGTGGGCCTGGTCCCTGGCCAGTCCACCACATTCAACCTGCCCGCCTCGGCCTACACCACCGGCCTGCATTTCGATGTGCCCGCAGGTGCCACCTCGTTCAAGGTGGAGCTGGAAAGCGACACCCCGAACGTCGACATCGACATGTTCCTGCGCTACGGCAATGCCTTCTCCAGCCAGACCGCCTATGGCCTGCCGATGGACTTCGATGCACTGCAAGAGCAGGCGCAGTACCACGCAGTCAGCGGCAGCGACGAGGAATCCATCTCGATCGGCCGCGCCAACTACCGGCCAGTCCGCGAGGGCCGCTGGCACCTGGCGGTGCTCAGCTTCGCGACGATCCCGGTGAACGCGCGGATCAAGGTCGAGATCGGCAATTCGGCACCGAGCCCGCTGCAGTTCGACGTGCGCTTCGACCTTCCGGCCTCCGATTGCGATGTCGCGCCCTGGAATGACCCCACGCCGGCCAGCCCGGTAGGCGGCAATCCCGGCACCACCCTGGGCGAGCAGCGGCGCAACGCGATGCACGAAGCGCTGCGCCAGCTCGGCACCGGACTCGCCAGCGAGATCCCCATCAGCGTGCGCGCCTGCTGGGACGCGCTGTCGGTGGACACGAACGGCAGCACCACGCTGGCCGCCGCCTCGCCGGACGATTTCGTGATCGACGACCGCAGCCTGGTGCTGAGCACCGGCGACACCTTCCGCCCGAGCGCCTTCCTGCCCGACAAATACGCCTTCTACTCGGCGGCACCGGCGGCGCGCCTGGGCGGCACCCGGGCCTGCAGCCTGCGCGGCGGCGACTGCGCCGACTCCACCGACATGACCATCGTCTACAACCGCCGCATCGGCGAGTCATCCGTGCTCGGCGGCGCGCAGTTCTACCTCGGCTACAACGCGGCCCCGGCCGGCACGCTGGATTTCGTCGGCGTTTCGGTGCACGAACTCGGCCATGGCCTCGGCTTCCTCAGCCTGGTGCGCCTGACGGGCACGGTGGGCGCCAAGCCGCTGGGGCGCGATGACATCTACGCGCGCCAGATCATCGACAACCGCAGCTCGCCCTATCCGCAGTTCACCCTGTTGACCGATGCGCAACGCGCCGATGCGCTGGTGTCTTTCAATGGCCTGAGCTGGAACGATTCGCGCGCCGCCAACTCGCCGCTGAACCCGCCGACCGGATTCCCCGGCGTGCTGCTGTTCGCGCCCAACCCGATCCGCCCGGGCTCGACACTCTCGCACCTCGACAGCGTCTACGTCGGCCAGCTGATGACCTCATCGCTGAACTTGTCGCGCGGCACGCGCCAGCTGGGTCTGGCGGTGCCGATGCTGCACGCCGTGGGCTGGGACCCTCAGTCGACCACCTTCCCGACCGCGCCGGCACCTTATGCCGGCCTGTGGTACGACCGCGACCGCGACGCCCATGGCGTCGACTTCCAGCGCGTTTATCGCGACGCGGCCGGCTTCGACATCTATTCGCTGATCTTCTACACCTACGATGGCAACGGTCGACCCGAGTGGTACATCGCGATCGGCCCGCTGGTCGACGGTGTGTTTGCTGCCCAGCTCGACGCCGCGGGCAACAGCCTCGTGCGTTATCGCTACGTTGGCGGCGCAACCCCGCAGCAGGCAGTGCCCACCGAGAGCGGCAGGGTGGTGCTCGATTTCAATCAGGCGACCAATGCACCCGCGTGCAACGACGGCACCACGCGCACCGGCGCAGGCCTGCTCGGCGTATTCCGCTACACCCTCGGTGGAACGACCGACAGCTGGTGCATGGAAGAGCTGATTCCGGCCGCCGCGCGCCCGGACAGTGATCTCACCGGCACCTGGTACGGCGGCGGCAGCGATTCCGGCTGGGGCTCCAGCGTGGCGACTGCGGCCCAGGGTGCGGGGCAGCAACTGCTGTTCTCGACCCTGTACTACCCGGACAGCACCGGCGCCGGGCGCTGGGCCTTCGTCAGCGGCAGCAACTACCAGCCCGGCCAGCCGCTGCCTGTGTTCGAGCGTCGCGGTTACTGCCGCACCTGCGCGGCCAACACGGCGGACACCCAGATCGGCACGCTGACACCGACCCTGACCCAGCCGCTGCAGGGCCAGGCCGGCAGCAATCGCCTGAGCTTCGACGTCACTTACGGCGGCCCCGAAGGCGGCCGTTTCACCCGCAGCAATGTGCCGTATGAGCTGCTGAGCGTGCCGGCGGAGTAGCGGGAAACGGGGCACGGGGCACGAGGGCACGCAATAGCGCCCCCTTGCACCGAACCGGCTCTTGCGTGCCCTCGTGCCCTCGTGGCCTCGTGCCCTCCACCCGTCGGGGCAACCGATACCGCCACGCTCCGGTGCCCCGTGCCCCCGCCTCTACTGCCCCACCAGCAACTCGCGCGCCATCACCACTGCGTCCTCGCGGCCGTTGCGCGCGGGGTAGTAGCGCGGGCGGGTGCCGATTTCGCAGAAACCGGCGCGGTGGTAGAGCGCAACGGCGGCGTGGTTGGACGGGCGCACTTCGAGGAACACCCGCTCCACCTGGTGCCAGCGCGCCAGGTCGATCAGGCGGTTGAGCAAGCGCCGACCATGGCCCTGGCCCTGGTGATGCGGGCAGACGCACAGGTTCAGGATGTGCGCCTCGCCCGCGGCTGCCGAGAGCACGCCGTAGCCCACGATTCCGTCGGCGCCCTCGAGCACCCACAATCCGTAGCCGGCTTTGAAGCAGTCGCGGAAGACGCCGTCGGTCCACGGGAAATCGTAGGCGCGCACCTCGATGGCGAGCACCTCGACAAGATCGTCCAGGCGCATCGGCCGCACATGCGGAACCTGCGGCTTGAGAATCGCGCTCATCGCTGGCGGCGCAGCAATTGCCACAAGGCACGCTTGGCCGCGGGGCGCGCACGCAGTTCGGCCAGGTCGGGCAGCGGCTGGCCGCGCGCCAGCCACTGGCGCGACCACTCGCGGGCGTCGGCCTGTCCGGCCGCGCGCGCGATCGCCTGCGCGAGCGTGTCCTGCAGCCAGCCCTCGGGGGCCGATCCCGCAACGGCGGGGGCCGTCGGCAAGCGGCGTCGCACGTACACCTCCACACCCATCACGGCCAGAGCCATGCGCGGGGCCGCGCCCAGTGGCCGATGGGGGTGGGTTGCCAATATGTCCATCGCCGCTCAGGCGTCAGGCTTGCGCTGTTTCAGCTGCTCGATCAGACGGCGCGCGACCTGATCGACCGCCGCAGACAGCGCCACGGCGGCGTCCTCGACGCGGGTGCCCGTCACGGGCACCCGGATCAGCTCATCGCGCTCAACCAGCGGCATGCTGGCCGCATCGGCCTGCAGTCGCAGGCGCAGCCCGAGCACCGCCTCGGTCGGCTGGCCATCGACCAGCACGCGCTCGAAGCGGTAGATCGCCGCATTCAGCCGGTAGGCCGACACACGCGGCGCCAGGCGGTCGGTCACATAGTCCGAGACGCGCGCCGCGGCGAGCAGTTCCTGCATGCGGCGCTGGACCATCACCGGCGGCGGATCGTTCCACAGCTGGTAATGGTACTGGCTGATCTTCAGGCTGTCGGGATCGTTGGCGTAGAGGATCGGCCGCTCGCCGTGCACGCCGTCGGCGCGGAAGTTCTCGATCACCAGCGGCTGGTCCAGCAGGGGCTTGTGCAAAGGCTCGACGGCGCTGGCGGGCGCCAGCCGGTAGTAACGGAAATCGGGCACCGCCTCGGGCGCGCTGCACGCCGTCAGCACGAGCAGCATGCTCGCGGCCAGCCAACCTCGGATTGCCTGCCTGCGCATCACTTGCCCTCGTCTGGAAGCTGGTCGGCCTGCGGCGCGAAGATCAGGCGCTGCGGCTCCTTGCGGATCTGCCGGCTGAACTCATCGAAATGCCGGCTGGCCGACTCCAGGTTGTAGGTGATCGCGTCGATGCGCTGGGCCATGGCATCCAGCGTGAAGCGCAAGTCGGCCATTGCCTGGCGCACTTCGGGCCGGCTTTCCTTCACCGTGCCATCCAGCTCGGCAAGGACCGAGTTCAGCTGCTCGCGCGTCTGCGCCAGGTCGCCGGTGAGCTGGCGCACATTGGCAGCAGCGGCGCCCGATTCGCTGAGGAGACGGTCGACATGCGCCTGATTGTCCGGGCGCAGGATGTTCTTCAGCGATGCAGCGCTGGCGTTCAACTGATCGACCAGCTCCACCGCCTTCTCGATCAGTTGCGGCGTGCCTTCGTCGATCTTGCCGCTGATCGATTCCAGCCGCTCGCCAAGGCGCTCGACCATCGGCGTCAGCTCGTCCCGCGTCAGGCTGGTGACCTCGCCGGCCAACTCGCCGACGGCGCCGAACAGGTCTGCCGCCTCGCGGCCCTCGATGGTGGAGCCCGGTTCCAGCAGTTCCTTGGCCTCACCCTCACGGATCGAGATGAACACATCCGAGAGCAGGCCCGAGGACATCAGCTGCGCCACCGAATCCTTCGGGATCTGCCAGCCGTCCTGCACCGAGAAGTCGACCCGGAAGCGCGTGGTGTCGCCCTCGCGCTCCGGCGTGATGCGCTCGATCTGGCCGATGCGATAGCCCTGGTAGAACACCGGTGTGCCGAAAGCCAGTCCCGCCACATTGCGGTACTCGACCACGTAGTCGTCGGTGGGCCCACTGCGACCGGTGATCACGAACAGCGTGCCGAGCAGCAGCCCGAGCGCCACCAGCGCAACCACTCCGGTCAGGAAATAGTTGACGTTCTCACGCTTCACGCGTCGGCGTTCCCTGGTTCATTCGGCGATTCTGCCACAGGGGCGGTGATGCGGGCTGGGGCCAGCCGGCCGCATCCGTATGCGGGGCTGGGGGCTGGGGCGAGTGCGCACGCGTCCGAGGCCAACTTCCGCGCGGCACGGCGTGCGCCTGGGATCTGCGCCCGCCGGCGGCCGGGGCCGCGCGCGCCCCCGCCGCGCACTCGCCCCAGCCCCGCTCCTGACCTCACAGATCCTCATCGCTTCCCGTCAGCCGCGCCAGGTACTCATCCACATTGACCTCGACATGCCGCGGGCGGCGGTTGAGCAGGTCCTGGATGCGCTGGTTGTCGCTGCCCTTGACCTCGGGCACGGTGCCGGTCATCAGCACCTTGCCTTGATCCAGCACGGTGATGCGGTCGGCGATCTTGAACGCGCTGTCGAGTTCGTGGGTGACCACCACGATGCTCATGCGCATGGCGTCGCGCAGTTTCAGGATCAGTTCGTCGAGTTCGGCCGAGACCACCGGGTCCAGGCCCGCCGAGGGCTCGTCGAAGAACAGCAGCTGCGGATCCATGACGATCGCGCGCGCCAGCGCGGCGCGCTTGATCATGCCGCCGGAGAGCTGGCTAGGCATCAGGTCCTGGAAGCCGCCGAGGTTGACCACCTCAAGTTTCAGCCGCGACATGATGCGGATGGTGTTCTCGTCCAGCTTGAAGTGCTCGCGCAGCGGCAGCGCCACGTTCTCGCCCACGCTCATCGAGGTGAACAGCGCGCCGCCCTGGAAGCTGACGCCGATCTCGCGCTTGAACGCCAGGCGCTGCAACGGCGACAGCCGATTGATGTCGCGCCCGAGCACGCGGATGGAGCCCTCGGCCGGCGTCAGCAGCCCGAGCAAATGCCGCAGCAGGGTCGACTTGCCCGATCCCGAGCCACCCATGATCACCCGGATCTCGCCCGGCTGGACCACGAAGTCGACCTTGTCGAGGATCCGCCGGCGACCGAAATAGGTCACCAGGCCATTGACCTCGATCACCGGATCCTTGGGGTTGATGTCAGCCTGCGTCATGGGCGGAGTCTAGCGGGGAACGCGTGGCTGTCGCGCGGGTGATCGAGCCGCTCGCGCCAGGGTCAAACGTCAAACGTAAAACGTCAATTGGCCCCACGCACATTGACGTTTCACGTTTCACGTTTGACCTCCGCGCCCGGCAGCACACATACCGCCACAATCATCCCGCAATAAACCGATAGCCGATCCCGTAGACCGCGCCCAGCGGGTCCGCCAGCCCGGCCTCGACCAGCTTGCGGCGGAGGTTCTTGATGTGGCTGTCGACGGTGCGGTCGTTGACCACGTGGTCGGCGCTGTAGATGCAATCGAGCAGTTGCGCGCGGGTGTAGACCCGGCCGGGGTGCTGCGACAGGGTGTGCAGCAGGCGGAATTCGATCGGGGTCAGCGCCACCGGCAGGCCGTGCACGCTGGCCTGCATCGCCTCGGCATCGATGCGCAGCGGCGGCGTGGGTTCCGCCGCGCCCTGCCATTGCTGCGCACGGCGCAGCAGGGCGCGCAGGCGGGCGATCAATTCGCCGGGCTCGAAGGGCTTGCACAGGTAGTCGTCGGCGCCGGTGTCGAGGCCATGCATGCGGTCGGACGAATCCGCGCGCGCGGTGACCATGATCAGCGGCACGGTGGAAAAGGTGCGCAGTTCGCGGCAGACCGCGATGCCGTCGCGCCCGGGCAGGCCGAGGTCCAGCAGCACCGCCTGCGGCGGCTGGCGACGCACATGCGCAGCCACCGCAGCACCATCGTGCAGGACGTCCACCGCGTAGCCCTCGCCCTGCAGCGCGTCGGCGATGATGGCCGCGAGGATCGGGTCGTCCTCGACCACCAGCACGCGCGCATGCGGGGCTGCGGAAGTTGCCAACGCTGCCACGGCTCCCTTGTTTCTCCACGATTGCGGGCGATTATGGCGTGTCCCGCAGCGCCCGGCCCAGACTTGCCCGTGCTCCCCAGCGTACCGGCCCATGCCAGCTCCCCTGCCTCCGCCCGCCGGCGCTTCAGCCTCGCGGCGGCGGCGGCGCTGCTGGTGTGCGCACTGGGTCTGGGACTGGCCGCCGCAAGCGCGCGTGCCGACAGCCAGGACGAGCGCCGTGTGCGCACCGGTGCCCGGGTGTTCCGCACCCTGCTGCTGGCGGACGTCGCCCTGGAAAGCAAGGCGAGCGGCGATGGCCGGATCGACGTCGCGATCTTCGCGGCCACCGAGCCTGTCCTCGACGAAGTGGCGCCGCTGATTGCGCCCGAAGGCGTCGCGAGCCGCGGGCCGCAATTCGCCATCCGCCACGAGCGCGTCCTCGGCGAGGACACCGCGCCGCCGGTGGCGCTGTTCCTGGCCACGCCGGTGGCGGCAAACGACCTCGACCGCCTGGTCGCCTGGAGCGTGCGCCACGGCGTGATCCTGTACTCCCCTTTCGAAGGCGATGTCGAACGCGGCGTGCTCGCCGGGGTGTCGATCGAGGCCAAGGTCCTGCCCTACCTCAACCAGAGCACGCTGCGGGCCAGCGGCATCGAGTTCAAGCCTTTCTTCATGAAGGTGGCGAAGGTGCATCGATGACGCGCCGCTACTCCACCGTCGTTGCGCTGGTTTTCCTCTTGCTGACGCTGATGCTGGAGGCGGCGCTGTTCGGCTACTGGACCCTGGCGCTGCATCCACGACTGGAGCATGAGGCGGCGCAGCAGGCGCAGGTATTGGCGCAGTCGCAGGCGGCGGCGCTCGCGGGTGCGCTGGCGCGCGAGGGCGACGAAGCGCGACGGCGCGAGCTGGGCGCGGTGATCGACCAGTTGCTGCTGCTGCGCAACCCCGAGCGCGACGCGCCCTTCTTCGCCGACATCGGCATCGAGCTGGACTACGACACCGTCGATGCGCCGCCGGGCAGCCTCGACCGCCGCCTGCAGCAGGACGAATCGCGACACCATAGCGTGGACGTCGAAATCTACGACCGCGACAGTGGCGAACTGCTCGGCATCGCGCATTTCCTGGTCGACCGCCAGTTCGCCGCCGGGCTGATCCAGGATGTGCGCGGGCAACTGCTGGCGCAGGGCCTGCTGCTGGCGGCGATGGCGGCGGTGATCGGCCTGCTGCTGGTGGCCTCGCTGGCGGCGCGCGAGCGCAGCAGCGAGCGGCGCCAGGCGGCCGAACGCGCGCTGGCCGCCGAGCGCGAGGCCTTCACCCGCGAACTGGAGACCGCGCGCGACCAGGCCGAGGCCGCCAACCGGGCGAAGAGCCAGTTCCTGGCCAACACGAGCCACGAGATCCGCACGCCGATGAATGCGGTGATCGGCATGGCCACGCTGCTCGGGCGCACCGCGCTCGACGGGCGCCAGCAGGGCCTGCTGCAGCAGCTCACCTCCTCGGCGCGGATGCTGCTGGGCGTGATCAACGACATCCTCGACCTTTCCCGCATCGAGGCAGGCAAGCTGAAGATCGAGAGCCGGCCATTCCGCCTCGACGACGTGCTGACCGATGTCTCGGCGGTGGTGGGCGATCGCGCCCGGGCGAAGGGCCTGGACCTGCTGTTCATGGTCGCGCCGGAGATCCCGCCGCAGCTGGTCGGCGATCCGGTGCGGCTGCAGCAGCTGCTGGTCAACCTGACCACCAACGCGCTCAAATTCACCGAACAGGGCCAAGTGCTGGTCGAGATCGGCCTGTCGCAGCGGCTGGACGGGCGCGCCTGGCTGCGCTTCGACGTCAGCGACAGCGGGATCGGCATCGCGGCGGGCGACCTCGCACGGCTGTTTCAGCCATTCACCCAGGTCGACGAATCGGACACCCGCAAGCATGGCGGCGTGGGCCTGGGGCTGGCCATCTGCAAACGCCTGGTCGAGCTGATGGGCGGCGAGATCGGCGCCGACAGCGAACCCGGCAAGGGCAGCCGCTTCTGGTTCACCGCGAGCTTCGGCATCGGTCCCGAAGCCGCGCCGGCGGCGCGCGCACCAAGCGGTTTGCGCGCGCTGGTGGTGGACGACAACCCGACCACGCGCGAGGTCTTCGGCGGCATGCTGGAAGCCCTGCGCTTCGACGTCATGCTGGCGGAATCGGGCGAACGCGCGATTGAGTCCCTGGCCGCCGCCGACCCGCCCTTCGACCTGCTGGTGCTCGACTGGCGCCTGCCCGGGATCGACGGGATCGCGGCAGTGCGCGAACTCAAGGCGCGCGGCATCCGCGTGCCGGCCACCCTGATGGTCACGGCCTTCGGCGGCGAAGACCTGATGCGCACCGCGCAGGCGGCCGGCATCGACGTGTTCCTGCACAAGCCGGTCAGCCCGTCGACCCTGTTCGACGCCGCGATGCAGGCGCTCGACCGCACCCCGGGCCAGGCGCGCCAGGTCCATGCTCCCGCCCCGGCCCCGGGCGGCTTCGATCCCGCCACGCGCCTGCTGCTGGTCGAGGACAACGAGATCAACCGGATGGTCGCGCGCGAGCTGCTGGCAGGCATCGGCATCCAGGCCACCGTGGCGCCTGGCGGCGTGGAGGCGCTGGAACTGGCGCGCCGCCAGCCCTTCGACCTGGTACTGATGGATATCCAGATGCCGGGCCTGGACGGCATCGAAACCACCCAGCGCCTGCGCCAGCTGCCCGGTTTCGCGCGCATACCGGTGGTCGCGCTGACCGCCCACGCGATGCTCGGCGACCGCCAGCGCTTCCTCGACGCCGGGATGGACGACTACCTCGCCAAGCCGATCGACGAGGCCGAGCTGGTGCGGGTGCTGGGGCGTTGGCTGGGCGGGAGTGGAGAAGGCGGGAGTTGCGAAAGCGGGGCAAGGGGCAGGGGGCAGGGGCCCGACTTCGGCCCGCTGACGAGCCACAACGCCATGACGCGCCCTAAGGTCACGACGGGCCTCAAGCCCATCCCCTCGCCCCCGCCCCCTGCCCCGCTTCTGCTGCTCCCCCACCCTCCCCGGCATCGACGTCCCGGCAGCGCTCGCGCGGGTCAATGGCAAGCAGGCGCTGCTGTGGCGGCTGGTCGCGGATTTCCGCCAGCGCCAGGGCGATGCAGCCGCGCGCCTGGCAGCATTCGCCGCCGCCGGCGAATGGAGCGCGGCGCGCGAGCTGGCGCATGCGCTCAAGGGCACCTCCGCGACGCTCGGGATGAATCGGGTGGCCGCCGCCGCGGGTGCGCTGGAACTCGCGGGGCAGCAGGGACAGGGCAATCCCGCAGCGCTGGCCGAGCTGGACGCGGCGCTGCAGGAGATCGCCAGCGCGCAGATTCCCGAGCCCGTCCCGGCCGCCAGTACGCCAGCGAATGGCGACGCCAGCCGACCAGCGGCAGCATTGCAACGCTTGGCAACCGCGCTCGCCGGCAATAGCCTGTCCGCCAGGCAGGAATACGAGCAGCTGCGTGCTGCGCTGGAGCCGCCACTGCAGGCGGCGCTGCACCCGGTCGGCCAGTCCATCGACGCCCTCGACTACCCCGAGGCAGCGCGCGAACTGGCCCGGCTGGCACCTCGCATCCAAGCGGAGTCACCGTCATGCTGAAGACCGCCCAAGCCGCTGCGCCGCGTGTCCTGATCGTCGACGACGAGCCAGCCAACATCCAGGTGCTGGCCGAGGCCCTGCCCGGCTTCGCGCTGAACTTCGCCACCAGCGCCGCGCGTGCGCTGGAGCTGGCGCTGGAATCATCCCCCGACCTGATCCTGCTGGATGTGGTGATGCCCGGCATGGACGGCTTCGACTGCCTGCGCTGGCTCAAGGCCGAACCGCGCACCCAGCACATCCCGGTGATCTTCGTCACCGCGATGACCGAACTGGAGGACGAGGAGCGCGGCTTCGCGCTTGGCGCCGTCGACTACATCCTCAAGCCGATCAGTCCGGCCATCGTGCGCGCCCGGGTGCGCACCCACATCGAACTCAAGCGCCAGCGCGACCTGCTCGAGGAGCATGCCGCGATGGACGGCCTGACCGGCATCGCCAATCGTCGCCGTTTCGACCAGGAACTGAGCCGCAGCTGGCATGCGGCGCAGCGCAACGGACTGCCGCTGACGCTGATGCTGCTCGATGTGGACCACTTCAAGCGCTACAACGACTACTACGGGCACAGTCCGGGCGATGAATGCCTGCGACGGGTGGCGGGCGCCCTGCATGCCACCTTCAGCCGCGGCGAAGACCTCGCCGCGCGCTACGGCGGCGAGGAGTTTGCGCTGCTGCTGACCGGCAGCGGCGGCGGCGCGCTGCAGGTGCAACGAGCGCTGGACGCAGTGCACGCGCTGCAGATCCCGCATGCACGCTCGGAGAGCAGCCTGTTCGTCAGCATCAGCATCGGCGCGGTCACTACCGTCGCCACCCCCGGCGCCTCGGCGGATGCGGCGCTCACCCTGGCCGACGGGCTGCTGTACGCCGCCAAGCATGGCGGGCGCGACCGCGGCGAAGTGCACGACCTGATCGCGGGCGAGCGATCCAGCGTGCTGCGCTCGGGCGCCGGCGAGGTCGCGTCATGATCCGCCGGCCTTGCGCCCTTGCATGCGCGCTGCTGGCGATCTCGCCGGCACTGGCGGCGCAGGCGGAAGACGATGCCGCCTACGCCGAGCTGATGGCGACGCTGGAGCAGGAGACGGCGATCGCCACCCGCACGCGGATGAACCGCGATTTCGTCCCGGGCATGGTCAGCGTACTCGAGGGCGAGCAGCTCATCGCGACCGGCGTGCGCACGGTGTGGGAGGCGCTGGCGCAGGTGCCCGGCGTGCAGATCGAGCTCGATGGCCGGGGCAACCCCACGCTGACCGCGCGCGGCATCCAGTTCCCTTTCAACTCCGGCAGCATCCAGATCCTGCTGAACGGCTTCCCGATCGGCCGCGAGGACATCGGCAGCAACGGTGCCGCGCTGTTCCTGCCGATCGCGCATGTCGAGCGCATCGAGTTCGTGCGCGGCCCCGGATCGGTGCTGTACGGCGACTACGCCTTCCAGGGTCTGCTCAACATCGTCACCCGCCAGGAGGGGCGCTTCGTCGAGGCCGGCGTGGACGACCACGGCGCACGCGAGGCCCACTGGCTGCACGCGGGCGAGATCGGCGACTGGCGCTACAGCGGCAGCTTCGCCGCGCTCGCCAGCGACGACGTGGTGCTGCCGGGCACGCGCCAGGCGGGCGAGGACCGTCGCAGCGGCGTGCTCCAGCTTGCCCGCGGCGACCTGCGCCTGCTGGCCCAGGGCGAGATGCGCGACATCGGCCGCATCAGCGGCGCCCCCCCGGATCCGGGCTTCGAAGACTCCTCCTGGACCATTGCCGGCGAGTACGCCCACGACTTCGGCAACGGGCTGGAACTGCGCGGCCATGCACAGCACCTCGACAACCGCTACTACACCGGCGAACTGCGCACGCAGCAGGGCAGCGTCGACCTGGTGTTCGAGGGCACGGAACTGCGCGGCGGGGGCGAACTGGCATGGAGCGGCTGGTCCAACCAGCAGTGGCTGGCCGGCATTTCCTACATGCACGGGGACATCGATCTCGCGACCTTCCGCGGCGCCGGTCCGCCGGGCCTGCCGCCGATCCTGCTCCGCGTCACCGGTGAGCGGCGCGAAGTCCTCAGCGCCTATCTGCAGGACCAGATCGCGCTGCAGGAAGACCTGCAGCTGACCCTGGGGGCCCGCTGGGACGACAACCGCGACGTCGGCACCCGGCTCACCCCGCGCGCCTCGCTGGTCTGGCAGCCCGCCGAAGGCCACGTACTGAAGGCGCAATATGCGCAGGGACACCGCGCGCCGACTTTCTTCGAGTTGTACACCATTCCCGGCACCGACCTCGATTTCGAAGTCAACGCCACCACCGAGGTCAGCTACATCCATCGCAAGCCAGGGCGCACGCTGCGCGCCACGCTGTACCAGTCGCGGCTGTCCGACATGATCTTCCTCGATCCACGGATCCGTGGCTTCGGCAATGTCGCCAGCGCGCGATCCGATGGTCTGGAACTGGAATGGAGCCAGCACATCGGCGAGCGCCTGCGCGTCGATGCGACGCTCAGCCATGTCGACGCCGAGGCCAACCGCAATGCGCAGCTGCGCAGCGAACCGTCGGGCGCCACGCCGCGCCTGACCGGCAACCTGGCGGTGGTCTGGCGCATGCTCGACCATGCCTCGCTGGGCGTGGCCTGGAACCATGTCGGCGCGCGCGACGCGGTGATCGCCGGCAGCGGCGAATACGACCGGGTGGACCTCAACCTCGTGGTCAAGGGCTGGCTGCACCCGGACCTCGACCTGCGCCTGGGCGTAGACAACGTCCTCGACGAGCGCACCACGCACCTGATCATCGGTCCCACCGGCGTCACCAACCTGGACTACCAGGACCGTATCAGCTGGCTGCAACTGCGCTGGCGGTATTGAGGCAATGCCGGGGCCGGTTAAACGCGGAGACGCAGAGAGCGCGGAGAGAAGCAGAGTCGATCGGCTGGCAGCAAGTTCGCGTAGCCCGGTGTGCAGCGCCAGCTGCTCACCGGGTGCTTGCGGCAAGTACCCGGTGAACACGCTGCGCGCGTACACCGGGCTACGCTGATACGGACAACCTCGTGGCCATCCAAACGCGGAGCCGCAAAGGGCGCGGAGAGAGCCCAGCCCGTTCTTTCGCCGCACCACAAGTCATTTTCTCGCCCCGCGCCTGCTCATGCTTTTCTCTGCGTCCTCTGCGTCTCCGCGTTTCACTGGCTGCGTCTCCGCGTTTAACCGGCCACGGATCGCCGTAAACTGCGGCCATGAGCGAGCCCGAAACCGTCTTTTCCGCCCGCGGGCTGACCAAGGTCTACCGCACCGGCGAGGTGGAGATCCATGCGCTGCGCGGGGTCGACCTGGATCTCTACGCCGGCGAGTTCGTGGTGCTGCTGGGGCCTTCGGGCAGCGGCAAGTCGACCCTGCTGAACATCCTTGGCGGCCTCGATGTGCCGAGCGCGGGGAACGTGCGCTACCGCGACCACGACCTGTCGGCGGCCGATGAGGAGGCACTGACGCGCTTCCGGCGCGAGCACGTGGGCTTCGTGTTCCAGTTCTACAACCTGATCCCCTCGCTGACCGCGCGCGAGAACGTGGAGGTGGTCACCGAGATCGCGAGCCACCCGATGAACGCCGCCGAAGCGCTCGCGCTGGTCGGCCTCGGCGACCGCGTCGACGCCTTCCCGGCGCAGCTTTCCGGTGGCCAGCAGCAGCGCGTCGCCATCGCCCGCGCGATCGCCAAGCAGCCCGAGGTGCTGTTGTGCGACGAACCCACCGGCGCGCTCGATTCGGAAACCGGCGTGCGCGTCCTGGAAGCCCTGTCCGAGGTCAACCAGCGCCTCGGCACCACCACCGTGGTGATCACTCACAACGCCGGCATCGCCGCCATGGCCCATCGCGTGATCCACCTGTCGGACGGTCGGATCGTCAGCGTGGAGCGGAATACGGCAAGGCGCAAGGCGGGGGAGATTTCGTGGTGAGGCAGTCAAACGTGAAACGTGAAACGTCAACCCGGAGCGCTGTGCCCATTGACGTTTTACCTTTGACGTTTCACCCGCACACCGGCTGACCTGGATCAGCCCGCAATGCGCGCCTTGAACCGCAAACTCCTCCGCGACCTCTGGCACGTCCGCAGCCAGGTGCTGGCGATCGTGCTGGTGATGGCGAGTGGGATCGCGACGTATCTGATGTCGATCTCGAACCTGGAGTCGCTGACGGCGACGCGGGCGCGGTTCTACCTGGAGTACGGTTTCGCCGACGTGTTCGCGGGCCTCAAGCGCGCGCCGCTGTCGGTGGGCGAGGAGATCGCGGCGATCGATGGCGTCGGCAGTGTCGACCTCGGCATCCAGGCGCCGATGCGCATCCGCCTGGAAGGCTTCGACGATCCGGTCCGTGGACTCCTGCTGTCGCTGCCGGATGTGGGGCCGAAGCCGCTGAACCGGCTGTACCTGCGCGCCGGGCGACTGCCCGAGCCCTATGCGCAGCAGGAAATCGTGCTCGGCGAGGCCTTCGCCACCGCGCACGGGATCGAACCCGGAGGCGAACTGAGCGCGGTGGTCGCCGGGCGGATGGAGCGCTACCGCGTGGTCGGTATCGCGATCAGCCCGGAATACGTCTACCAGATCCAGGCCGGCGCGGCCTTCCCGGACTTCGAGCGCTTCGCGATCGCCTGGATCGGGCGGCGCGCGCTGGAGGCGGCCTACGGCATGGACGGTGCGTTCAACAGCGTGGCGCTGAGCCTGGCGCCGGGCGCACAAACGGAACGGGTGATCGAGCGGCTGGATCCGATCCTGGAACCCTGGGGCGGCCTCGGCGCAATCGGGCGCGTCGACCAGTTGAGCCACAAGTTCCTGTCAGCCGAGTTCGACCAGCTGAAGACCATGGCGACGGTGTTCCCGGCGGTGTTCATGTCGGTCGCGGCCTTCCTGCTCAACGTGGTGTTCAGCCGTCTGATCGCCACCCAGCGCGACCAGATCGCGATCCTGAAGGCCTTCGGCTACGACAACGCGGCGATCGGCCGGCACTACGGCGCGATGGTCGGCGTGGTGGTGGCGCTCGGCTCGCTCACGGGCATCGCCGGGGGTATCTGGCTCGGGCGGCTGCTCGGCAATCTGTACATGAGCTTCTACCGTTTCCCCTACCTCGATTTCGTGCTCGAGCCCGTCTCGGTGGCCAGCGCGGTGGGCATCTCGCTCGCGGCAGCGCTGTCCGGCGCGGCCTTCGCGCTGGTGCGCGCCGCGCGCCTGCCGCCGGCCGAGGCAATGCGCCCCGAGGCGCCGCCGCGCTATCGCGCCACCTCGCTGGAACGGGTGCTGCCGCGGCGCTGGCTGGACCAGCCCACGCGAATGATCCTGCGCTCGCTGTCGCGCCGGCCGGTCAAGGCGCTGGCCACGGTGTTCGGCATCGCACTTGCGAGCGGCGTGCTGACCATCGGCATGTTCCAGCAGGACGCGCTGAACTTCATGGTCGACCAGCAGTTCGCGCTGGCGCAGCGCAACGACCTGGCGGTGGGCTTCGTCGAGCCCGAAGGCTATGACGCGCTGGCCGAGATCGCCACCCTGCCCGGGGTGCTCTCGGTCGAGGGCGTGCGCAGCGTCGGCGTACGCCTGCGCGTGGGCGTGCTGACCGGCCTGGAAGGCCTGCCGGAAGGCGCGCGGCAGAAGCGTGTGCTCGACGTCCACGGCAAGCCGCAGAGCATGCCGCGCGGTGGCCTGCTGCTGACCGAGTACCTCGCCACCATGCTCGGCGTGCGCCGCGGCGACCTGGTCGAGGTGGAACAGTTGCAGGGCGCGCGCCGGCACTTCCGCGTGCCGGTGGCGGGCACCGTGCGCGAATTCATCGGCATCAACGCCTACATGGAACTGGACGCGCTGAACCGCCTGCTCGGCGAGGGCGAGCGCGTGTCGAGCGCGCTGCTGCTGATCGACCCGCGCTTTGAAGACGAGCTTTACCGCCTGCTGGAAGATCGCCCCGGCGTCTCGGCGGTCGGCTCGCGCAAGGCGGCGATCCAGAACTTCTACTCGACGATGGCCGAGTCGCTGCTGATCTTCACCTTCATCGCCACCCTGCTCGCCGGCCTGATCGCCTTCGGCGTGCTCTACAACACCGCGCGCATCGCGCTTGGCGAGCGCGGCCGCGAGCTCGCCAGCTTGCGCGTGCTCGGCTTCACCCGCGGCGAGGTGGCCTACATCCTGGTCGGCGAACTCGCGCTGCTGACCTTCGCCGCGATCCCCGCCGGCTGGCTGGTCGGCGCAGGGCTCGCCCAGGTGATCGTCGCCGGCCTGCAGAGCGAGCTCTACCGCGTCCCCGCGCACCTCTCCACCGAGACCTTCGCCAGCGCCACCCTCGTCGTGCTCGTCGCCGCGCTCGCCTCCGCGCTGATCGTCATCTGGCGCGTGCGCCACCTGGACCTGGTCGAGGTGTTGAAGACGCGGGAGTGAGGGGGGGCAGGTTGCGGGTTGTGGGTTGTGGGTTGTGGGTTGTGGGCAGCAAGTGCCGGCGTACCGGTAGCCCAGTGGGACTCCCTGTCGCCCCTGCCGGTCCACTTATTCGCGCATCGAACTGTCGCGTACCCTTGCCTGCCTTTTTTCCGCAAAGGACGCAAAGACGGCGTCTTGGTTTGCGCAGCATCCCCACGCCCCCGCATGTCCGGCAATGGATTTGGCTCTGCTTTGCGTCCTTTGCGTCCTTTGCGGACAAATGCCCTTTATTTGAATCATGCTCTGCCAGAGCGGCTTGAGCCGCTATCGCTTGCTGGCGTCTGCTGGAAAGTTCGCCGACAGAGTCGACTCCCACAGGTCCCGCGGCGAGCGAGCCTTGCTGCTGCCCACAACCCAGAACCCACAACCGGCCCCGCCGCCAGGAGCAACCGGCCCCGCCCCCTGCCCCCGCTCCCCCCACTCCCTTCCTATACTCGACCGCACCCGCCGCAGCGAGCAGCCGCCCGATGAACTCGAACGCCAGCGATGTCCTCGTGATCGGCGGCGGTCTCGCCGGCATCGTGACCGCGCTCGGTGCGCTGCGCGCCGGGATGCGCGTGACCATCGTCGACCGCGACTCGCCGGAGCGCTTCGGCGGCCTGGCGCGCTGGGCCTTCGGCGGCATGGCGCTGGTCGGCACGCCGCTGCAGCAGCGCATGCGCATCCCCGACACGCCGGAGGTGGCGCTGCGCGACTGGCTGCGCTTCGGCGAAGTGGATCCGGCCGACCGCTGGTCGCTGGCCTGGGCGAAGCATTACGTCGAACGCTCGCGGCCGGAGGTGCACGACTGGCTGCTCGGCGCACGGCATCAGCTTCATGCCGGCGGTGAACTGGGTGGAACGCGGGCGCCTGGGCGATGGCAACTCGCTGCCGCGCTACCACATCGTCTGGGGCACCTCGCGCCAGCTGGTGCTGCAGCTGACCAAGGCGCTCCGGCGCGCGGACAGCGGCGGCAAACTCCGGCTGCTGCATGGCCATCGGGTGACCGCGCTGGAACACGCCAACGGCCGCGTCTGCGGCGCCCGGGCCGTCGACGAGACCAGCGGCGCCGAGATCGTCCTCAGCGCACCGAACGTGGTGCTGGCGATGGGCGGCATCAACGGCGGGCACGCGGAGTGCCGTGCCAACTGGCCGGAAGGACGGCCGATGCCGGCAACCATGCTCAATGGCGCGCACCCATTCGCGGATGGGAGGCTGCACCACGAGGTCGCCGACCGTTTCGGCGGCCAGATCGTCGCCGCCGGCGAGATGTGGAACTACGCCGCCGGCTTCCCGCACCCGTTTCCGCATTTCGAAGGCCACGGGCTGTCGACCATCCCGTGCAAGTCGGCGTTGTGGCTGGATCATCGCGGCGAGCGCATCGGCCCCGAACCGCTGGTCACCGGCTTCGACACCCACTGGCTGTGCCAGCGCGTTGCCGAGCTGGAAAAGCCTTGGACGTGGCAGCTGCTCAACTGGCGCATCGCGGCGAAGGAGTTCGCGATCTCCGGCGCCGAGCACAACCAGCGCATCCGCGACCGCCAGTTCGGCCGCTTCCTGATCGAGACCTTCCTGGGCAATCACCGCCTGGTGCGCCAGATGCGGCGCGAGAGTGCGGATTTCCTGGTCGACGACACGCTCGCCGGGCTGGCCGCAAAGATGAACGCGCTCACCTGCTCGCACGATGTCGACCCCGCGCGGCTGCAGGCCACGGTGGACGCCTTCGACGCCAACTTCGCCGCCGGCGCACGCCTGACCAACGACGACCAGATCCGGCGCATCCTGCACGCCCGCCAGTGGCCGTCCGACCGCCTGCGCACCTGCGCGCCGAAGCCGCTGCAGCTGCGCGGCGCCGGCCCGTTCATCGCCATCCGCACCCAGCTGACCACGCGCAAGAGCCTCGGCGGACTGCGCACGGACCTCGCCAGCCGCGTGCTCGATGCACACGACGCGCCGGTCCCGGGGCTGTACTGTGTCGGCGAGGCGGCCGGCTTCGGCGGCGGCAATTCGAACGGCAAGCGCTCGCTGGAAGGCACTTTCCTGCCGGGCTGCATCCTGACCGCGCACGCCGCGGTGCGCGCGCTGCGCGGCGGGGGCTGAGGACGCATGTTCGCGCAGACCCCCGTCACCCCCGACGACTACCAGCGCCTGGCGCGCCGGCGCCTGCCGGGCTTCCTGGCCGATTACGTCGACGGCGGCGCCGGCGCCGAGCAGACGCTTGGCGCAAACACCGCCGACTGGGCGCGCCTGAAGCTGCGCCAGCGGGTGCTGGTGGATGTCTCGGGCATCGACACCGGGGCGACGCTGCTCGGCGAGCGCTGCGCGCTGCCGCTGGCGCTGGCGCCGATCGGCCTGGCCGGGATGATGGCGCGCCGCGGCGAGGCGCAGGCGGCGACCGTCGCGCGCGCGGCCGGCGTGCCCTACACGCTGTCGACCGTCGGCATCTGCAGCTACGACGAGGTGATCGCCGCGGCCGGCGCGCCCTGCTGGTTCCAGCTCTACATGCTGCGCGACCGCGCGCTGGTGCAGACGCTGCTGGAGCGGGTCTGGGCCAGCGGCTGCCGCACGCTGCTGTTCACCGTCGATTTGCCGCTCGCCGGCATGCGCCACCGCGATACGCGCCATGGCCTCGGGTTTCCGGGCCTGCGCCCGAAGCTCGCGCGGATCTCGCAACTGCTCGCGCGCCCGGGATGGATCCTCGATGTCGGCCTGCGCGGCAAGCCGCACGCCTTCGGCAACCTCGGCGAGCACGTTCCGGCGGCGCGCGACCTCGACACCTTCCGCGCCTGGATCGACTCGCAGTTCGATCCCGGCGTCACCTGGCGCGACATCGAATGGCTGCGCGGCCTGTGGCGCGGCAAGCTGGTGCTCAAGGGCCTGCTCGACGTGGCCGACGCGCAGGCGGCGGTCGGCGTGGGTGTGGATGGCCTGATCGTGTCCAACCACGGCGGCCGCCAGCTGGATGGCGCGCCATCGACCGCGTCGATGCTGCCGGCGATCGCGCAAGCGGTTGGCGCACGTACCGAGGTGCTGGTCGACGGCGGATTGCGCAGCGGCATGGACCTTTACCGCGCGCTGGCGCTCGGTGCGCGCGGCGCGCTGATCGGGCGGCCGTGGGTGTGGGCGCTGGCCGGCGGCGGGTGCGCCGGGCTGGCATCGATGCTCGACATCTGGCGCCGCGAACTCGCCAACACCATGGCGCTGACCGGCGTCATCCGCCTTGCCGACATCGGCGCCGACCAGATGGACGGCGGCTGAAATCGCAACGATCATGGCCCGCTGCCACCCGCAAGGACGAATGTCGCGGGGGCCATGATCGCCGCTTGTGCGGCGTTTTTGCCTAACCCCTCCCCAACCCTCCCCGACATCGGGGAGGGAGCCATCGCGGCACCGGTCGCCCTCGCGCTGAACGATAATCTCAGCAACCAAAGGAGAATCCCGATGCCCAACGGCGCCCAAGCCCTGATGCAGACCCTCGCCGATGCCGGCGTCACGGTGTGCTTCAGCAACCCCGGCACCAGCGAGATGCACTTCGTCGCCGCGCTCGACGACGAGCCGCGGATGCGCGCCGTGCTGGCCTTGTTCGAAGGCGTCGCCACCGGCGCCGCGGACGGCTACGCGCGGATGGCGGACAAGCCCGCGGCGACCCTGCTGCACCTCGGCTGCGGCCTCGGCAACGGCCTCGCGAACCTGCACAACGCGCGCAAGGGCAAGGTGCCCATCGTCAACATCGTCGGCGACCACGCGACCTACCACGTGCCACTCGACGCGCAGCTGCAGTCGGATATCGAGACCGTGGCGCGCAATGTCTCGCCGGGCTTCGTGCGCACCTCGAAATCGACCGCCGAACTGTGCCGCGACGCCGTCGATGCGGTGGCCGCAGCGCGCGGCCTGCCGGGCCAGGTGGCCACCCTGATCCTGCCGGCCGACGTGTCCTGGGGCGAGGGCGGCGTGCCGGCGCCGCCGCCGCCCGCGCCGGCGCCCGCGGTGGCCGACGAGGCGACGGTCGCGGCGGTCGCCGCGGCCTTGCGCTCCGGCGAGCCGGCGGCGCTGCTGCTCGGCGGCCGCGCGCTGCGTGAACCGGCGCTGCGCGCGGCGGCGCAGATCGCCGCGCAGAGCGGCGCGAAGCTCTATTCGGAGGTGTTCCCGACGCGGCTGGAGCGCGGCGCCGGACTGCCGCCGATCGAGCGCATCGCCTACCTCGCGGAGCTCGCCAGCGTGCAGCTGGCCGGCTACCGGCACCTGATCCTGGTCGATGCCAAGCCGCCGGTGTCCTTCTTCGCCTATCCCGGCAAGGCCAGCGAGCTCACGCCCGCCGGCTGCCAGGTGCAGACGCTGTCCACGCCGGCGCAGGACGCCGCCGGCAGCCTGGCGGCGCTCGCGCGCGCTCGGCGCCGACAGCGTGCAGCCGCCCTTGCAGCCCGCCGGGCGCCCCGGCCGGCCGCGCGGCAGGCTCAGCGCCGAGAAAGTGTGCAAGGCCATCGGCCACCTGATGCCGGAGCGCGCCATCGTGGTCGACGAGGCGATCACCTCGGGCCTGATGCTGCCGCTGATGACCGCCGGCTGCCCGCGCCACGATCTGATCACGCTGACCGGCGGCGCCATCGGCCAGGGCCTGCCGGCGTCGATCGGCGCGGCGATCGCCTGCCCGGACCGCCCGGTGCTGGCGCTGATCGGCGATGGCACTGCGATGTACACCATCCAGGCGCTATGGACGATGGCGCGCGAGAACCTGGACATCACCGCGGTGATCTTCAACAACGCGTCCTACTCGGTGCTCAATGTCGAACTCGAACGCGTCGGTGCCGAGCGCATCGGCGCCAAGGCGCGCTCGCAGCTGGACCTCAAGGGCCCCACCCTCGATTTCTGCCGCCTCGCCCAGGGCATGGGCGTGCACGCCGCGCGCGCCGCCACCGCCGAGGACTTCTGCCGCGCCTTCGAGTACGCGCTGGCGCATCCGGGCCCGCACCTGATCGAGGCCGTGGTCCCCGAATCCCTGAGCCCGGCCAAGCGCCAGGTCCTGCCGTGGGTGCTGCGTTCGCTGCCGAAACTGCCGGCGCCACTGGCGCGGGCGCTGAAGCGCAAGCTGGCGCCGTAGGTCGCCCTGGGGCAACCACGCCCAGCGCGAGCGCAGTCGCGGGCACTGATCCGGATCAAATCGAGCAGCCCTCGCGAGGGCTATTCTGGGCTTTTTGCACGAGGAGACCGCCCATGCCGCAGAGCCCCCGCAAGCCTGGCCGTAACCGTGGCAAATTCCGACTGGTCGACAGCGGCGACGTCATCGCAGCGCGCCAGGAGCCCGGGATCGAAGCCGCCGTGGCCGGGCGCGCCCTGTTGGGCGCCCAGACCGCCCAGGTCGGCGCCGCGCTGGAGATGATCGAGCGCGACCCGCGCCCGGTGAACGAACGCGCCCGGGCGCTGCGCGCACTGGTCGAAGGCGCCGACAGCGATGATCGCGAGGCATTGCGCCTGGCGCTTCTGGCCAAGCCACAACGACCGGAGGGCGAGGAGAATCCCGACGAAGTGCTCGCGGGTGACTGGCGCGACGGCGGCTATCCCTACAAATACCTGCTTCGCCGCTCGACCTACGAGCGGCAGAAATTCCGGCTGCAGGTGGAACTGCTGAAGCTGCAGGCGTGGGTCAAGGAGACCGGCCAGCGCGTGGTGATCCTGTTCGAAGGCCGCGACGCGGCCGGCAAGGGCGGCGCGATCAAGCGCTTCATGGAACACCTGAACCCCCGCGGCGCGCGCGTGGTGGCGCTGGAGAAGCCCACCGAGTCCGAGCGCGGCCAGTGGTACTTCCAGCGCTTCGTGTCCAACCTGCCGACTGCCGGCGAGATCGTGCTGTTCGACCGCTCCTGGTACAACCGTGCCGGCGTCGAGCGGGTGATGGGCTTCTGCAGCGAGCACGAGTACCACGAGTTCATGCGCCAGGCCCCGGAGTTCGAGCGCAACCTGGTGCGAAGCGGCATCCACCTGATCAAGTTCTGGTTCAGTGTCAGCCGCAAGGAGCAGCGCCGCCGCTTCCGCGAGCGCAAGCTCCATCCGCTCAAGCAGTGGAAGCTGAGCCCGATCGACTTGGCCTCGCTCGACAAATGGGACGACTACACCCGCGCCAAGGAGGCGATGTTCTTCGACACCGACACCGCGGACTCACCGTGGACGGTGGTCAAGAGCGACTGCAAGAAGCGCGCGCGGCTCAATGCGATGCGCTATGTCCTGCACAAGCTGCCCTATGCCAACAAGGACCTGGAGCACATCGGCAAGCTGGACCGGCTGATCGTCGGCCGCGCCCACGTGGTCTACGAGCGCGGCGAGCGCGCCGGCTCGATCCTGTAGGGGCGCGGTGGCGCTGGCTGCGATATTATTACTCCCGTAATTACAGACTGGAGAGCGCCATGGTGACCCTTAAGCTGACCCAGATCGGCAACTCGCTTGGTGTCGTGCTGCCAAAGGAGGTGCTCGCGCGTCTCAAGGTCGGCAAGGGCGACAGCCTGTTCCTGACCGAGGGGCCGGATGGCTGGCGGGTCAGTCCCTACGATCCAGAGATCGCGGAGCAGTTCGACGAGGCCGCCGAAATCATGCACCGGCGCCGCTCGGTGCTGCACGAGCTGGCAAAGTGAGAATCTGGCGGTTCATAGACCCGCGCGTCATCACTGGTATCCACGAGGAACAACTGGCCGAGCATGGCGGCGCCGCTGGCGTGCGCGACCAGGGCTTGCTGGACTCGGCGCTCGGCAGGCCGCTGAACCAGGCCCACTATGGCCAACCCGACGCGGCCGACTTGGCTGCGGCCTACGCCTATGGCATCGCAAGAAACCACCCTTTCATCGATGGCAACAAGCGGACCGCGTTTGTGGCGGCCGAACTGTTCCTGGCTTTGAACGGCTACGCCCTTCTGGCCAGCGATCCAGCCTGTGTCCAGAGCATGCTCGCCCTCGCCGCGGGCGAACTCGACGAGCCCAGCTACGCGGTTTGGCTGCGCGCGCACATCCGCCCACGCGCTCCGCGCGACTGACCGGGCACCCGGGCAAACGGTTTGGGCGCTGACGTCGTCACCGGCCTTACTCAGGCCTTGCCCAGCAGCCGCATGATTTCCTTGAAGCGCATCTGCAGGCCTTCGCGGTTGCCGTGCTCTTGCAGCATCTTCAGCGCGCTGGGGACGAGGAAGTCGCGGTCGGTGCACTCGATGATCGCGGCGATCTCCTGCATCTCGCGCTCCAGCGACTGGGTCGAGGGCAGGAAGCCGTCGAAGGTGGCCTTGAGGCGTTCCTTGCCGAGTTTCTCCTCGCCGGCGAGCAGCGCCTCGCGCCAGGCGCGGCCGACCAGCGCCTCGATGTCGGCGCCGGAGATGTCGCCGACATAGGGCACGTCGGGCACGTCCTGCGCTTCCAGCTTCGCGCCGAACTTCTTCGCGATCACCGTGAAGTAGCTGCGGATCTCGTCCTGGGTCTGCGGGTAGAACAGCGGGATGTGGATCTCCGCGCGGCCCTGGCGCTTGATGTCGATGGGCAGCAGGTCCGGGCGCGCGGTCAGCAGCATCCACAGGATCTTGCCGCGGTAATCGGTGTCGCCCATCGCGTTGGCGATCAAGCCGAACACGCGGCTGCCCACGCCCGAATCCCCACCCTGCTCGCGCTGGCCGAGCATCGCGTCGGCCTCGTCGATGATCACCATCACCGGGCCCATGCCGCGCAGCACGCCGAGCACGCGCTCGAGGTTGGCCTCGGTCTCGCCGACATACTTGCTGCGGAAGTTCTTCATCTTCACGCAGGGGATGCCGATCGAACCGGCGAGGCAGGTGGCGAGGAAGGTCTTGCCGGTGCCGACCGGGCCGTTGAACAGATAGCCCATCGGGGCGACGTCCATGCGGCCGCGCTTGATGATCTCGGCATCGTCCAGCAGGCGCTTCTTCGCCGCGTCGTGGCCGACCACGCGCTCCAGGCCGTACTTGGGCTCGATGAACTCCAGCAGATCCTGCGCCTGGCGCTCGATCAGCGCCTTCTTGCGCGCCTTGAAGCGCTTGTCGTCCAGGCGCTCGCCGGTGCGCCGGCTGCTTTCGATCAGCACCGCGAGGTCGGCCAGCGTGACCGCGGCAGTCTGCTGCGCCAGCGCCGCCACGGCGAAATCCGAGAAGCTGGCGATGTCCACGCCCTCGGTGAGGGTCTGCAGGAAGCGCAGGCGTTCGGATTCGTCCGGCAGCGGAATCTCGATCGCGTTGACGTGCGGGCTGCCGGCCAGGCGATCGTGGAAATCGGCCAGGCGTTCGTCGATCAGCACGAAGGCGAGGTTACTGCGCTTGACGTAGGGATTCGCCGCCCACTTCAGCAGGGTGACCAGATTGGCCGCGGAATTGCCGCCGCCGCGTTCGGCGTCGGGCACGATGAACGAGGCGAAGTCGAACAGGATCGCGATGCGGATGCGCTCGGAATCCTTGGCCGTGAGGTTGGCCAGCACCAGCCGGTCCAGCAGGTACAGCGCCTGGGTCGGATCGCGCGGCAGCTTCTCCGGATCGCCCAGGCGCCGCGAGATCAGGCCGACCATCTGCCGCTGGCGCTCGACATCGCCGCCGCCGAAGGGCTTGATCCCGTGCGCCAGGTCGAAGCCGAGCACCAGGTCGAAGCGCCCGAACAGCTGGGTCGCGAGGAACTCGTTGAGCGAGCCATAGCGCGGCCGCTCGCCGGGCGTCAGCGGCACCAGGTCGTTGGTGTTGCCGTGCAGCAGGAACATCGCCGAGGTGCCGGCGTAGTACAGGTCCGCCAGGCGCTTGGCCCAGCCGGGCAGGTGGTTGGGCAACGGGGCGGGCGTGGACATTGAGGCGCTTCCGGGTCCGGGATGGCGCAATGATGCCCGCTTCGCCGGCGTCGGGATGAGCCGATTGCGCCCGCACCTGCGCGTTGCGCATGCGCCTTTGCCCGGCCCGTGGATCGGATTAAGCCGGGTTCATCTACGCGACGCCGTACACGGGCGTGGCATATTTTTGACGAAGACCTTCGTAAGTCCATGCCAACCCGGGATGACCGATGAAACCCATGCGCTTCTGCTCGCTCACACCGGTTTGCACCCATCCAACAGGAGTGACCCACCGATGACGCCATGCCGACCACTGGCGCACGCACTGCTCCTGGCCCTCGGCCTTGGACTCGCCCTGCCAGCCACGCAGGCCAGCGCAGCGCCCGCAAGTGCGCGGGTCTACGACCGCGCGGCGATCGAGCGCAGCGGCGCCGCCACCCTGGCCGAATTCCTGCGCGGGTTGCCGCAGCTACCCTTCGGGGTCGGCCGGTCCGGCATCGAAAGCGAGCCTTTCGCGCAAGCAGAATACCCGGGCCTCGGCGCGAACCGTACCCAACTGCTGATCGACGGCCGTCCGATGCCGCAGATGGCCACAGGATTCGGCGGCGCCAATCTCGCGACGATTCCGCTCGCGCTGGTCGAGCGGGTCGAGATCATTCCGACCGCGAGCCTGGTCGCGCAGGGTTCGGGGGCTGCGGGCGGGGCGATCAACCTCGTCCTGCGGCGAGTCGCCGACGGCGGCGCCCTTGCGATCGGCGCCAGCGAGCCGCAGGGTGCGGCCGGGGCGCAACAGCAGGCGGCGGCCTTCCTGGGGTGGCGCGGCGAGCGCGGCGGGATCCAGGTCGGCTTGGCCGGCGAGCGCAGCGAGGCACTGCCGGCCAGGGAGCGCCCCGGTGGGCTCGCCTTCGGATCGACCTTCGCGAACAACTTCATGGCGGCCGCCGGATCAGCGTCTTACTACTACTACCCGAGGATTGCTACGCCATCCGGTGAACGGCGCGGCCGTTCCTGGCGGCTGCATTGGCCCCGGTTTCAGCCTCGTCGGCAGCGGTTCCAGCACCTACTGCCGCGTTGACCTCTCCCTGCTGGCCACTGCCGACCCCGAACTGCGCAGCGACGGGCTCAGCGTGTCCGGCGATTTCGAGTTCCGCGCGGGCCTCACCGGATTCGTCGATGCCTGGCTGGGGCGCGCACGCAGCGAGGGCCGTGACCAGCCGCGGGTCCCCTTCGACCTGGAACTCGTGCCGGGCGCGCTCAGCCTGATCCCGATTCCGGTCGATTCGCCGAACCACCCCGCCAACCGCTTTCCGGGGCTGGGCTACGATGCCTCGCGCCCGGTCTTCCTGAGGCATCGCTTCGTCGCCTCCGGCGCGTTGCGGGAGGGGGGCGAAGAGCGCACCCACAGCCTGCGCGCGGGCCTGCGTGGCGAGCTGGACGGAATCGAATGGACGTTCGCGCTGGCGCACGCGCAAAGCCGGCTGGAGGATCACAGCGACGGCTTGCTCTCGGGCGCGCGCGCCGCCGCCGCGATCGCCAGCGGCCAGTACGACATCTACGCGCCCTACGCCAATTCCGCGCAGCTCGTCGACAGCTTCTTCGTCGATGCCGGCCGCGACGCGCGGACCCGCGAGCAGGGCATCGAGCTCGCCGCAACGTCCCGCTTCGGCGATTTCGCCGGCGGCCCCGCGACCTGGCGCGCTGTCGCGGAGTACCGCCGCGAGTCGCTGCGGGTCGACGACACGCGCCCGGACGCCGGTTTTCCGACCGTCGTCCGCGACGGCGACCGCGAGCACGCCGGGCTCGGCGGCGAACTGCGCATTCCATTCCACGAACGCGCCAGTGTGGGGTTGGCTGCCCGCCACGACCGCTACGACAGCGTCGGCGGCGCGACCTCCGGCAGCCTGGACCTGCGCTGGGAACCCGGCGGTGGCTGGTGGCTGCAGGCCGACGCCATGCGCGGATTCGTCGCACCGCGCCTGGCTGAGGATCTGGTGCGCACCGGGCCGGCCAACCACTCCATCGTCTACTCCTACTACCTCGCGCCGGGATGCACGCCGCAGCCCAATCTGGCGGTGGAGCCTTGCGGGCTGTTCGTGCGCGAGCACTTCATCGACAACCCGGATCTTCAGTCCGAACGTCACCGTCGCTGGCGCGTCGAGCTCGGCTGGGCGCACGCGGGAGTCCTTCACCGCCTCGCTCGCATGGTTCGACCACGCCATCGACGACCGCATCCAGCAGATCGGCGCCACCGCCCTGGTCCAGTGCGCGGTCGGCTTGCGAACAGACTGCCCGGATGGCATCGGCATCCTGCCGCTCACGCTCGGGGCGCCGGACCCGCGGCTGGGCCTCGGCGTCCAGTTCGACCCGAATGCGCCCATCGAAGAAGCGCTTCTGCAGCGGGGCTACGCCAACTTCGGCCACGTCGACCTGCGCGGTGCGGAGTTGCGCCTGTCCGCTCGCCGCGAACTCCGCGACCTTGGCAGCCTGGAAGCCCGCTTCGATGCGGTCTATCTGGACAGCCGGCGGACCGACGGGCCGTGCGCCGTCTTCGACGAGTGCCTGGGGAATCCCAGTCTGCCGCGCGTGCGCGCCCTGCTGGAGCTCGCGTGGACGCGTGGCGATTTCACACTCGGCTGGCAGCTGCGGCACACCGGCGGGACCTCATCCACCGCGGGAGTGGATCCACTGGATGGCTACGACGGCCCGGCGCGGCTGCCATCGTGGACCGTGCACGACGCGCAGTTGCGCTGGCGGGCGCCGTGGCAGGCCGAGTTCGCGTTCGGCGTGCGCAATCTGTTCGACCGCGCGCCGGTCGTGGACCCGGTCGACCCGACTGGCGAGGGCTACGACCTCGCGCTCTACGAGGGTGCGGGCCGCACGCCCTATCTGCAGTATCGGCAGACCTGGTGAGCGCGCTGCGCCGACACGCTCGGCAACGGGTGCGGCCCGTTGCTGACGGTGAGAAGCCTGCCTTCGGGTAGCGCAGCACACCGGTCGCGCAAACACGAAGGGCGCCGCGGTTGCCCGCGACGCCCTTCGCTCAAGCCGTCAGCCGCTTACTGGCAGACGTTCTGGAACAGGCAGGCGACCCACTCCGGATGATCGACGAAGGGGTTGCGGTTGCCCTGGTAGTTGAACACCGTCTCGTTGCGCAGGCGCTCGCGGTCGTCGACCGGATCGGCCGCGTGCCACTGCAGCAGCACCGACAGCAGGCCCATGTAGGCCACCGAGGCATTGCCGCTGGACTGCGTGATCAGGCTGGCGTTGTCGGTCAGGATCAGGTCCGGCTCGGCCACGCCGGTGACGCCGTGGGTGCCGCCTTCGTAGCGGATGTCCATGTAGAACAGCGCGCGCGCCACATTGCCCTTGAGCTTGTCCCACACCTGCCAGTAGTTGCCGCAACGGTAGTTCGGCTGGCCGGCGCCGCCCTGGCCGTAGTAGACGTTGGTGGCGAAGGTTTCCGAGCCGGCCGGGCAGTTGTTGAACGGCAGGTTGCCGCGCGCCGAGTTGTGGTTGATGTCCGACGCCATCAGCATGTGGGTGTCGGTGTACGGGTAGTTGGTCGGGCCGTCGTTCGGGAAGCCGAGCGACTTCGGCCAGGTGTGCTCGCGGTTGTAGTTGGTGTTGCCCGCGCCCGCCTTCGGGTAGGTGGCATTCTTGTAGATGTCGAGGATGTTGTTCGCGTTCAGCGGGTCCTGGTCGGCGCGGTCGAGCACATACCAGGTGTCGACGCTGCCACTGGCCGAGTACGGCAGCTTGGTGTGGTCGTCGATCACCGGGTGCAGCGTGGCGCGCAGGGTGGCGCTGCTGGTGGCATTGACGCTGGCGTAATAGCCGCTGCCGGTACCCGCCACGCCAAAGGTCATCGTGTGATTGCTGGCCATCGGCGTCGGCGTACCGTCGATGTCGGTCACCTGGCTCGCGATCACGGTCAGCGTGCAGCTCTCGTTGGCGGTGAAGTCCGCGCTCGGGTCGATCGTGTAGCTGGCGCCACTGCCGGTCACGGTGGTCGTCTTGCTGCCGCTCGCGGTGCACACCAGCGTGTGCCAGCCGGCGGCCAGGGTCACCGATTCGCTGAAGGTCACACCGACGTTGCCGTTGGTCGCGTGGTTGCTGGCGCCATTCGCCGGACTGGTCGCAGTCACCGTCGGCGCGGCATCCGCCGGTGCGCCGGTGGTGTAGCTGCCCAGCAGCGAGACGCCGGAGACCGTGTTGTACATGCGCACCATCACGTGCCAGGTACCGGCGCTCGGCGTCGGGAACGGGCAGGACTCGCTGTTGCCGGTCGCGTACGGGCGGCAGTCGTAGCTGGTGGTGGTCGGCGCGGTGCCGAACTTGACGTACAGATCGGCGTCGCCGGTGCCGCCGGACATTGCGAAATTCAGATTCGTCGCGCCGCTCGGCACGCTCATCGTGTAGCGCACCTCGACATTGGCCGCGCCGCCGATGCCGCCGACGGCCACGCCGTTCTGCAGCACATTGGTCGGCGGCGGCGTGCTGCCAGCCACGGTGAAACTGAAGTTGTGGTTGGCCGCCATGACCGTCGGGTGCCGTCGGTGTCGGTGACCTTCGACGCGATCACGGACACGCTGCAGACCTCGCCGGCGGCGAAATCGGTGGCCGGGTTCAGGGTGTAGCTGGCACCGGAGCCGGTCTGCGTGGCGGTGCGCGCGCCGCTCGGGCAGCTGATCGTGTACCAGCCAGTCGCGAGCGTCACCGCCTCGGAGAAATTGACCGTGATGTTGCTGCTCGCGGCGACGCCGGTGGCGGCGTTGGCCGGCGAGGTGCTGGAGACCGTCGGCGCTGCATCCGTAGTGCCGCCGGTCAGCGTCTGGCCGGCATTGCAAGCGCCCCAGGAGGAGGTCGACGGTGCATTCCAGGTGAACTGCGCGGCGGTGCTGCCCGTGCCCTTGCGCTGCAGCGACTGGGTCGACAGGGTCGACGAGCTCTCGCTGACGCCCATGTTGACACCGACCCGGCCAGCGGCCAGGCCATCGAGCGCCGTGAAGCTGCCGCCATAGCTGATGAACTCGATCACCGCGTTCGAGGCGTTGATCAACGCCACGCCATCCGGGTTGCCGTTCTGGATCCCGGTGACTGCAAACCATGCGGTGCCGTGGCCGCCGCACTGGCTGGCCAGCGTACCCGAGAGATTGATCGTGCTGTAGGCCTTGCGATCACCACCGTTGTACAGGACGACCTTCCAGCCGGTCAGGCTGGTGCCCGCCGTGCCGATGATTTCGACGCGTTCATTCGCGTCGGTCCCGCTGTTGTCGTAGTGGAGTTCGTTGATCCACACGTCGGCCAGCGCGGCCGAGCTCAGACCCATCAGAAGCGCGCACACCGGCGCGCGCCGCATCGCAGCACGTACGTTCATCGAACAGGCTCCCCAGCCGTCCCCGAAGGGCGCGCACTTTGAGCGCTCGTTCAGCGCGTGTCAATGTGTATTCGTTGACGGATTTGTTGCGGGAGTGTGACGGGCGGGCTCTAAGTCAACGCCGGATACATGGCGCAAGCAGGGGTCAAACGTGA
Organism: Rhodanobacteraceae bacterium; assembly: GCA_016713135.1. NCBI lineage: Bacteria > Pseudomonadati > Pseudomonadota > Gammaproteobacteria > Lysobacterales > Rhodanobacteraceae > Rhodanobacteraceae bacterium. Next base: position 85,176 of record JADJPR010000007.1, on the reverse strand, counting down.
AACGTAAGACGTCAATCACGGCGCGCTCCGATTGACGTTTCACGTTTTACGTTTCACTTGTTTTACGTTTGACCTTGCTCGCCGAAGGGCAGCCCCTGGCCGAGCAACTCCCGCGTATACGAGTAACCCGCATCGATCGCGTCCTCGAAACGGTCCCATGCGAGCAGGTCAATGCTGTCGACCGGCGGGGTCAGCATCAGGTCCGACAGCGCTGCGTTCTGGTCGGCGGTGGACGCGGAGTTGACCATGCCGGCGCGCAGCAGGATGCGCAGGATGCCGGGGCGCCGCGGGCTGCCGCGCCAGCGCTGACGCAGCAGCTGCCAGATCGACGGCAGATCGGTCTCGTCAAGGTCGGCCGCCAGCGCATGTTCGCCGGCGATGTCGATGCCGATCACCGGGCCCGGGTTGAGCGCGCGCATGCTCGCGACCGGCAGGTTGTCGATCACGCCACCGTCCACCAGCACCTGGCCGCGCTGGCACACCGGCGGCAGTACACCCGGGATGGCGATGGACGCGCGCAGCGCCTGCCACAGCGGACCCTCGGCATGGCGGACCGGGCGCCCCTGCGCGAGATCGGCCGACACACAGTAGAAGGGCAGCGCAAGATCCTCGATATCGCCCTCGCCGAACTCGCGTCGCAGCAGCTTCGAGGCCTTGCGTCCCGCCACCAGTGACACCAGCGGCAGGGTGTAGTCGCTCAAGGGATTGCTGCTGACGAAGGCACGGTGGAAGGTCTGGTGCAAGGTCTCGTCCTCCCATTCCAGCGCCACCGCGGCGGCCATCAGCGCACCGATCGAGGTGCCACCGACCGCATCGATGGCCAGGCCCGCTTCGCGCAGCGCGCGGATTGCGCCGATGTGCGCGAAGCCACGCGCGCCACCGCCGGAAAACACCACGCCGACCGAGCGCCGCGCCAGGCGCCGGGCGAGGCGTTCGATGTCGCCGCCGTCGCGCAGGTGGTGGTGCTGGTCTACTCCCAGTCGCTCGCGCCAGGCGCGCGCCGCGCCGGCGACGATCCGCCCGGGGTGCAGCAGCGCGAGCGCGGACGACTGGTGCGACTCGGTCTCCGGCGGCGGCCCGATGAGCGAACTCGGCGCGCGCGTGGCCTCCGCGAGCAGCAGCACGCAATCGGCCTGGCGCCGGCAGCGTTCGTTCCACGCCGGTTGGTCGCTGCCGCCGACATAGATCACGAACTTGTGTCCGGCCTCGACCGCATGCAGCGCGGCAATTGGCGCCTCCAGGAAATGCTGCGCATCGACCGCCGCCACCTGCCCGAAGCGCGCCAGCGCAGAGCAGAGGCGCTGCACCAGCGCGTCCACATCAATGCCCTCGTGCGCCGGCAGCAGGGCCAGCGTCCGCGGCGGCGGCGTCTGCTGGCGCCCCTCCAGGGTGCGCTCCAGGCGTTCCACGGCGATTCGCGCCACCGCCAGCATCGCCTCCGGATGCACCTGGGCAAGTCGCTGGAAGGCGTCAAGGCTGAACCTCACCACTTCCGAATCGCGCAGCGCGCGCACCGTGGCTGTGCGCCGATGCCCGCTGAGCAGGGCCATCTCACCCACGGTCTCGCCCGGATGCACGCGACCGATCAACTGCAACTGGGTCTCCTCGCCGCGAAATGCGCCGAGGCAACCGGCGATCAGCACGTACACCGCATCCGGCGCATCCATCTCGCGGAACAGCTCGGCGCCGCCAGGAAGCGCGATCCACTCGAGTTCATCCGCCACCCGCGTCAACGACCGCCGGTCCAGACCCGCGAACAGCGGCAAGTGAGCCACCCGGGCAAGCAGTTCGGCACGGCGCGAGGTGTGTTCCATGGGCTCAGTCTGGTCAATGCGCCGCCCCGCGGCAAGGGTTGGTCTCGGTGGCGAGGCGCTGGGTGTGACCTCGGGGTGGGCTGGGCTTGGCGCTTGGCGCTTGGCGCTTGGCGCTTCGAGCTTGGTGCTTCGAGCTTCGAGCTTTGAGCTTCGAGCTCTGAGCTTCGAGCTCTGAGCTTCGAGCTCTGAGCTTCGAGCTCTGAGCTTCGAGCTCTGAGCTTCGAGCTTCGAGCTTTGAGCTTTGAGCTTGAGCTTTGAGCTTTGAGCTTCGAGCTTCGAGCTTCGAGCTTCGAGCCTCGAGCTTCGAGCTTCGAGCTTCGAGCTTCGAGCTTCGAGCTCCGAGCTCGGTGCTTCGAGCTTCGCGATTCGGGCTTCGCGATTCGGGCATCGAGACCAAGAGCAGAGGCGTTTCGGCCTGACGGCCGAGTTACTTCTCTTTGAGTGGCCAAAGAGAAGTAACCAAGAGAAAGGCCACCCCGCGTCCGCGCTTGCTGCGCGTCGTGCGCGGCAAGTCCCCTGCGGTGCTCACGAAGCGCAGGCCGCTGCGCAACTCGCACATCCATGTGCTCGAACATGCTCGCTTTCCCCTGCGCTTCGCTCCGCTCCTCGGCGCTCCCGAGGGGACCCCATTCTCCTTCGACCCGGCTTCCTGCCTGGTCTTCGAGGCGAGCTTCCAGATCGATTTGCTCGACGGGAGTCGAGAGCGAAGCGTGAGCAGCCAAGCAGAGCTGTTGGCTCTGGCCTTGCCTTGCTGTTGGTGGCTCTGGCCTTGCTGTTGGCTCTGGCCTTGCTGTTGGCTCTGCTGTTGGCTCTGGCCTTGCTGTTGGCTCTGGCCTTGCTGTTGGCTCTGGCCTTGCTGTTGGCTCTGGCCTTGCTGTTGGCTCTGGCCTTGCTGTTGGCTCTGGCCTTGCTGTTGGCTCTGGCCTTGCTGTTGGCTCTGGCCTTGCTGTTGGCTCTGGCCTTGCTGTTGGCTCTGGCCTTGCTGTTGGCTTTGGCATCGCTGTTGGCTCTTGCTTCCTTCCGCTCGGGACCCGCAAGCCAACTGAGCGGCCACACCTCAAGAACCAGGCAGGAAGCCGGGTCGAAGGAACCCGGGGCCCCTCGGGAGCGCCGAGGAGCGGAGCGAAGCGCAGGGGAAAGCGAGCATGTCCGAGCACAGGGATGTGCGAGTTGCGCAGCGGCCTGCGCTTCGTGAGCACCGCAGGGGACCCCGTGTGCACGACGCACACGGGGCGCGGACGCGGGGTGGCCTTTCTTTTGGTGACTTTTCTTTGGCCACTCAAAGAAAAGTTACTCGGCCGTCAGGCCGAAACGCTGTTGCCCTTGACCTTGAAGCGACAAGCAAAGAGAGACAGCGACAGCGAAAAGATCGCGGGCAGAGCCCGCTCCCACAAACAGCGACGGCGACGGCGACGGCGACGGCGATGCGACAGCGACAAGCGACAAGCGACAAGCGACAAGCGACAAGCGACAAGCGACAAGCGACAAGCAACCGCGCCCCCGAGACCATTGCACACCCCTCCCCCCGCCCCCATCTATCCTCGGTCCATCGCAACCACCCCCGTCCCAGAATGAATCCCTTGCTCGAATCCTCCGCCCTGCCCGCCTTCGACCGCATTGCCCCCGAGCATGTGCTGCCGGCGATCGACGCCTGTCTTTCGCGTTACAAGGAGAGAGTCGAGGAAGTCCTCGCGCACGCCGGCAAGACGCCCACCTGGGATAGCCTGATGGCGCCGCTGGAGGCCGAGGAAGCCGCCCTGGAGCAGGCCTGGGGTCCGGTGACCCATTTGCATTCAGTGGCGGATTCGGAGGCGCTGCGCAAGGTCTACCAGCCGGCGCTGGACCAGATCACCGATTTCAGCAGCGAACTGGGACAGCATCGGGGCCTGTTCGAGGCGATGAAGCGGCTGCGACAGTCGCCGGATTTCGCCAGGCTCAGGCGCGACCAGCAGGCGGTGATCGAGCATGAATTGCGCGACTTCGAACTATCGGGCGTGGGTCTGGAGGAGCCGGCGCGCACGCGCTTCCGCGAGATTTCGCGCGAATCGGCGCAACTGGAGACCGCCTTCGAACAGGCGGTGATGGACGCCACGGACGCCTATGTGCGCCCGCTGTCCGAGGCCGAGCTGGCCGGCATCCCCGAATCCGAGCGCGCCGTGCTGGCGCAGGCGGCGGCCGACCACGAACTGGAGGGCCACGCGCTGTCGCTGCAGTTCCCGGCCTACAACGCGGTGATCACCTACGCCGACGACCGCGCCTTGCGCCAGGAGGCGTACACCGCCTACGGCACGCGCGCCTCCGACCAGGGGCCACAGGCCGGGCAGTTCGACAACAGTCCGCGGATCGAGCAGATCATGGCGCTGCGCCACGAGGCGGCGCGCCTGCTCGGCTACGCCAACCCGGCGACGCTGTCGCTGGCGACCAAGATGGCGCCCACGCCCGAGCGGGTGCTCGGATTCCTGCGCGACATCGTCGGCCGCGCGCGGCCGGCGGCGCAGCGCGAGCTGGCCGACCTCGCCGCGTTCGCGCGCAGCGAATGCGGTATCGAGGACCTGCAGCCCTGGGACGTCCCGTATGTGTCCGAAAAGCTGCGCCAGGCGCGCTATCAGTTGTCGGACGAGGAACTGAAACCGTATTTCCCGCTGCCGCGCGTGCTCGAAGGGCTGTTCGGCCTGACCGAGTCGCTGTTCGGGGTGCGCGTGCTGGAACGCGCCGGGGTGCCGGTTTGGCATGCCGATGTGCGCTACTACGAACTGGTCGACCGCGACGAACGGGTGGTCGCCGCCTTCTACCTCGACGCCTACGCCCGCGCGAAGAAGCGCGGCGGTGCGTGGATGGACGTCTGCCGCACCCGCTTCCGGCGCGCCGATGGCATCGAGCGCCCGGTGGCCTACCTGACCTGCAATTTCGCGCCGCCGGTCGGCGGCAAACCGTCGCTGCTGACACACGACGACGTGACCACGCTGTTCCACGAGTTCGGCCACGGCCTGCACCACATGCTGACCCAGGTCGAGGCGCGCGGCGTCTCCGGCATCAGCGGCGTGGAATGGGATGCGGTGGAGCTGCCGAGCCAGTTCATGGAGAACTTCTGCTGGACCCGCGAGGGCCTGGACCGCTTTGCGGCGCACGTCGACACCGGCGCGCCGATGCCCGAGGACCTGTTCCGCCGGCTGCTGGCCACCCGCCATTTCCACGCCGGGCTGTTCCTGGTACGCCAGCTCGAGTTCGGCCTGTTCGACTTCCGCCTGCACCTGGAGTTCGAGCCCGGCCAAGGCGCGCGCGTGCTGGAACTGCTGGCCGAGGTGCGCGAGGAGGTGTCGGTGCTCAAGCCGCCGGCCTGGCACCGTTTTCCGATGAGCTTTGGGCATGTCTTCGCCGGCGGATATGCGGCGGGCTACTACAGTTATCTCTGGGCGGAAGTACTGAGCGCCGATGCCTACGCCGCCTTCGAGGCAGCCGGGGTGCTGGATGCGGACACCGGCGCGAAGTTCCGCCGCGAGGTGCTCGCGGTCGGCGGCTCGCGTCCGGCGCTGGCCTCGTTCACCGCCTTCCGCGGCCGCGAACCGCAGGTGGATGCGCTGCTGGAGAGCTACGGGCTGGCCGCTTGAGGCAGCGGAGCAAGCTCCGCTCTACGGGCAAACCGCCTCGATGTCGCGCAGGTCCCGCCTTCTGTAGCGCCGAGCTTGCTCGGCGTCGGCCGACCTCCCGTAACGCCGAACTCGCGCGGCGTCGGCCGCCTTCTTACTCGGCGCTGTCCGCCTTCTGTAGCGCCGAGCTTGCTCGGCGCGGGGGCGAGCAATCGATATCAGACCAACTCGAGCCAATAGCTCCCGGCAATCCCCGCGAACACCGCTGCACCGACCCAGTTGTTGTTGAGGAAGGCGCGGAAACAGGCGTCGCGCTCGCGCTCGCGCGCGCTCCACAGCTGCCAGGCGACCAGCAGCGCGGCGACGCCCAGGCCGGCGAAAAACGGCCAGCCGAGCTCCGCGCGATGGCCAACCAGCGCGAGCGTCGCCAGCGCCGAGCCGTGCAGGATGCCGGTGGCGACCAGGTCAAGCTCACCAAACAGGATCGCGGTAGAACGCGCGCCCGCCTCGATGTCGTCGTCGCGGTCGACCATCGCGTAGAGCGTGTCGTAGGCGGTGGTCCACAGCAGGTTGGCGCAGAACAGCAGCACCGCGATCGGCTCGATGGTGCCCTGGATCGCGGTCCAGGCCATCGGGATCGACATGCTGAAGGCGGCGCCGAGGACCAACTGCGGGAACCAGATGAGCCGCTTCATGTAGGGGTAGCTGACCGCCAGCGCCGCCGCGGCCAGCGACAGGTAAACCGTCAGCCTGTTGGTCAGCAGCACCAGCGCGAAGGCCACCAACATCAGCACGACGAAAAGCGCCAAGGCCTCGGTACCACCCACTTCACCGCTCGCCAGCGGCCGCTGCTTCGTGCGCGCGACATTCGGGTCCAGCCAGCGGTCCGCGTAGTCGTTGATCACGCAGCCCGCCGAGCGCGTCAGCACCACCCCGGCGACGAAGATCGCCAACGTGCCGTAGGCCGGAATGCCCTTCGTCGCGAGCCACAGCGCCCACAGCGTGGGCCACAGCAGCAGCAGGATGCCGATCGGCTTGTCCAGCCGCATCAGGCGCGCATAAGCGGACCAGCGCGAGGGGCGCGCGGGTTCGACGGCGGCCGCTGCGACCACGCGGCGTCCGCCCTGGGTTTCCACCAGACGATAGTGCGGGCGGCTCGGCGCCGTGGGCTTGGGGGCAGGCATGCGGGGATTCTGCCATCTGCGGCGGGCGAAAGACGGGCTTCTCCGGGCCCTCGCCCCGTGCATCGTCGCCAGCGCCCCAGGCAGTCCCCCGCATCGAAATAGCGACATTGTTTTGCAATTGACGTGGCGAACCCTCTGCTGGTCCCGCGCTTCCGAAGGTGTAACGCACAACGCGTCTGACCAGGGAGTTGGCGATGAACAAGGGCGGCATGCTCGAACGGAGAGAACCGCGGTTGGGCTGGGCCTTGCTGCTCGGCATGGCCCTCATCGGGCAGGCCCAGGCTGCCGGGCGATTCGAGTTGAAAGCGATGACGGTCGACGCGGGCGGCCAGCACAGCCAGGGCACACGATTCGCGATCGAAGGCACCGCCGGCCAGCATGACGCCGCCCCCCGGCTGCAAGGTCCCCGCTTCAGCGTCAGCGGCGGCTTCTGGCCGGCCGCCACGGCACCCACATCCGCAAACAGCGGCATTTTCAGCAACGGTTTCGAGGGCTAATCATGAACAAGTCGATCTGCTTTGCGGCCATCGGGGCGCTCACCCTGTACGGCAGCTTCGTGGAGGCAGCGCCGGCCGGCGATGCGTTCACTTACCAGGGGCGTCTGACCGACAACAACGCACCCGCCAATGGACTCTATGACCTCTCGTTCACGCTGCACGATGTGGCGACGGGGCTGGGGACCTTGTCGGTGGATCCCGTGCAGTTCGACGATGTCCCGGTGGAGAACGGCGTGTTCACCGTGCAGCTTGATTTCGGCGGTGGCTACTTCACCGGCGAGCAGCGCTGGCTGGCAATCGCCGTGCGCGACGGCGCCTCCAGCGGCACCTATGAGCTGCTGGCCGGGCGTCAGGAACTGACCGCCGCGCCCTATGCGCAGTATGCGCTCAACGTGCCCCCCACCAATCCGCGCACAATCATCCCGTCGATCACCAGTCTGAGTGGGAGCGTCGCCTCCTCGATCCCGGCTGGCGGCCCCAGCGCTCCATGGACTTTTGCCGGCCCGCAAGCCACGGTTTCAGTCGCCACCGGGCAGCGCATCACCGCGAGCGTCTTCGGATCTTTCCGGACGGTAGTGGGTGGGGGCCTTCGCGCATATTCCGCGATCTGCATGCAGCCGACGGCCGGCGGAACCCTCACGCCGATCAATGGCGGCACCGGCTTGGAGACAAATTTCCCCGATGGTTCCCAGGGGCAATACCGGCAACTGGGTGGCTCGCAAACCCTGCTGGTGGCCACTGCAGGCAGTTTCCGAGTCGGCCTGTGCGCTCGCAACACCAGTACAGACGGACTTTCGCTGGCTTTCGAACGTGTGGACGGCTGGGTCATGGTGAGCAACTGACCGGCCACCTGCAACCGGTCCGCGGCACGCGGCCGCGGTGGCTGCCAGGCTCAGGGAACTGTGAGCGCGGCCGGGATCATGGCTTCGATCTCGTCGCGCTCCTGCCGCAGCCAGGCTGCGTACTTGCCGGCCGGCGCCACGCTGGCATCTGCGGTTTCAAGCTGCGCTCGCGCGGACTCCACCTCGCCCGAACGGGCCGCCAGCAGCGCGCGCGTGAGGTGAAGAGCGGTCAGGATGTTGGGATTGGTTACTTGCGTGCGCGCCACCGCGGCGTCGGCTTCATCCAGGTATCGGCGGGCCTCGGCCAGGTCATTGCGCCTGGCCGAAACGGCGGCCAGCATGCGCAGGGAATTGATCCCGCCCATCGGTACGCCGTTGCGCGCGTAGGCCAGAGATTTCTGTGCGTAGTCGAAAGCGCGATCGAGATCCTTGCTCTGGTAAGCGCACGTCGCCACGCGCCATGCCGGATTGAATCCTTGCGAGCTGTTTGCGGCGGTCATGCGCTGGTAGATCTCCAGCGACAACAACGCCTGGTCGATACATTCCGCAAGCCGGTTCTGGTTCCAGAGGATCGCGGAATAGTTTTCCCGCAGTTGCGCAACGACCATCTCGGCGCCCGCATCCCGGTGTCGGATCGTCTCTGATGCGCGCAGTGCGGCCAGAATCGTCGCTTCCGCCTCTTTCCAGCGCCCGAGTTTGGCTTGCACCATCCCCAGGCCACCGGCCGTGGTGAGTGTGTTGCGATGGGTAGGCCCGAGCGCAGAAGACGCGAGCTGCAAGGCCTTTTCGAGCATGACCACCGCGCGCTCGTTGTCGTTCGCCGCCTGGAAGTTGTTGCCGAGGAAGCGATTCGCCCGGTATTGCTGCTCCAGGGAGCCGGAACGCTCGGCCAGCGCAAGCCCGCGCTCCAGCATCCGGTTGGACTCGTCCCAACGGGCATCCAGGGCGAGCAACTCCCCCTGCTCGACCAAGATGAAAGCGCGCAGTTGGTCTGCCCTGACGCTGCCGTCGCCCTCCAGCACGCTGCTTGCGGAGTCCAGCCAGCGCGTCGCCTCGGCACGCTCATCCAGCGCCGTATGGCAGCCGGCGCGCAGGATCATGCTGCGCGCCCTGTCGGTGGCGGCGGCAGCCTGCAGATCGGCGCTGGCCTGGTCGCTACCCAGCAGTTCCAGGCAGCGCCGGGCCTCATCGAGGTCCATGTAGACCGTGCCGATGGTCTGGCGCAGTTCGCGCCGCAGGTCGGGCGAGGTCGCGAGGTTGTCGTTCAGTGTCTGCGCAGCGCGATCCATCGCGTCGAGGATGGTTGCGGCGCCTTTGCTGGCGGCATACGGGTTGGCCTGGGTCAGCGTGCCGACCAGGAAGTCGGCGATCGAGTTGGCGCGCTGCTCGTTGGCGAGCGCCTGGTTGCGCTCGTCGCGCAGGCGCAAGGCGCCGACCGACAGGCTGACGGCGAGCACCAGCAACGCAGCCAGGGCGACGCCGAAGGCGATCCGGTGGCGCTCCAGCATGCGCGCGGCGCGCGTGCTCCGCGAACCCCGATCGCTGGCGATCGGGCGCCGTTCCAGCAGGCAGGTGACGTCCTCTCGCAGGGCAGTGGCGCTGGCATGGCGCGCCGCAGGATCAGCGGCTGTCGCGCGGGCGATCAGCCTTGCCGCATCCGCGCGCGCCGCCCGCGGCATGGCGAGTTTCCCAGGCGGAGCCAACAGGGCTTGCAGCACCAGGCCCATCTGGTAGAGATCGGAGCGCGTGGTGATGGTCTCGCCGGCCAGTTGCTCCGGACTCGCAAAGCCCGGTGTCAGCACATGATCCTGCGCGCCGTCGCCCGGGCCGTCGTCCAGGGCAATCCCGAAGTCCAGCAGCCGCGGCAAGCCATGCGCGTCAACCAGGATATTGGCGGGCTTGATATCCCGGTGAATCAAGCCGCATCCATGCGCGTATTCGAGCGCTCCGCAAACGGCATCGAACAACTGCAGGCGCGCCTTCCAGTCCAGCTGTTTCTGCTGAACGTACTGGTCGATCTCGACACCATCGACCAGCGCCATGGCAAACCAGAGATCGCCATCGGCCGTTTCGCCGCCATCGACCAGACTGACGATATGCGGATGGCGCAAGGACGCGACGATCCTGCGCTCATGGCGCAAGCGGTCGATCAGGGCAAAGTTCCGGCGGACCAGCTTGAGCGCAACCTGCTGTCCGAACTGGCGATCCGCGCGCTCGGCGAGGTAGACGTGGGCCATGCCACCGGTTCCCAACAGTTCGACAATCCGCCAGGGGCCCACCAGCGCCCCCGCCGGCAATGCCGCACCAACGCCGGATTGGGCTTCGAGCTCTGCTCCGAGGCGGCCGTTCAGTGCCTGGCCTGTGCGGAAGCGGTCCCAAGTCAAGCGGCTCATGCGAATCCTCTGCAAGCCCCGGAATATCGCCCAGGGGCCAGAAACCAGTGTCGGTCGGGAAGGATAGCCGCCGCGAACCGCCCGGCGCAGCGGATGAACCTGCGCCTAAGACGGGCCCCGCGAATCCGCAGAAGCGCCCGTGAGCTGTTCGCGCAACCAGGTCCGCGCATGGTTCCATTCGCGCTGGACGGTGCGCAGGCTCAGATCCAAGGCGTTGGCTGTCGCTTGATCATCCATGCCAAAGAAATACTTGCATTCGAATACGCGCGCCGCCCTTTCCTGGTTGGATTCCAGCTGGCGCAGCAAATCATCGATCTCGACCAGATCGCCCGCTTCGCCGGCGATATCGTTGTCCAGCGCGTCGATATCCAGACTCACGCCGTCCATCTTGTTCTTTTGCGCCAGTCGATGCCGCGAATAATCACACATGACGTGCCGCATCACGCGCGCCGAGAGTGCCAGCAAGTGGTCGCGGTCGCTGATGCCCTGCAGATGCATGTGAATTCTCAGGTAACACTCATTGACCAGTGAAGTGGTATTCAGCGTGCGGTCGGCCGGCCGGCCAATACTGATTCGTCGCGCGATCTTCTTCAGATCCTGATAAAGCAAGCCGAAAATGGAAGGCCATGCGTCCGGGTGGTCAGTCTTGGCATCCTGCAGCAGGGACAAGACCACATCCTGAGCACCCGGGTCAGGCACTTCGGATGTTGCCGTCGAATCGAATGACATGAGGCCTCCGGCAGCGGACCGATCTCCGCCGCTCCGATTCGGGAAGACAGTCGGGATGCGCCGGGAGCCTAAGGTGCGGGTTGCGCCCGGTCAATCGCTGCCCGGGCTCCGGCCCCGACCCCGGCGATCTCCGCAGCGTTATTCTTGCCAGCTGCCGCAACCGAGACCCCGGACATGACCGATTCCCCCGCCCGCCCGCTGCGCATCGTCGTCCTCGGCGGCGGCACCGCCGGTTGGATGGCGGCCAGCCTGATGCAGCGGCGCTGGGGCGAGCGCGGGTTCGAGATCACGGTGCTGGAATCGCCGGACATTGGGATCATCGGCGTGGGCGAGGGCTCCACGCCGCAGCTCAAGGCTTTCTTCGATTCGCTCGGCATCGCCGAGTCCAACTGGATGCCGCGCTGCAATGCCACCTACAAAGCGGGGATCGAGTTCCGTGGCTGGTCCGACCGGCCGGGCGCGGCGAGCTACTTCCACCCGTTTCCGAACGAGATCGACGAGCGCACCGCACCGGCCTTCTTCTTCAACGCCACGGTGCGCCGCCGCGGCGCCGACGTGCCGGCGCACCCGGACCGGTTCTTCCTCGCCAGCATCCTGGCCAGGCGCAAGCTGGCGCCGCTGCCCGCGCACAGCTTTCCCTTCCGCAGCTGGTACGGCTACCACTTCGACTCGGCGCTGATCGGCCGTTTCCTGCGCGAGCACCAGGTGGCGCGTGGTGTGCGCCACATCGAGGGCACGGTGGCGCAGGTCGAGCAGGCGGAGAACGGCGACATCGCCGCGCTGCACATCAGCGACGGGCGCCGGATCGAGGGCGATTTCTTCGTCGACAGCACCGGTTTCCGTTCGCTGCTGCTGCAGGACACCCTGGGCGTGCGCTTCAACTCCTTTGCCGAGAACCTGTTCAACGACTCGGCGGTGGTGGTGCAGACGCCCGCCGACACCGACGGCATCGTGCCGCAGACCACGTCCACCGCGCTTTCCTGCGGCTGGGCCTGGCGCATCCCGCTGCAGAACCGGGTCGGCAACGGCTACGTCTACAGCTCGCGCTATATCGACAAGGACGCGGCCGAGGCGGAGTTGCGCGCACACCTGGGCATTCCGCCCGAGCACCCGCCGCTGCGCCATCTGTCGATGAAGGTCGGCCGGGTCGAGCAACACTGGGCGCGCAACTGCCTGGGCGTGGGGCTGTCGCAGGGCTTCATCGAGCCGCTCGAAGCCACCGCGCTGCACCTGGTGCAGGCCACGGTTGAAGGCTTCATCGAGGCCTTCGAAGCCGGCGGCTTCGGCGACGCGCACCGCGACGCCTGCAATGCCGCGATCAACCGCCGCTTCGACGGCGTGCGCGACTACATCGTCTGCCATTTCAAGCTCGCCTCGCGCAGCGACAGTGCCTACTGGCGCGACTGCGCGAACAACGAGATCCTGCCGCCGAACCTGCGCGCGCTGATGCGCACCTGGTACAGCGGCGAAGACCTCAACGCCGAGGTCCAGCGCCTCGGCATCGACGGCTACTACGCGCCGTTCTCGTGGCAGTGCATCTTCGCCGGATACGGCATGTTCCCGCCGCCGGAGAAGCTGATCCCGGCCAGCGCCAAGGCCAACCGCTACGACCTCGCGTTGATCGACGATTTCCTTTCCCGCTGCGCCCTCAACTACCGGCCGCACGATGAGGTGCTGCGGGAGCCGACAGGCAGCGCGTGAGCCGTCGCATCGCTTCAGCGGCAGGCGCTACCGAACGGCTTCCAGGCACCCGGGCCCAGCAACTGCCCGCGATCCGCCGCAGCCTGCCGCGGCATAGTCGCGCCTGCCGCACCCGATGCGCGCCATCATCGCCTGCACAGGTCGTATTCCGCCGCACCGGCGCCCATCCACCGCCCAGGGAAGTCCAGGCATGATCGAAGTCCGACCCGGCGCCGCTGCAGACCTGGACGCCCTGGCCGGGCTGTTCGACGGCTACCGCCAGTTCTATGGCCAGGCGACGGATGTGGCCGCGGCGCGGGCCTTCCTGGTTGCCCGCATGCAGCGGCAGGAGTCGGTCATCCTGCTCGCATCCCGGGCTGGCCAGGCCATCGGCTTCTGCCAGCTGTACCCGATCTTCTCGTCGGTTTCGATGCGGCGCGCCTGGCTGCTCAACGACCTGTACGTGCATCCGCAAGCGCGTGGCGCGGGCGCCGGGGAAGCGCTGCTTGATGCCGCAGCCGCGCATGCGCGTGCCGCAGGCGCCGCCTGGCTGATGCTGCAGACGGCGCACGACAATCTGCCCGCACAACGCCTGTACGCGCGCACCGGTTGGCAGCGCGATGCGCATTTCCACACCTACCTCCTCGACCTCTGCGGCAATCCACTATGAAACCGGTACTTTTCGTTGGCAATCTCAATTACTCCAGCTGGTCCCTGCGGCCGTTTCTGGCGCTGCGCTGGGCTGGCATCGACTTCGACCTCCAGGTGATCGACCTCGATCAGCCAGGCTACGGTGGCGACGGCATCGCCGAAGTGCTCGCGCTGACGCCCACCGGCAAGGTTCCGGTGCTCAAGGTCGGCGACGCCTGCATCGCCGACTCGCTGGCGATCTCCGAATGGGCGCATGAGACCGGCACGCAGCCGCTGTATCCGGCGGACCCGCTGGCGCGCGCCCGGGTGCGCTCGGTGGTTGCCGAGATGCACTCGGGCTTTGCCGGGGTGCGGCGCGATCTGTCGATGAACATCCGGCGCCGCTGCACCGCCTTCGGCCTGCCGCCGGAAACGCAGCGTGAGATTCGCCGGCTCGACCAGCTGTTCGCCGGCTTGTGCCGGGAACACGCCAGCGCCGGGATCCATCTGTTTGGCGCGCGCACGCTCGCCGACGCTTTCTTCACCCCGGTCGCCACGCGCTTGCGGACCTACGGAATCCCGCTATCGCCGGAAGCGCAGGCCTATTGCGACACCCTGCTGGCGGACGCTGCCTTCGTCTCCTGGGAAGCGCGCATCCTGGCTGAACCTGCCCGCGGCTTCAGCCGCTCAGGCACCGACCAGCTGTACACTTGAGACCCCCACTTTGGTCTAGCGCGCCCTGCTGTTGCGACCAAAGTCGGACCGTATGCGATGGTGACTGGTCTAGGCTGTAGCCTTGTTCATCCACGCCATCGTCACGGGAGGGCACCATGGCCAATCTGTATCCGGTACCGGCGGAATTCGCCGCCAGGGCGCGCTACAACGCGGAATCCTATGCACGCGACTATGCCGAGTCGATCAACGATCCGGAGGGTTTCTGGCAGCGCGTCGCCAGCCGCATCGACTGGTTCAAGTTCCCCACCGAAATCCGCGACGTCAGCTACAACGTGGATGACTTCCGTATCCGCTGGTACGCCGACGGCGAGTTGAACGTCTCGGTCAACTGCCTCGACCGCCACCTCGCCACACGCGCCGACAAGACCGCGATCCTGTGGGAGGGCGACAACCCGGCCGAGAGCGAGCACATCACCTACCGCGATCTGCACGCGCGGGTGTGCAAGTTCGCCAACGCGCTGCGCAAGCTCGGCGTGAAGAAGGGCGACCGCGTCACCATCTACCTGCCGATGATCCCCGAGGCCGCGGTGGCGATGCTCGCCTGCACCCGCATCGGCGCGATCCACTCGATTGTGTTCGGCGGCTTCTCGCCGGATTCGCTGGTCAGCCGCATCGACGACTGCCAGTCGACCCTCGTGATCACCTCGGACGAGAGCCTGCGCGGCGGCCGCATCGTGCCGCTGAAGGCGAATGTCGACGAGGCGCTGAAGAACCCGGCCACGGCGACCGTGCAGAAAGTGGTGGTGGTGCGTCGCACCGGCCGGCCGGTCGAGTGGGTCGAAGGCCGCGACCTGTGGTACGACCAGCTGGTCGGCACCGAGCGCGCCGAGTGCGAGCCCGAGCGCATGAACGCCGAGGACCCGCTGTTCATCCTCTACACCTCCGGTTCCACCGGCAAGCCCAAGGGCGTGCTGCACACCACCGGCGGATACCTGACCTACGCCAGCTACACCCACGAGGCGGTGTTCGACCTGCGCGAGGACGACGTCTACTGGTGCACCGCGGATGTGGGCTGGGTCACCGGCCACAGCTATGTGGTTTACGGCCCGCTGGCCAATGGCGCTACCTCGCTGATGTTCGAAGGCATCCCGAATTACCCGAATGTCTCGCGCTTCTGGCAGGTGGTCGACAAGCACCAGGTGACCATCATCTATACCGCGCCAACTGCGATCCGCGCGCTGATGCGCGAGGGTGAGGCACCGGTGAAGGCCTGTTCGCGCGCCTCCTTGCGGCTGCTCGGCACGGTCGGCGAGCCGATCAACCCCGAGGCCTGGGAGTGGTACCACCGGGTGGTGGGCGATGGGCGCTGCCCGATCGTCGACACCTGGTGGCAGACCGAGACCGGCGGCATGCTGATCAGCCCGCTGCCCGGGGCCACCGACCTCAAGCCCGGGTCGGCGACCAAGCCCTTCTTCGGCGTGCGCCCGGCGATCGTCGATGGCGAGGGCAAGATCCTCGAAGGCGCCACCGAGGGCAACCTGGTGCTGCTGGATTCCTGGCCCGGCCAGATGCGCACGGTCTATGGCGACCACAAGCGCTTCATCGAGACCTACTTCACCACTTTCAAGGGCACCTACTTCACCGGCGACGGTGCCAAGCGCGACGAGGATGGCTACTACTGGATCACCGGCCGGGTGGACGACGTGCTCAACGTCGCCGGGCATCGCCTGGGCACCGCCGAAATCGAATCCGCGCTGGTCTCGCACCCAGCCGTCGCCGAAGCTGCCGTGGTCGGCTGCGCCCATGACATCAAGGGCCAGGGCATCTACGTCTACGTCACGCTGAAGAGCGGCGTGGAAGCCACCGAGGCGCTGCGCAAGGAACTGCGCGACCACGTGCGCAAGGAGATCAGCCCGATCGCCACGCCGGACTACATCCAGTGGGCGCCCGGCCTGCCGAAGACCCGCTCCGGCAAGATCATGCGCCGCATCCTGCGCAAGATCGCCGCCAACGAGCACGAGCAACTCGGCGACATCTCGACCCTCGCAGACCCTTCGGTGGTGGCGAACCTGATCGAGGAGCGGCTGGTGCGCTGAAGAGCTCATTTCGTCCGCAAAGGACGCAAAGGACGCAAAGAACAGCGTTCGAATTGCGTACCTTTGCGGGCGATCGAATGAGGTCGAAGGGGCGATTGTTCCGCACCCACGGCGGGCAACGCGGCCCCGCATTGACCGACTGGCTCTGCTTCCTTTGCGTCCTTCGCGTCCTTTGCGGACAAATGGGCTCTTTCCGGCGTCCCCGCCACATGAGCAATCCGATCCAAAACATGGTGGAATCCACGCGGCACCTAAGGGCACCGCTCACCATGTCCACGATCCTGATTGCCGATGACCATCCGCTGTTCCGCGAGGCGATGCGCCGCGCGGTGGAAAGGGCGCAGCCGGGTGCTGCGATCGCCGAGGCCGAGAACGTCGCCCAGATGCTCGCGCTGGTCGACGCGCATCCGGAGGCGGACCTGCTGCTGCTCGACCTGACCATGCCGGGCGCGCATGGCTTTTCGGCGCTCGCGCACATCCGCGCGAGCAAGCCGGCGCTGCCGGTGATCGTGGTGTCGGCGCGCGAGGAACCGATGGTGATTCGCCGCGCGCTGGCGCACGGCGCCTCGGGCTTCATCCCCAAGTCGGCCGATTCCGACGTGATCCAGCGCGCACTGCGCACGGTGCTGGAAGGCGAGACCTTCGATCCCTTCGCCCACGGTGCGGTGCGCCTGGACGAGGCCGAGCGCGACCTCGCCAAGCGCCTTGCCGAACTCACCCCGCAGCAGTTTCGCGTGCTGACGATGCTCTGCGAAGGCAAGCTCAACAAGCAGATCGCCTACGACCTCGACGTCACCGAGGCCACCATCAAGGCCCACGTCACCGCGATCCTGCGCAAACTCGGCGCGCACAACCGCACCATGGCTGTCACCCTCGCCAGCCGCCTCGCGCTGGATCCGGATGCGGCGCGCTCGGTGCGCGTGGTGGAGGAGTAGGTTCGAGCTGGGTGTCGTTGTTGGTCCCTGTTGTTGGTTGTTGGTTGTTGGTTGTTGGTTGTTGGTTGTTGGTTGTTGGTTGTTGGTTGTTGGTTGTTGGTTGTTGGTTGTTGGCAGCGAAGCTCGCACGCCGCTGCTCCTGATAGGGGTCGGGAAGGCTCGCGCCTCCCCGCCCTCCGAACCGTACGTGCGGTTCTCCCGCATACGGCTCTCCAGTTGGTGGTTTCCTCATCGGGATTGGCTCGCCGCGTGTCGGGCTTCGGTCATGGTGAAAAGTCCGACAGCAGCGAAGAAGGCATTTGGCCAGCGGTGGTGGTCGGCCATGCAGTGGCCGGCCCCCGGTCGCTTGTCTTGTTTGCGCAGAAGTGCCCGCAACCGACGACGGAGGAAGCCGTCGAGGATGCGGAAGATTCCACGCTGAGCGTGTTTGAAGTAGTTGAACCAGCCGCGCAACATTGGATTCAGCCCGCTGACGATTTGCTTGAGGCTGTTGCCCTCGGTCCGCCGCGTCTTGCTGCGGATCTTCGCCTTCAGCGCCTTCAGGCTCTTGTCGCGTACCCAGCGCCGACCCGTCTCGAAGCGGTAGCCCAGGAACTCGAAGCCTTGGCCCGCAATCCGGCAGTCGCCCACATGCGTCTTGTCCGGATGCAGCTGCAGGCCTTCCGCCGCCACCCATGCGCGCACCACCTCCAGCGCTTGGGTCGCTTCCGCTGCGGTCTGACACAGAATCACGAAATCGTCGGCATAGCGCACCAGCGACAGGCCGAGCCCAGCCAGCTTCACGTCCAGATCGTGCAGGTACAGATTCGCCAGCAGCGGACTGATCACCGCACCCTGCGGCGTGCCGCTCGTCGGCTTCCAGCGCTTCAGCTCCTGCACCACGTCCTGTTCGATCCAGCCGTCCAGCAAAGCCAACAAGCGACTATCGCTGATGTGCGCTGCCAACCTCTGCTTCAACCGGTCGTGCGGAATGCTGTCGAAGTACCCTTTCAGGTCGGCATCCACCACATGCGTGTGGCCCGCCTGCAGCAGCCCATCGACCACTCGCAGCGCATCCTTGCAGCCGCGTCCGGGGCGGAACCCGAAACTCGTCGGCGCAAACATCTGCTCGAAAATCGGTTCGATCACCCGCTTCACCGCCGCTTGCGCCACGCGGTCGCGGACCGTCGGGATACCCAGCGGACGCAACTTGCCGTCCGCCTTCTCGATCTCCACCCGACGTACCGGCAGCGGCCGATAACGCCCCGATTCCAGCTCCTGCCCCAACTCACCCAAGTACCGATCCAGATGCCCCGCAAACCGCTCCACACTCACTCGATCGACTCCCGCCGCGCCGCGATTCACCAACACCTGTTGCCAGGCCGATCGCAGCGTCGCCGGTCGATATACCTTGTCGATCAAACTGAACCACTTGCCTCCTCGGACGCCGTTGCCCAGCGCCGCCAACATGCGCTCCGTCCAGATCGTGCGGTCTACCCAGGCCCAATCCTCCGGCCGGTTCGACGCCACTTGCTTAGATCCTGCGATCACTGCCGCAGCTTCGCTTGCGCTCTCGCTCATCCCAAACTTCCCGCCTCCACCTTCCTGTCCCGCTTCCCTAACCGCGGCTTATGTTGACCGCGGCTCTCGCGCACACCTCAGTTGGACTTAGGCGGGGTGTGCACCCCAGCGCGATGTCGCTGCCTTCCGACAGCGAAGCCATTTCCCCCACGATGCCGACACGGTACTACCAGGACTCTGACTCCTGCGACCGTCACCACGGCCACAGGTCTCCCCGCTTCACCCACCCACACGTCCTCGACGTTCCGCCTCCAACCACGCGGACGGCCCGGCCATCGCTTTAGCAGCCAAATCAGCGTGACCAGTCACTTCCAGACTTCGCCTTCTCCCAGCCAGCTCGTCGCCGTTCCACGCCGAATCGAGTTCGTCAACCTACGGACCGCCAGTTCGCTTCCGGTTGCTCTCCACCCCGCATCGCTGCGACGCAGTTACCTTCAGCTACGGGGACTTGGCTTACCCCGACACGGACTTCCACCGTGCTGTGTGAGTGCGCTCACGGGCGCACTGGGAGCCGACTCTGTCGGCGATCTTTCCGGCGGGTCACCGCAGACAGATCGCGGCTGAAGCCGCTCCCACTGGCTCGCGGCCTGCCGGCTCTTGCCGCCAACAACCAACAACTGACAACCGGCGAAAATCCACAGCACGCACAAAACGCGCCCCGCAGCCAACCGGTCACCCCGGATACACACCGCCCAGCACGCGCGGGCCCGCCGCCCCGGTGACGTCGACGCAATTCCCGGGCAAGCCTGCGAGGGTCTGCCGTGCCAGCCAGGCGAAGGCGGCGGCTTCGACGAAGTCCGGGTCCAGCCCATGCTGCGCGGTGGTTTCCAGCGCACAGTCATGTCCGAGGACGCGCGGCAGTTCGGCGCCGAGCGCCGCCATCAGCGCGGCGTTGTGCACGCCGCCACCGCAGGCGATCACGCGCGCGGTCGCTGGCGCATGCGTGCGCAAGGCATCCGCGATGCTGCGCGCGGACAGCGCCAGCAGCGTGGCCTGGACGTCCGCCGGCCCCAGGCCCGGATGCGGTGCGAGATGCGCGTCCAGCCATTCGAGGTGAAAGTGTTCGCGCCCCGTGCTCTTGGGTAGCGGGCGGGCGAAGTAGGTATCCGCCAGCATCGATTGCAGCAGGGCTTCGATTACGCGGCCGCTCGCGGCGAACGCGCCCCCTTCGTCACGCGGCTGGCCGAGGTGGCGCAGCGCCCAGCCGTCGAGCAGGCAGTTGGCCGGGCCGGTGTCGAAGCCGCGCACCGGCTGCCCCGGCGCCAGCAGGGTGTAGTTGGCGATGCCGCCGAGGTTGAGGATGGCGCGCGCCTCGGATGCATCGGCGAACAGCGCCGCGTGCAGCGCGCACACCAACGGCGCGCCCTGCCCGCCGGCGGCGATGTCGCGCCGGCGGAAATCGGCGACGGTGCAGATGCCGGTGCGCTCGGCGATACGGTTCGGGTCGCCGATCTGCAGCGTGAATGGATGGGTCAGCCAAGGGCGATGGCGGACGGTCTGGCCGTGCGAGCCAATCGCGCGGACCTCGCTGCGATCGATCCTCGATGCCATCCGCGCTGGTGCCGGAGATCAGGCCTAGGTAGAGCACGTGGTTCGGTGAGTCGTGAGTATGAGCCGCCCGGGCGAGTGCTGCATGACGTAGCCCGGTGTGCGGCGTCGGCCGCTCACCGGGTACTTGCCGCAGGCACCCGGGGAACGCGCTGACGTGCGTACCGCCGGGCCACGCGCCTCAGCGCGCAGCGATGCCCTGCGATTCCACCGTCGCCAGCGCCAGCGCATAGCTTTCATGCGACTTGCGGAAGGCGGCAAGTTCGCTGTCGGTCAGCGGCTCGGCCTTGGGCAGTTCGACGCTCAGCGGATCGCGGTGCACGCCGTTGACGCGGAATTCGTAGTGCAGGTGCGGGCCGGTGGCCAGACCGCTCATGCCGACGTAGCCGATCACCTCGCCCTGCTGCACCTTCTGCCCGCGCGCGATGCCCTTGGCGAAGCGCGACATGTGGCCGTACAGCGTGGTGGTGTCTTTGCCGTGCTGCAGCTCGATGGTGCGCCCCCAGCCGGCGCGCATGCCGACCGAGATGACGGTGCCGTTGCCAGCGGCGCGGATCGGCGTTCCCGTGGGCGCGGCGTAATCGACGCCCTTGTGCGCGCGCACGCGGCCGAGGATCGGGTGCTTGCGCGCGGTGGAAAAGCGGCTGGAGATGCGCGAAAACTCCACCGGCGTGCGGATGAAAGCCTTGCGCAGGCTGCGTCCGTCGGCGCTGTAGAAATCGCTGCGGCCCTCGCATCGGTGTAGCGGTAGGCCTCGTAGCGCTTGCCCTGGTTGACGAACACCGCCGCCAGGATGTCGCCGTCGCGCAAGCGAACGCCGTCGCGGTAGATCGATTCGTAAACCACCGCGAAGCTGTCGCCTTCGCGCAGGTCCTGCGCGAAGTCGATGTCGTAGTTGAACACTTCGGCCAGGCGCATGACCTGCAGGTCGCTGATGCCGGCGGCGTCGCCGGCGCCGAACAGCGAGGAAGTGATCACTGCGCTGCCGTACTGGGTGCGGCGTTCGAGTTCGCGTTCGATGATCCGTTCGCTGACCTGGTCGCCGTCGAGTTCGACGACGATGCGCTGGCTCTCGCTCCTGTCGAACTGCAGCGCGGTCAGCTGGCCGTCCTGCGGGATGCGGAAAGCGATCTGATCGCCGGGGTGGATCTGGGTCAGAGCGCGCACGCTCTCGCTCTCGTCGAGCAGGCGGTGCATCGTCGTGGCCGACAGCCCGAGGCGGCCGAAGATGTTGCCCAGCGTCTCGTTGCGGCGCACCGTGACCACTTGCCAGCCGGCTTCGGCATCGCTGGCGAGGTACAGATCGGACTCCAGCGCGCTCACCGGCTGCGGCAGCGCGGCCCGGCTCTGCTCGTCTGGCGGCGGCAGTTCCAGCGGAATGGTCAGCTGGGTGGCGACTGGGTCCGGGCGCGTGACGCTGGCGAACACCGGCAGCACGACCATGCCGACCAGCGCGACCAGCCCGGCGCTGCTCGCGGCGAGCGTCAGGCGACGCTTGCCGGGGCTGCCGGTCAGCAGGGACTCGAAGGTGCGCATGAGCGTCTGGCGCAGGCGCGCCAGCGGCTTCAGGTGGACGGGACGTTGTTGGTAGTGACGGCGTACAGCCTGGCCGCGGGCGCTGCTGCGACGATGTTGCCAGTCAGACTGATAGATCACGCAGGCCGTTCCGTTCGCGAAAACGCCGCGAACATAACCAACTGTGTGGCGTCGGTCAAAGCTTAAATTGGTGTTAACGCCACAACTGTGGTGTGGGCGCAACACTACGGCCTGGTGGAAGCAAGAACGGGGCTGGGGTCAGGGGGCAAGGGGGAAGGCTTCGAGGCACCTGTTCACGATGTCGCGGAGCGGGTTCTGCGAAGCGCGTCGAACTGCCAGACGCACCGAAGTGATCCCCCTGCCCCCTCACACCTGCCCCGCTCTTGAACACCCGCAGTCCGCGGCCCGCCCCGCATACTCCCCACCATGTCAGCCTCCCTCATTCCTCCTTTTCAATTGCGCGGCGTGCGCGTGCCGCGCGCGGCGCTGGGCGATGCCAGTGGGTTCCGTTTCGACGCGGATGCGTTTGCGCCGGCCGATATCAGCATTGACGACAACGGAATCCTGTCGCACCTGGTGCCATCGTGGCCGGATGCCAGCAGCGATTGGATCGCGTTCCCGCCGCTGGTCGAACCGCACACGCATATCGACAAGGCATTCCTGCGCGCACGGGCGCCGAACCTGACGCACGATTTCCAGGGCGCGCGGGCGGCGATCGAGCGCGACCGGGCGGGCGGCTGGACGCACGGCGACGCGCAGAGGCGCATGCACCGCGCGCTGGAACTGGCCCACTCCCATGGCGTGGTCGCCCTGCGCACGCATATCGACAGCCAGCCGGACCGGCTGGAGCCCTGCTGGGCGGTCTGGCGCGAGTTGCGCGCGCGATGGGAAGGCCGGATGCAGTTGCAGGCGGTGGTGAGCCTGGGCAGCGGCAAGCTCCAGGGCGCACACGGCGAGGTGCTGGGACGCCTGGCGGCGGACCACGGCGCCCGGCTCGGGCCGGTGTTCTATGTCGACGCCGATCTCGCCGCGAACGTGGCGCGGACTTTCAGACTGGCGGAGCGCTTCGGGCTGGATGTGGACGCGCACATCGACGAGAACAGCCACGGGCACGCCGAGGGTCTGCGCGCGGTGCTGGATGAGCTGGACCGCAGGCCCTTCCGCGGCCGCGTGACCTTGAGCCATCTGTGCAGCCTGGCGCGCTGCGAGCCGGGCGAGATCGCGGCGCTGGCCCGGCGCATGGCGGCACACGGGATCGGCGTGATCGCGCTGCCGGTGGCCAACTTGCACCTGCAGGACCGCGACCGCGGCGGCACCCCGTACTGGCGCGGCGTCACCGCGATCAATGCACTGGCGCGCGCGGACGTCGACGTCGCCATCGGCGGCGACAACAGCCAGGACATGTTCGTGCCCTGGGGCGCGCTCGATCCGCTGGCGGTGCTGCGCGACGCGATGCTCGCGGCGCAACTGGACGAACCCCTGGGCGATGCCGTGGCACGGATCTCATCCCAGGCGGCGTGTGTGATCGGAGTTGGCGGCCGCCTGCTGCAAACGGGCGCGCCGGCAGACCTGACCCTGTTTCACGCCGACGATCCAGTCGGCGCTCTCAGCGGGGACTTCGTGCAGCGGCTGACGCTGCGACGCGGGCGCGTGGTGGCGCGCAGGCGCACCGAGGTCCCGGAAAGCCCACCCTGATCCGCCCGCTGCGGCGAGGCCGGCGGCGGGCATGCACCCGCCGCCGGTTCGCGAATCAACGCAGTGTGGCACCCTGCAGACGATAGCCACCGTCCGCGGCGACCACGGTCCAGCTCAGCAAGGGCTCGCCATCGAGCGTCTGCCAGACGCCGAGTTGCAGCGCGCCCTCCGGTCCGTGCAGCGCCAGCGCGTACTGCATCCGTCCATCGAACTGCCGGGCGTAGAGCCGCAGCGCCTCGCCGCGCACGTCGTTGAGCCGGTAAACCACCACGGCCACTTCACCGATCGCGCCGCGCAGCGCCGGGCCGGGTACGCGGAAGGAGCCCGCCGAGGTGACGACCTGCGCGTCTTCCAGGCCGTCGGCGAAGATGAACTCGTTGCTGTCCTGGTCGCTCGCGCTGTTGTTGCCGGGCACCAGGTCTTCCACCGTGGTGTCCACGGGCAGTTCCACCAGCGCCTGGTTCAGGATCTGCTGCACGTTTTGCGCGGTGCCGTAGAAGGTGAAGGTCAGCAGACCGCCCACCGGGAACCCCGCCGTGGTGGTGTCCAGGTTACCGCTGCCGCCGGTCACCGGGCAGGCCACGCCGCCCGAGGCATCGCAGCTCCACACGGTGTTCGCCAGGCCCGTCGGGATGTCATCGCGCACGCGGATGCCCTGCGCCGCATCCGGACCGAGGTTGCGCACCTGCACCGTGTAAACGATCAACTCGCCGGGGCGGAAGATGCCGACCGCATTGCTCTTGCTTACCTCGATGTCGCTGCGGGCGTAGACCAAGGTCTGCGCGTTGCCCGCACCGCTGCTCGACGAACCGTCGAAGTTGGCATCGCCGGCGTAGCTGGCGCTGATCTCGCGGCTGCCAAGGGCGCTGAAGGTCAGGTTGCAGCTGGTCGCCGGCAGGATCGCCGTGCAGCTCGCCGCGCCGCTGCTCAGGGTCACCGTGCCGGTCGGCGTGCCCGCACCAGGCGAAGTCACTGCCAGCGCGAAGCTGAAGGCGATCGGCTGGTTGATCCGGCTGCGCGTTGGTCCGGACACGCTGATCGTGGTCGCTGCCGGGTTCACCTGGTGGGTGGTGGTCCCGCTACTGGCCGCGAAGGCGCTCGAAGCCGGCGTGTAGCTCGCCGTCAGGGTTTTCGCCCCGGCGCTGGTGCTGGTCAGGCTGCAGGAAGCGCTGCTGTTCGGCGCGGTGCCGGCCACCAGCGTCACCGGACCGCAACTTGCCGTGCCATCGCTGATGGTCAGTGTGCCCGCTGGCGACGTGGTCACTGCTGCCACGTTGACGCTCACCGTGTACGACTCGCCGGTGACCGTCGGATCAGGCGTGTCGCCGGTGATCGTGGTCACCGTCGGCTGCTGGTCGTCGTCAAGGATGGTGCCGGTGCCGCTCAGGCTCGCCGGCGTGGCATTGACCACGCCACTGAGGTTCATACTGAAGGTCTCGTCGCCCTCATACGGCGTGTCGCCGACGATCGTCACCGGAATGCTGACGCTCATCTGGCCAGCGGGGATCGTGAATCCCGTGGACGCCAGCGCGTGGTAGTCGTTGTCGGCCGTGGTCGCGCTGCCATTCGCGGTGGCTGCGTTGAAGCTGGTCGTCAGGCCCGACACGGCAGACTGGGTCACCACGAAATTCATCGTCGACGTCCCCGAGTTGCCTTCCGACTGGCTCGGGCTGCTGATGCTCAACGTCGGCGCGGCGTCGTCGTTGCTGATCGTGCCGGTTGCCGTGGCCGGGCTCGAACTGACATTCGCCACGCTCGGGGTGCCCAGGCTCACCGTAAAGTCCTCGTTGGCCTCGAACAGGGTCTCGCCGGTCACTGCAACAGAAACCGACTGGGTCTCACCCTGCGTGCCCGCGAAACTGAGCTGCGCACCGCCGGCGATCGCCGTGTAGTCCGTACCCGCCAGCGCCGTGCCGTTCGCGCTGGCCACCGGCACCGTGAAGCCGCCCTGCACACCGGCCGACAGCGTCGCGGTGAACACGAAGTTGGTGGTCCCGCTGTTGCCCTCGCTCTGGGTCAAGCCGACGAGAGCCACCGTCGCGCTGTCGTCGTTGTTGATCGTGCCGGTACCGGTGCCGGTGGTCACGGTCACGCCCGCGTTGTCCGGCGTGCCCAGGCTCACCGTGAAGGTCTCGTTGGCCTCGACCACCGTCTCGCCGGTGACTGCCACGGTCACCGTCCGGGTCTCGCCGGCGGTACCGGTGAAGGTCAGGACGGTGCCACCTGCGATTGCCGCGTAATCGCTGCCCGCGGCGGCCGTACCGTTGGCGCTGGTCACCGGCACCGTGAAGCCACCCTGCACCGCCGCGCCCAGCGTCGCCGTGAACACGAAGTTGCTGCTGCCGCTGTTGCCTTCGACCAAGGTCACGCTGTTGATCGACAGGTTGGAGCTGTCGTCATTGCTGATCGTGCCGGTGCCGGCACCACCGCTCACGGTCACGCCGGCGTTGCTCGGCGTGCCCAGGCTCACCGTGAAGGTCTCGTTCGACTCGACCGCCGTATCGCCACTCACCGCGACGGTCACCGTCTGGGTCTCACCGGCCGTCCCGGCAAAGGTCAGTTGCGCGCCCCCGGGGATCGCGGTGTAGTCGCTGCCTGCTGCAGCCGTGCCATATGCGCTCGCCACCGGCACCGTGAGGCCGCCCTGCACCGCACTTGCCAGGGTCGCCGTGAACCCGAAGTTGGTCGTGCCCGAGTTGCCCTCGGCCAGGGCCACGCTGTTGATCGACAGCGTGGTCGCATCGTCGTTGTTGATGGTGCCGGTTCCCGTCGCGGGGCTCGCGCTGACTCCGGTCACGCTCGGCGCTCCCAGCGTCACTGTGAAGGTCTCGTTCGCCTCCACCGTGGTGTCGCCGCCGACCTGCACCGTCACAGTCTGGGCCTCGCCGTTGGTCCCGGCAAAGCTGAGCAGCGTGCCACCGGCGATGGCCGTGTAGTCGCTGCCGGCGCTCGCCGTCCCGTCCGCGCTCGACACCGGCACCGTGAACCCGCCCTGCACCGACCCGGTCAACGTCGCCGTGAACACGAAGTTCGTCGGCCCGGCATTGCCCTCGGTCTGGGTCACGCTGCTGATCGACACCGTCGCGCTGTCGTCGTTGTTGATCGTGCCCGTCCCGGTTCCCGTGCCCAGGCTCACGCTCGGGTTGCTGGGTGTCCCAAGGTTCACCGTGAAGGTCTCGTTCGCCTCGACGATGGTGTCGCCGGTCACGGTCACCGTGAAAGTCACCGTCTCGCCGGCGGTGCCGGCGAAGGACAGCGGCGAGACCCCGGAGAGCGTGATGTAGTCGCTCCCCGCCGTCGCCGTGCCATCCGCGGAACTGACCGGCACTGTCACCCCGCCCTGCACCGCGGCGCTCAGGGTCGCGGTGAATCCGGCGAGCGTGTTCCCGGCATTGCCCTCGGTCACGCTCGTGCTGCTGATCGACACCGTCGCGCTGTCGTCGTTGTTGATCGTGCCCGTCCCGGTGCCCGTCCCCACGGTTACGCCCGCGTTGCTCGGCGTGCCCAGGCTCACCGTGAAGCTCTCGTTGGGCTCGACGATGGTGTCGCCGGCGACCGCCACCGTCACCGTCTGGGTCTCGCCGGCAGTACCCGCAAAGGTCAGCTGGGCGCCGCCCGGGATCGCCGTGTAGTCGCTGCCGGAAACGGCCGTGCCGTCCGCGCTGCTGACCGGCACCGTGAAGCCGCCCTGTACCGCCCCGGCCAGGGTCGCCGTGAACACGAAGTTGGTGGTGCCCGAACTGCCCTCGGCAAGGGTCACGTTGCTGATCGAGACGCTAGCCGTGTCGTCGTTGTTGATGGTGCCAAGGCCGCTGCCGTCGGCGATGGTCGAATTGGTGGCGCCGCTCAGGTTCACGAAGAAGGTCTCGTTGGCCTCCAGCACCGTTTCGCCGATCACCGGAACGTCGAAGGTCTTGGTGGTATCGCCGGCGTTGAAGTTCAGGACTTGCGATGTGGTGGTGTAATCGCTGCCCGAGGTCGCGGTCCCGTTGCTGGTCGAGGCCGTGACTTGCAGGAACTTCCCGCTGGCGGGCGTCAAGGTCACGGTGAAGGTGCGTGGACTACTGCCCGAATTGCCTTCGGCCTGGGTGACATCGTTGATGCTGAGGCTGGGCGCGGGGTCGTCGTTGAGGATCGTGCCGATACCCGAGTTGTCAACCGCGGTGGCTCCAGTCACGTTGCCGACAGCAACGAAGAATGCATCGACGAACTCGTCGCGCACATCGCCCACGACCGCCACGCTGAAGGTGTAGGTCGAGTTGCCCGCGGGGATCGTCTGGCCGGTCAGGGTCTGGGACACGTAGTCCTCCCCGGCCACCGCGCTGCCATCGCTGGTCGCGATGATGAAACTCACGCCGCCCGGAGGCGCTGGCGAGTCCAGCGAGACCGTGAAGTCGAAGGCCGTGGTTCCGCTGTCGCCTTCGTTCATGCTGACGTCGTTGATGCTGAGTCCGATCGTCCCGGTGCCCTGGATCGCGAAGTCGTAGGTGGCCTCGTGCGGGTCGTTGTTGGTGAAGCTCACCGTGGCGGTGTGCAGGCCTGCCGCGCTCGGGTTGAAAGTCACCTGGAAGGTGGTGCTGCCGGGGCCCGCGACCGGACTGGTCGGGTTGGCCGTGACTGTGAAGTCCGCGGCATGCGTGCCCGAAATCGTCGGGGTGTTGACCGTCAGGTTGGCCGTGCCAGTGTTCTGGATGGTGAAGGTGCGCACCACCGTCCCGCCGGAGATGGCGATGCTGCCGAAGTCGGTATGGTCGGTCGCCGATGGCGTGGCGTCCCCGTCGGCGATCGAGACGCCGTTGCCCTGGACGTTGACCTCCGGGTCAACCCCCGTGCCCTGGATCGAGAAGTTGTAGGGGTTCTCGTTGGCGTCATTGTTGCTGAAGCTGACCGACGCGCTGCGCAGGCCGAGCGCGCTCGGGTTGAAGGTCACCTGGAAGGTGGTGCTGCCGCCGGCTGCGACCGAAGCGGCGGGATTGGCGCTGACGCTGAAATCCGCCGCGTGTGTGCCACTGAGGGACGGCGTGCCCACGGTCAGCGAGGACGTGCCGGTGTTCTGGATGGTGTAGGTGCGCACCACGGTGCCGGACGCCACGCTCTGGCTGCCGAAATCGGTGTGGTCGGTCAGACTGGGCGTGGCGTCGCCGTCGGCGATCGTGGTCGAGTTGCCCTGGACGTTGGCCTCTGGCGAACCCGAGGCGGTGTATTTCATCGTGACCGCGTCCTGGTCACCCGCCGCGTTGGTCGAGTCGACCAGCACATAGACCACGTCCGGTGCGGCCACGACGATGCCTGGACTGCCGGTGTTGGGCGCCGAATCGCTGCGCCCGGCACGGTCATACTGCTTGTCCCAGACCAGTGCACCGGTGTTGCCGTCGTACTTGACGGTGTAATGGTCGGTGAAGTTCGGGCCGGCGTTGTTGATCGAGACCAGCCCCGTCACGTAGACGCCACCCGCCGAATCCACGGCAATGTCGCGCCCTTCGTCGGTCAGCGCACCTGTCGGGCCATCGACGATGTTCTGCCAGATGACTGCACCGGTCGCGCCATTGAGGCGCCCGCTCAGGATGTCGCGAGTGGCCACGACGCCCGTCGCATAACCCACGAACACCGGGTCGTTGCCGATCATCGCCAGACCAAAGGCCTGGTCCAGCGCGGACCCGGGACCGTTGATCATGCGTCGCCACAACTCGGTACCGTTGGCACCATTGAGCTTGATCACGCCGGCGTCGCCGGAAGGCACACCGGCGTTGTCCTGATTGAAACGGCCGGCGACCAGGACGTTGTCGGCACTGTCCACGGCGACGTCGAAACAGCGGTCGGTACCTGGGAGGTTGCCCACCAGCTGAATGCTCCACCGCTGGGTGCCGCTGCTGTCGTATTTGACGACCTGGCAGTCGGCGTTGCTGCCGTTGTTGCGCTCGCCGACGGTGATCACGCTGCCGGCCGAGTCGAAGATGACTTCAGCCGCGATGGTGTTGAGCGGACCAGAGAACGATTGCGCAAAATTCTGCGTGCCGGCTGCGGTGAATGAGCGCGTGTCGAAATTCGCACTCGACGTGCTGCTGCCGCGCACGGCTGCGGTCGCCACGTTGTTGGACGGGCCGATGGCGACACCGTGGACGCCATCGGCGGGGAAGGAGCCGGCCGCGTAGGTCTGCGTCCACTGGACGACACCGCTCACGGATGCGAGTTGGTTCACCTGTGCCGAGAGCGAGGAACTGCTGCCGGAGGAGCCACCGACAATGATGTCGCTGAGCGAGTTCGCCGCGATGTCGAGCGGCTGCCCAAGCTGGCCGGTGGCAAGGTCGCGAACCCACAGCGACGCGCCGCTGGCGCTGTTCAACTTCTCCACATGGGTGATCGTGTTGGCGCGCGCGACGATCGCTGGATGACCATCGGGCCCGAGCGCAATGCCGTTGGCAAGTTCGCTGGTGGCGCCTCCACCCGCATTGTAGACCGCGGTCCAGGCGACGGTGACCGGAAGGCCGGCCTTCACGCTGTCTGGCTTGGAGGCCGCGAAACTGGGCCCGGGGAGCAGCAAGGGGGCGACCACAAGCACCAAGGGAAGCCTCAAGTCGGCCATCGCGAGTCTCCCTCTGCAATAGGTCGCCAATACTGGCCTGCATCTCATTGCGCGTCCATAGGCCGCAAGGGATCCGCCTGCCTGAGGGAAGGGCCTCGGCTCAGTCCAGGACTGCGCGCAGATCGGCGCGAAGGTCCGCCTCGTGGTACTCCCCGAGCTTGCGCCCGTGCAAGCGGCCCTGCGCATCGACGATCACGGTGAACGGCAGCGCGTCGCGGTCGTTGCCGTAGGCGCGCATCAGCGCGAAGTCGCTCATCGATGCAAGCAGGATCGGGTAGTCGATGCCCATCTCGCCGACGTAATTGCGCACCGCCTCGGGCTCATCCAGCGCGATGCCCAGGACCTCGACCCGATGCGCGCCGAACTCCTGGCGCAGGGCTTGCAGCACCGGGATCTCGCGGCGGCAGGGCGCGCACCAGGGCGCCCAGAAGTTGATCACCTGGACCCGGCCGTCGAAGGCCTTGCGCGCCACGCGGCTGCCATCGAGCGCCGGCAACTCGAACTCGATCGCCGGCGCGCCGATCGACAGCGCCCCCGGCGGCGGATTCAGGCCGAACCAGGCATGCCCGGCCCACAGCCCGCCAGCGCCCGCAGCCAGCGCGGCAACCACGATGGCGGCCTGCGCGCGCAGGCTCACGGCTGGCCCGCCTGGGCGAGCGCCTCGGCTACCGTGCCCTGGGTCAGCAGCGCCGGCAATACGCGCGGGGCGCCGCCGTTCTTCGGAAACACCACGTACAGCGGCACACCGACCGCCTTGAAGCGCTGCAGGAAGGCGGTGATCGCCGGATCCTCGTTGGTCCAGTCGCCCTTGAGGTAGGCGGAGCCGGATTCAGCCAGCGCGGCACGGAAGGCGTCGGTCGACAGCACCAGACGCTCGTTGACCTTGCAGGTGGCGCACCAGTCGGCGGTCATGTTGACGAACACCGGGCGACCCTCGGCCTGCAGCGCGGCCAGGCGCTGCTCGCTGTAGACCTCCGACACGTCCTGCGCCGCGCCGCGGCTGCTGATCGCCGAGGCATCCAGGCTGGCGACGAAGCGCAGCGGGAACGCCGCAATCCCGAGCAGCAACAGCACCAGGCCCCAACGGCGCACCCAGGTGTGCTCGCGGTGGCGCTCGAACCACCACAGCGCCATCGCCAGCGCCACGCCGCCGGCCAGCACCGCCCCGGCGCCGTCCATGCCCACCTGGTGGCCCAGCACCCACAACAGCCAGACGCCGGTCAGGTACATCGGGAAGGCCAGCGCCTGCTTCAAGGTTTCCATCCACGCGCCGGGGCGCGGCAGTTTGTCGGCCAACGCCGGGATGAAGCCGATCAGCAGGAAGGGCAGCGCCAGGCCCAGGCCAAGCGCGAGGAAGATCGCCAGCGCCAGCCAGGCCGGCTGCGCCATCGCGTAAGCCAACGCGCCGCCCATGAACGGCGCGGTGCACGGGCTCGCCACCACGCAGGCGAGCACGCCGGTGAAGAACGCGCCCTTGGCACCCTCGTCCTCGGTCAGGTTCTGGCCGAGGCCACCGAGCGAGGCACCGAAGGCGATCACGCCGGACATCGACAGGCCGATCGCCAGCATCACGTAGACCAGCAGGCCGACAAACACCGGCTGCTGCAGTTGGAAGCCCCAGCCGAGCGCGGCGCCGCCGCTGCGCAGGCCGAGGATGGCCAGGCCGAGCGCGGCGAAGGACACCAGCACGCCGATGGTGTACCAGATGGCGTGGCGGCGCGCATAACCCGAACCGTGCGCGCCATTGGCCAGCCCCAGCGCCTTGAGCGACAGGATCGGCAGCACGCAGGGCATCAGGTTCAGCACCAGGCCGCCGAGAAGCGCAAACAGGAGTGCGGTCAGCACACCCATCGGCGGGTCCGCCGCGGCGCTTGCCGCGCCAGATCCGCCGTCCGCGCCCTCGTGCCCTCCTGCCCTCATGCCCTCGTCGTCAGCGCCCTTCCCGGCCGGCAGTTCCAGCGACAGCGTGCGCCGCATCACCGGGTAGCAGATGCCCTGGTCCTTGCAGCCCTGGTACTCGGCATGGATCTCGATGGTCTGCGCGGCCTCGGAGTCGCGCACCACCGGCAGCGGCAGCTCGAAGGACTCGAAATAGACCTGCACCTGGCCGAAGTGCGCGTCCTCGTGCGGCTTCGCCGGCGGCCACTGCGGGGTCAGCAGGCGCACGCCGGGGCCGCGGCGCTGATCTCGGTCTTGTCGCGGTAGAGGTAGTAACCCGGCGCGATGGTGAAGCGCGCCAGGATGGTATCGGGCCTTGATGCGATCGCCTCGAAGCGGAAGGCCTCGTCCTCCGGCAGTGCGTCCTGCACCGCACCCACCGCCGGCTGCCCCGGCAGCCCGAGGTTCAGCCCGCCGACCGGCGCGGTCTGCGGCCAGCCGGTCGGCTCCACCGCCCCACTGTTGCCGCCCGGCGGCAGGCGCACCTCGACCTGGGTCTTCTGCGGCGGGTAGCAGATGCCGATATCGGCGCAGCCCTGGTAGCGCACCTCCAGCCGGATCGACTCCTGGCTGGCCGGAAGCTCGGGCAGCGGCTGGGTCAGCACCAGCGACTGGCGATAGGTCTCGACATCACCGAAGAACTCGTCGTGCTTCTTCGTGCCATCGGGAATCACCAGCGGCGCCAGCTTCGGCTCGCCGCCGACCACCGCGACCGCGAAGCGATGGCGGTACAGGTAGTAGCCCTCGGCGATCGCGAAGCGCAGTTCCGCCGCATCGCGCGTCGGCGCGTCGGCGGTCAGCGCAAAGGCGCGCTCCACCGGCAGCAGGTCCGATTCGTCGACCGCGCAGGCCAGCGCCGGCAACAGCAGGCTGGCCAGCGCCAGCAGCCAGCGGGCGGTTCGGCGATGGGCAGAAGCGGGAGGCGGCTGGACGGTCATGGGCGGCAGGGCTGGAGGTCAGTCGGTCTCGGACCGGCGCAAGGGGGGAAAAGTTTCACGCGCACGAGGGCACGAGGGCACGAGGGCACGAGGGCACGAGGGCACGAGGGCACGAGGGCACGAGGGCACGAGAAGGCTCGCGATCTTCGGGACCATTGCAAGTAACCGATGGTACTGGCCTTCCAACTACTCGCAGTGAGAGTCGGCTGGATCTGGGATGAGGTCTTGGCGTGCCCTCGTGCCCTCGTGCCCTCCAAACGCCCTCGTGCCCTCGCAAGGTGCTAGCCCACACTCTCCCGCACCCACGCCAAGTACTCCGGCAACCCGCCGCTCACCGGGGTGGCGATGATCTCGGGCACCTCATAGGGGTGCAGTTCGCGCAGCCGCGCCTGGAGCGCTTCGAAGCGCGCCGCGGTGGTCTTGATTGCGAGCAGGGTTTCGCTGGCGGACTCGATCGCGCCCTGCCAGCGGTAGGTCGATTGCACCGGGCCGATGCGATTCACGCAGGCGGCCAGGCGCTCGCCGACCAGCGCGGCCGCGAGCGCCTCGGCGGCTTCGACCGGACAGCTGCACCAGACCAGCAGCAGGTCATCGGCGGCCATGGATCAGAGCCGGTAGACCACGTCCGGGTGCGACTTGATCACGAGGTACAAGGCTTCCAGTTCCTCGCGGGTCGCGACATGCACCTCGATGTGCAGCGACTGGTAACGCCCGGTGCGGCTGAAACGTTGCGCCACCGGCGTGTCGGTGCGGCGGGCCCCGGCGTCGGCGAGCGCCGCGAGGAGTGATTCGCGGAAGGCCGCGTGCGGCGGTCCCATCGCGATCAGCACATGCGCTGCCGGGAACTTGAGACCTCGCGGTTCTTCTTCGCCCTGCTGCGCGCTCATTCGGCGGCCTCTTCGTCATCCTCGAACCACAGCCAGAAGCCGTCGACCGTGCGCCGCCACAACCCGCCTTCCGGCGCTGCCGCGATCGCCACCAGCGGGCGGTCGACCAGCGGTTTGCCATCCAGGCTGACGCTGACATTGCCGACCTTCTGCCCGGCCTCGACCGGCGCGATCAGCAGCGAGGGCAGATCCATGCGCGCCTTGAGCTGCTCGTACTTGCCGCGCGGGATCACCACCAGCACGTCGTCGGCCACGCCCAGTTGCACGCTTTCGACCTCGCCTTTCCACACCTTGGGTTCGGCCAGCACCTGGCCCTTGGTGTAGAGCTTGTGCGTCTCGTAGAAGCGGAAGCCGTAGTTCAGCAGCGACTGACTTTCCTGCGCGCGGGTCTCCTCGCTCTTGCTGCCCATGACCACCGCGATCAGGCGCATCTCGCCGCGGATGGCGGAGCTGGCCAGGCAGTAGCCGGCCGATTCGGTATGCCCGGTCTTGATCCCGTCGACGCTCTCGTCGCGGCGCAGCAGCGCATTGCGGTTGTACTGGCGGATGCCGTTGAAGGTGAATTCGGGCGTGGCGTACCAGGCGTAGTACTCCGGGAACTCGGCGATCATCGTGCGCGACAGGATCGCGATATCGCGCGCGGTGGAGTAGTGCGCCGGATCCGGCAGGCCTGGCGCGTTGGTGAAATGCGAGTACGTCATGCCGATGCGCTGCGCATGCGCATTCATCTGCTGCACGAAGGCCTCTTCGCTGCCGGCCAGGTGCTCGGCCAGCGCGATGGTGGCGTCGTTGCCGGACTGCACGATCATGCCGAGCAGCAGGTCCTTGGCCGGCACTTCGCTGTTGGCATTGATGAACATGCGCGAGCCGCCGAGACCGCGCTTCCACGCGTTCTCGCTGACGCGCACCTTGTCGTCCAGCTTCAGGCGTCCGGCGCGCAGCTCGTGGAACAGCACATAGGCGGCCATGACCTTGGTGATGCTGGCCGGCTCGACGCGCTCATCGGCGGCCTGGTCCACGATCACCTGGCCGGTGGCATATTCCATCAGGATCGCCGACTTGACCGGCAGCGAGGGCGGATCCGGGATCGCCACGGCCATCGGCTTGGGAGTCGGCAATGCCGGCTGCGGCAGCGCGGGCGCTGGCGCCTGCGCGGCGAGCGCGGCGGAGAACAGCAAGGCAAGGGCAGGAAACAGATTCTTCATCGGCTTGTCGGATGGCGGCCCGGAGCGCTGGCGCCCGCGGGCAGGGAGGGAGAATGGGGACGCAGCGCCCGGGGCAGGCGCGGATGGGCGGCGACGCTAACCGATCGTCGCACGCCGTGCGTTAACCAATGCGGTCCGGAAAGTGGCGGATCCAGGATCCGCTCACGGCTGGTGAATCACCCTCGGCTCGCCAAAACCGCTGCGGCGCAGTCGCTCGCGTACCGCGTCCGCCGCCTGGATATCCGGCAACGGGCCGATCCGCACGCGCCAGACACGGCCGGACTCGGTACTCGCGGTGTAGACGCGCACTCCGTCGAACCCAGCCTGTATCAGCCGCTTGCGGTAGGCAATAGCGTTTGCACGGGTGCCGAAGGCCGCGATCTGGACCAGGATGCGCCCGTGCGTGGCGACCACCGGCGGCACCGGGCGGTCAGCGTTGACATCATCCCCAGCGTGCAGCACGCGGACCTCGACCGGCGCGGTGCCGCTGGTGTGCACCCCGAGCTTGACCGCTGCGGCGTAGGACAGATCGATCAGCCGGTTGCCGACGAAGGGCCCGCGGTCATTGATGCGCACCACCACGCTCTTGCCATTGTCCAGCCGGGTGACCCGCGCGTAGCTCGGCAGCGGCAGGGTCTTGTGCGCGGCGGTGAACTGGTACATGTCGTAGGGCTCACGCGTGCTGGTCAGGCGCCCGTGGAACTTGGTGCCGTACCAGGAGGCGGTGCCGCGCTCCACATAGCCGGCGCTGCGTGGCAAGACCTTGTAGCGCTTGCCCATCACCACGTAGGGCGAATGGTTGCCGTAACGCGCCAGCGGCTCGTCCTTCGGCACCGGCTCGGGAATCGCATCCACGTCGAAGGGCACGTTCGGCGGGCCGTCCAGCGGCTCGTAGCGATGCGGCGCGGAGGATTCGCGCGGCCCGCGCTCCGGCCCGCGCGAGGCGCAGGCGGCGAGCAGGACTGCCACCATGACCAGGATTGCCAGCCGCGAAGGCTCTTGGCCGCGAAGGACGCAAAGGACGCAAAGAAAAGCGAATGTTCTGGGCGGATGCTTTCACATCGTTGGAACAGCGGCGCGCTTCCAGGGCGTCGACGACTCGCTGAATGCCCGTGCTCTTCTTTGCGTCCTTTGCGTCCTTTGCGGACAAAAAAAACTGCCCCCGGCGTTCAGGCCCCACTGACCGGAAGCCAATCACGGCGCAATCCCGCCGGTGCGTTCGCGGATCGCCTGGGCCAGCTCGTGCACCGCCATCGCGTACATCGGCGAGCGGTTGTAGGTGGTGATCACGCGGAAATTGCGGAAGATCGCGAAATAGCCGAAGTCGGCGTCGGCGACCTCCAGCATCAGCAGGTTGCAGGCCTCGTTGGGGGCAATCGCGCTGCCGTCGGGCGGCTGGTAGCCCCACTCGACCAGCTGGCTCAGCGGGAAGATCGGGTCGAGGCCGGTGTCGCGCAGGCGGCGCGCGCCGGGGCCGGGGACCATCGCCGCGGTCACCGGGCCGCCGGGCACCCAGCCGTGGTCGCGCAGATAGTTGGCGATGCTGGAGAAAATGTCGTCCGGCGTGGTCCACAGGTCGATCTTGCCGTCGGCGTTGCCGTCCACCGCCCACTTGACGAAACTGGTCGGCATGAACTGGCCCAGGCCCATCGCACCGGCATAGGAACCCTGCACATTGGCCAGGTCCAGCTCGATATGGCGCTCCTTCGGCAGGTTCAGGAAGCGCACCAGCTCGCCGCGGAAGAAGGGCGCGCGCGGCGGGTAGTACAGGCCGAGCGTGGTCAGCGCGTCGATCACTTTCCACTTGCCCGTGATGCGGCCGTAGAAGGTCTCCACGCCGATGATCGCGACCACATACTCGGCTGGCACGCCGTAGGCCGCCTGGGCTTTCGCCAGCAGCTCGCGGTTGGCCTCGAAGTAAGCCGCGCCGCCGGCAATGCGCTCCTCGGTCATGAAGATCGGCCGGTAGGCATGCCAGGGCTTGACGCCCTCGGCCGGGCGGCTGATCGCGTCGATGATTGCCTGCTGGTAGGTGGCGCCCTGCAACAGCGCGCGCGCCTGCGCGGCCCGCGCCTCATCGCCCGCCGCCACTTCGGCGATCACCGCGTCCATCCCCGGGTGCTTCTCTGTGGCGGCGTCAGCCGCGCCGATGAGCTGGCACAGGGTCAGGGCCGCGAGGCAGGCGCGTCGGAGCATCGTCCACTCGATCAAGTCAGGAACGCGGCGGATGCTACCTTGACCGGTCGTGCAAGTTGTTCAGGACGTGTCACGTCCTGGGAGGCCGCTTCAGCCCGGTTCCGGCGCCGCCTGGGTGACCGGTTGGCCGCGCGGCCGGCAATAGATCCCGTGCAGCGCCGACAGCACGCTGGCGACCGCCTCGCTGGCGACGCGGTAGTAGATGGTCTGCGACTCGCGCCGGGTGGCGACCAGTTCGTCCTCGCGCAAGACGGCGAGGTGCTGCGACAGCGCCGACTGGCTGAGGTCCAGTTCGGCATTCAGCTGGCCCACGGAGCGTTCGCCCTCGAGCAGATGGCAGAGCACGAGGAGACGGTGCTCGTTGGCCATCGCCTTCAGCAGGCGCGCAGCGGCACCGGCATTGGTGCGCATCTGTTCCATGTCGAGCGCGTCCAGGCTCATCGCCGCCCTCCCTCAACAAAATGTCTAGTTGCTAATTTAGCATGTGATGATATGGTTGCGCGAGAGACCTGCGGGCGTTTCCGGGGTCTCGCACATCGACCTGGGAGGGAGCGGCAATGGCACATATCGTGGTGGTGGGCGCCGGCATCGGCGGCATGAGCGCAGCCTATGAGTTGCGCGGGGTACTCGGCAACGGTCACCGGATCACGGTCGTCGGCGACGGCCCGCGGTTCTCGTTCAACCCCTCCAATCCGTGGCTGGCGGTGGGCTGGCGCAAGCCGGCCGAGATCCAGGTGGAGGTGGGGCCGTACCTGGCGAAGAAACAGATCGACTTCATCCCCGAGGCCGCGGCAAACATCGACGCCGCCGGCAAACGGCTGACGACCGTCAGCGGACGGGCCTTGGAGTTCGACTACCTGGTGATTTGCACCGGCCCGCGGCTGGCCTTCGAAGAGATTCCCGGCTTCGGCCCGGTCAACGGCCATACCCAGTCCATCTGCACGACCGACCACGCGGACACCGCATGGGCGAACTACCAGGAGTTCCTGAAGAACCCGGGTCCGGTGGTGATCGGCGCGGTGGCCGGCGCGAGTTGCTTCGGCCCGGCCTACGAATTCGCGATGATCCTGGATGCCGATTTGCGCAAGCGCAAGCTGCGCAGCAAGGTGCCGATCACCTACGTCACCAGCGAGCCGTACGTGGGCCACATGGGCCTGGGTGGCGTGGGCGACTCCAAGGGCCTGCTCGAGGCCGAGTTCCGCCAGCGCCACATCAAGTGGCTGACCAACTGCAAGGTGCGCGAGTTCGCGCCGGACAAACTGGTCGCCAT
Organism: Rhodanobacteraceae bacterium; assembly: GCA_016713135.1. Classification (NCBI taxonomy): domain Bacteria; kingdom Pseudomonadati; phylum Pseudomonadota; class Gammaproteobacteria; order Lysobacterales; family Rhodanobacteraceae; species Rhodanobacteraceae bacterium. Next base: position 46,758 of record JADJPR010000007.1, on the reverse strand, counting down.
CGAGCACAACGACCACGGCGAGGCGGTGCGCGAGCACGAGGTACCGTTCAAGTTCGCGATGCTGATGCCGGCATTCACCGGCGTGGCCGCGGTGGCGGGCGTCGAAGGCCTGTGCAATCCGCGCGGCTTCACCCTGATCGACGATTACCAGCGCAATCCGAAGTACCCGTACATCTATTCCGCGGGCGTCTGCGTCGCCATCCCGCCGGTCGAGAAGACCCCGGTGCCGGTGGGCACGCCGAAGACCGGCTTCATGATCGAGTCGATGGTCACCGCCATCGTGCACAACATCAAGGCCGCCATCGAGGGCCGCGAGCCGCAGGCCAAGGCGACCTGGAACGCAATCTGCCTGGCCGACATGGGCGACACCGGCGCGGCCTTCGTCGCGATCCCGCAGATCCCGCCGCGCAATGTCACCTGGGCCAAGGTGGGCAAGTGGGTGCACCTGGCCAAGATCGCCTTCGAGAAGTACTTCCTGTCGAAGATGAAGAGCGGCAACACCGAGCCGATCTACGAGAAGTACGTGCTCAAGGCGCTGGGCATCGACAAGCTGAAGTGAGCTGGGCGGCGCTCTGGTTGTAACCAAGAGCGTTTGACGCAAAGGACGCAAAGGGGAAAAGCGAAGGACGCAAAGTAGAGCCTGCCAGACGGGCGCTCCTTGCGTCCCTCGCTTTTTTGCGTCCTTTGCGTCCTTTGCGTCAAAGAACACGCGCCTTGGTCGCGAGCGGGATGGGTGGACTCGTCGCGGGAACCTCGTCGGTCGCAAACCCCAAGTGCGCACTTGTCATTTATATTAGCTTCCACTATATTAGTCTCACCTAACCCAAGGAGACTGCCATGAACATTGACCGTTTCGTCTTCGCCTTCGCTGGCTCGATGATCCTGCTCAGCGTGTTGCTGGCACACCTCGTGTCGCCCTGGTGGCTGTTGCTCACGGCCTTCGTCGGGCTCAACCTGTTGCAGTCCGCCTTCACCGGGTTCTGCCCGCTGGCCCTGATCCTGAAGAAGGTGGGCATTCCTTCCGGACAGGCCTTCCGCTGACATGAAGCTCCGTCTCATCCTGCTCCCGTTCGCGCTTGCCGGACTCGCTGCCTGCGGCGGCACCGCGCCCCCGTCAGCGGCCGCGCCGCCACTCCCCGAACTGCCGAAACTGACCGTGCAGCCCGAGCAGGCGCCGCGCGAGCGCGTGTGGGATGGGGTGGTCGAAGCGGTCAACCAGGCCACGCTGTCGGCGCAGACCGCGGGCCGCGTGGTCGAGCTGCCCTTCGATGTGGACGACTACGTCGAGGCCGGCGCCGTGGTGGTGCGCTTCACCGATGTGGAGCAGCAGGCCGCGAGCCGCCAGGCGCAGGCGCAGTTGCGCGCGGCGCAGGCCGCCGCGCGCGAGGCCGAAGCCGAGTACACGCGCATTGCCGACATCTACCAGCGCAAGCTGGTGGCCAAGGCGCAACTGGACCAGGCCACCGCGCGCCGCGATTCGGCGCGGGCCGCGCTCGAGGCCGCACAGGCGGTCGTGCGCAGTGCCGGCGAGCAGGTCGATTACACCGTGATCCGCTCGCCGTACACCGGCATCGTCACCCAGCGCCATGTGCAGGTGGGCGAATCGGTGCGCCCCGGCCAGCCGCTGATCTCCGGGCTCTCGCTGGACCAGCTGCGGCTGGCCGTGGACGTACCGCAGAGCGATGTGAGCGCGATCCGGGCGCACAAGCAGGCCGCAGTGCTGCTGGACGGTGATGCCGCGCGCAGGGTCGCCGCGAGCGAAGTGATCGTGTTCCCCTACGCCGATCCGGTCACCCACAGCTTCAAGGTGCGGGTAGAACTGCCCAAGGAACAAACCGGGCTGCATCCCGGGATGACGGTCAAGGTGGCCTTTGTCGTCGGCGAGCGCGAGCGCCTGCTGCTGCCGGCCTCCGCGGTGGTGCGCCGCAGCGAGCTGACCGCCGTGTATGTGCTGTCCGACGGGCGCCTCGCACTGCGCCAGGTGCGCCTGGGGCACCACTTCGGCGATCGCGTCGAGGTGCTGTCTGGCCTGGCCGCCGGCGAGCAGGTGGTGACCGACCCGCTTGCTGCCTCCGCAGCCTTGGTGGCCAGCCGCGGGGCCGGCCATGAGTGATTCACTCGGCTTCTCCGGCCGCGTCGCGCGCGCCTTCCAGCAGAACCCGCTGACGCCGGTGCTGGCGCTGGCGGGTCTGCTGCTCGGGATTGCCGCCACGCTGATCACGCCGCGCGAGGAAGAGCCGCAGATCGAGGTCACCTTCGCCAATGTCTTCGTGCCCTTCGTCGGCGCCGAGGTGGCGGACGTCGAGAACCTGGTGACCTTCCCGCTGGAGCAGAAGCTCACCGAAATCGAGAGCGTCAAGCACGTCTATTCGATGAGCCGCGCCGGCATGGCGATGCTGACGGTCGAGTTCGTCGTCGGCGAGCCGCGCCGCGACGCGATCGTGCGCCTGTACAACCAGGTCTATTCCAACCAGGACTGGCTGCCGCAGGGTCTGGGCGTGGGCCAGCCGTTGATCAAGCCGATGGGCATCGACGATGTCCCGGTGATGAGCCTGACGCTGTGGAGCGACGACCCAGCCCGCGGCGCCACCGAGCTTGCGGAAGTGGCGCACACGCTGGAAACCGAACTCAAGCGCGTGCCGGGAACCCGCGATGTCTACACCCTCGGCGCACCGGAGCGCGTGGTGCTGGTGGAACTGGACCCGGCCCGCCTGGCGGGTTTCGGCCTGACCGCGGCGGAACTCGCCGGGGCACTCGGCGCCGCCAACCAGGCCGCCGATGTGGGCGCACGCATTGGCGAGGACCGTGCGGTGCCGCTGACCGTGGGAACCTGGCTCGGCGATGCGACCGAGGTGAGCGAACTGGTCATCGGGCTCAAGAACGGCCAGCCGGTGTACCTCGCGGATGTGGCCTCGATCCGCCAGGGCGGCGACCTGCCCACGCGCTATGTCTGGCACCAGCCCCGGGGCGGTGCGAGCGCGCCGGCGGTGACGATCGCCATCGCCAAGCAACCTGGACGCAATGCCGCCGACATCACCGGATCCATCGCGCGCCGCATCGAGTCGATGCGCGGCACCGTGATCCCGGACGGCATCCAGGTCGAGATCACCCGGGACTACGGCCAGACCGCCACCGACAAGGCGCAGAAGCTGATCCAGAAGCTGGTGTTCGCGACCCTGTCGGTGGTGCTGCTGGTGCTGTTCGCACTCGGCCGGCGCGAGGCCATCGTGGTCGGCACCGCGGTGGTGCTGACCCTGGCGCTGACGCTGGCCGCCAGCTACTTCATGGGTTTCACGATCAACCGCGTCAGCCTGTTCGCGCTGATCTTCTCGATCGGCATCCTGGTCGACGATGCGATCGTGGTGGTCGAGAACATCCACCGCCACATGGCGCTGGGCGGCAAATCGCTGGTCGAGGCGATTCCACCGGCGGTGGATGAGGTCGGCGGGCCGACCATCCTTGCCACCTTCACCGTGATCGCCGCGCTGCTGCCGATGGCCTTCGTCAGCGGCCTGATGGGCCCGTACATGCGCCCGATCCCGATCAACGCGAGTGTGGGCATGCTGCTGTCGCTGGCGGTCGCGCTGGTCGTGACCCCGTGGCTGTCGCTGAAGCTGATCCGGCATCAGGCCGCCGATGCCGCGCATGGCGACCCCGGCGCCGCGGTGCCGAGCCGCCTGCAACGCTTGTTCGACCGCATCATGCGTCCCTTCCTCGAAGGCGCGCAGGCGGCGCGCAGGCGCCTCGTGCTGTTCGCCGCGATGCTCCTGCTGGTGGTCGGCTCGGCCGGCCTGGCAGTGGTCCAGTTGGTGGTGCTGAAGATGCTGCCCTTCGACAACAAGAGCGAGTTCCAGGTGGTCCTCGACATGCCCGAGGGCAGCACGCTGGAAACCACCAACCGGGTGCTGGCGGAACTTGCGGCGGAAGTCGGCAAGCTGCCGGAAGTCGCCAGCGTGCAGGGCTACGCCGGCACCTCGGCGCCGGTCAACTTCAACGGCCTGGTGCGCCAGTACTACCTGCGCGAGGGCGCCCATGTCGGCGACCTGCAGGTCAACCTGGTCGACAAGCACCACCGCAGCCGCAAGAGCCACGACATCGCGCGCGCCGCACGCCCGAGTCTGGCCGCCATCGGCGCGAAATTCGGCGCCTCGGTCAAGGTGGTCGAGGTGCCGCCCGGCCCGCCGGTGATGTCGCCGCTGGTGGCCGAGGTCTACGGCCCGGACGCCGCGCGCGGCCGCGAACTGGCGCGCAAGCTCGCCGGGCAGTTCGCCCAGCAGGAAGGCATCGTCGACATCGACACCACGGTCGAGGCCGATGCACCGCGCCAGATCGTGGTGGTCGACCGCCAGCGCGCCGCGCGCCTGGGCGTGTCGCAGGCGCAGATCGTCGCCGCGCTCGGCACCGCACTCGGCGGCACCGACGCCACCTGGCTGCGCGACGGCGCCGCCAAGTACCCGGTGCCGGTACGCCTGCGCCTGCCGGCCGGCGATCAAGCGGAACTGGACCGGTTGCTGGCGCTGCCGGTCCGCGCGGACAGCGGCGCCCTGGTGCCGGTCTCGGAACTGGTGCGCGTGGTCGACAGCCGCTGGCAGGCCTCGGTCTACCACAAGGATCTGCTGCCCATGTCGATGGTGTTCGCCGACGAGGCGGGCGAACTGGACAGCCCGCTGTATGGCATGTTCGGCATCGTCAGCGCGATCGGCGAGAAAGGCATCGACGGCACGCCGGTCGAGCAGTACTTCTTCCGCGCGCCGGAGGACACCACCGGCTTCTCGATCAAATGGGACGGCGAGTGGCAGATCACTTTCGAGACCTTCCGCGACATGGGCCTGGCCTACTCGGTGGGCCTGGTGCTGATCTACCTGCTGGTGGTCGGCCAGTTCCGCAGTTATGTGGTGCCGCTGATCATCATGGCCCCGATCCCGCTGACGGTGATCGGCGTGATGCCCGGCCACGCCCTGCTCGGCGCGCAGTTCACCGCCACCAGCATGATCGGCATGATCGCGCTGGCCGGCATCATCGTGCGCAACTCGATCCTGCTGGTCGATTTCATCAACCAGCAACTCGCCGAAGGGCGCGCGCTGGTCGCAGCGGTCATCGACTCGGTGGCGGTGCGCGCCAAGCCGATCGCGCTGACCGCGGTGGCGGCGATGTCCGGCGGGGTGTTCATCCTCGACGACCCGATCTTCAACGGCCTCGCGGTCTCGCTGATCTTCGGCATCTTCGTCTCCACCGTGCTGACGCTGGTGGTGATCCCGGTGCTGTATTTCGTGCTGCTGCAGCGGAAAGCCGCACGCGCGTAGGCCGGGCGCGGGTGCCGGTGAAGCGCTGCGCGCTACACCGGCCTACACCGGTTGCGTCGCGGTCTCAAGCGCGCCGAGGTAGGCAAGGGCTTCGAAGCGGTCCGCACCGCACATCAGCGGCTCCGGTCGCAGCGCCAGGCACACGGCGGGACGCTCGGGCTTGCCGAACAGGCGGCAGCGCATCGCCTCATCCAGTTGCACGCAGGGCACGCCGGCCGGCTTGCCCTGCGGCATGCCCGGGATCGGAGTGCTGATCGAAGGCGCGATGCAGCAGGCGCCGCAGCCAGAACGGCAGTCCATCAGGCGTCGACCAGCTTGCGCAGCGCCGCCAGCACCGGGCCAGTCTGCGGGCGCACGCCACGCCAATGGCGGAAGGACTCGGCGGCCTGCTCGACCAGCATGCCGAGGCCATCGTGGGCGCTGGCGCCGGCCGCGCGCATGGCAGACAGGAATGGCGCCGCGCTGGCACCATAGCCGAGGTCATAGGCGATGGTGTCGGCATCGACCAGCGAGCCGGGCAGTTTCAGGCCGCCATCGCCGCGGAAGGCGGAGGTCGCATGGATCAGCACATCGGCCGCGCCCAGGCTGGCCAGTTCGTCCAGCGCCCAGGCCTGCACGATGCCGAGCGCGCCAGACTCGAAGGCCAGTTCCAGCGCCTTCTCCGGCGTGCGGTTGACGATCACGATCTCGCGCGGCAACGCCGCCAGCAAGGGGCCGAGGATGCCGCGGGTGGCGCCGCCGGCGCCGAGGATCACGATCCGGCGCCCAGCCAGCGGCACGCGCAGCCGTGTCAGGTCCGCCATCAGGCCCACGCCGTCGGTGTTCTCGCCGCGCCAGCGCTGGTCCGGCAGCCGCACCAGGGTGTTCACCGCCCGCGCGCGCTGCGCCGCCTCGCTCAGCTCATCGCACAGAGTGGCCGCCTGCTCCTTCAGCGGCAGCGTGACGTTGGCGCCGAGCCCACCGGCCTCGCCAAAATCCCACAGCGTCTCCTCGAAGCGCTCGGGCGGCGCGTCGATCGCCTCGTAAGTCTGCTCGTAGCCGAACTGCGCGGCGAACTGGGCGTGGATCCACGGGCTCTTCGAGTGGGCGATGGGGTGGCCGAAGACGGCGTAGCGGTCCAAATCGATTCCTTGCGGGGCACGGGGCACGGCGGGGCACGGGGCACGGGGCACGGGGCACGGGGCACGGGGCACGGGGCACGGGGCACGGGAAGGCTCGCATGCCGGAGCGGGTCTGCAAACTGCCGGTTCTGCGAAATCGGGGATGCGTAGGCCGTAGTGCTGCGCAGCAGCTCTGCGGCGCCTTGCTGCAGCGGTGCCGGGGAACACGCCCGCGGCGCCTACCTCGGCCTACGCATATCGCGAGCGGAGCGCGGACAAGCAGCGCGCGCGAGGTCTCCCCGTGCCCCGTGCCCCTTGCCGCGTGCCCCGCTACCCGCTACTCGATCGGCAGGTAGTACGCTCGGCGCCCGCGGTACAGCGAGAACAGGATCTGGCGCGGCTGCCGGCCGAGCAGTTTGGTCAGCGCGGCCAGGTTCTCGACCTCATAACGGTTGACGCCGAAGATGATGTCGCCCGCAGCCAGACCGTTGCGCGCGGCGACGCTGCCATCGGTCACCGACAGCACCTTGATGCCGCTGATCCCGGCCTGCTTTTCGCGCTGGCTGAGTTCGCCGAAACGGGCGCCGGCGAGGCGCGGGTCGAGTTTCTCCCCGGCCAGTTGCTGCGCGCTGGAGGCAATCAGCGTCAGTTCCGTCGAACGCAGGCCGTTCTCGCGCAGGAATTCCACGGTCAGCGCCTTGCCGATCGGCAGCAGGCCCTCGATGTTGGCCAGCTCATCCGCGCTCGCCACCGGCTTGCCGTCGATCTTGGTGATCACGTCGCCAGCTTGCAGCTTTGCCTTGTCGGCCGGCGAATCGGGCACCACCTGGGTCACCACCGCGCCACGGCCTTCATCCAGGCCGAGCGCCCGCGCCAGCCGGGCGTCCAGGTCCTGCGCCTGCACCCCGAGCGAGCCACGCTTGACCTCGCCGAAAGCCATCAACTGGTTCATCACGTTACGCGCCAGGTTCGACGGGATCGCGAAACCGATGCCGACATTGCCTCCCGACGGGCTGAAGATCGCGGTGTTGATGCCGACCAGCTCGCCGCGCAGGTTGACCAGCGCGCCACCGGAGTTGCCGGGGTTGATCGAGGCGTCGGTCTGGATGAAGTTCTGGTAGCCCAGGCCGCGCAGGCCGCTGCGACCGAGCGCGCTGACGATGCCACTGGTCACCGCCTGGCCCAGGCCGAAAGGATTGCCGATGGCGACCACGAAATCCCCCACGCGCAGGCGGTCGGAGTCGGCCAGTGCCAACGCCGTGAGGTTTTCGGCCGGGATGCGTACCACCGCGACATCGGTGTCCGGATCGCGCCCGATCACCTCGGCATTCAGCGTGCGCCCGTCGTGCAGCGTGACCGTCACCTCGTCGGCGCGCTCGATCACATGGTTGTTGGTCAGCACCAGGCCGCGCGCCGCATCCACGATCACGCCCGAGCCCAGCGACTGCTGCACCCGTTCCTGCGGCACATCCGGCATGTCGAAGAAGCGGCGGAAGAAAGGGTCGTCGAAGAAGGGATTGCGCACCTGGATGCGGGTCTTGCTCGACACGTTCACCACCGCCAGCGTGGTCCGCTCGAGCATCGGCGCGAGTGTCGGCAAGGGCTGGCCGTCGACCTCGGCCGGCAGGGTGGCGAAGGCCGGCGCCGCGATGGCGAAGGCACAGGCAGTCAGGCAGGCACGGATCAGGTTCATGGCTGCTTTTCCAGCGATGGAGGCGATGCCGCTTGGACCGTGGGTTGCGGGGAAAGTTGCGGATCCGGTCTTTGGTCCGCAAAGGACGCAAAGGACGCAAAGAAGAGCCGGGGATGAAATATCTGGAACGGGACCCCAGCTCGCGCGGCGCCGTCCATGCCTGCGCTTCGCTGTTCTTTGCGTCCTTTGCGTCCTTTGCGTCCTTTGCGGACAGAAAGTCAGGGTTGGGTCTCGTCGACAGTCATCCAGTGCGAGTGCAGTCAATCCGACGCTCCCCTGAACGCGAAACCCCGGCACCAGGCCGGGGTTTCGTGGGTCGAACCGAAGCTGCGCGGCTCAGAAGAACCGGCTGTGCACGCGGAAGAACCAGGAGGCGCCGTTGAGGCCGAACTGCACGGACTCGTAGACGTGGCCGTTGTCGGTCTCGTCCGGGTTCTGGCGGGTCGGCTTGGTGTCGAAGACATTCGCCGCGCCCAGGGTGAACTTGGTTGCTTCCGAGTAGCTGTAGGTCAGGCTGACGTCGGCCGAGGCCTTCGCGTTGTACTGCTGGTTCGGCACCGGCGGGCCGCTGAAGGTGCCGAGGGTCTGTTCGCCGAACCAGATCAGCTTGACGTTGGCATTCCACTGCTCGCGGGTCCAGTCGAAGCCGAGCACGCCTTTGCTCTCGGGCGCGCCGTTCTCGATGAACAGCCGCTCGCGCTCGCTGAGCAGCACGTCCTCGCGACCGACCAGCGCCGGCGGTGCGTGGATCGAGGTGACATCCGTCTCGCCATAGTTGAAGCCGAGGTAGGTGGTCAGCTCGCCGTCCCACAGGGTCGAGTCGTAGGCGGCGGTCAGGTCGATGCCGCGCGTGCGGGTGTCGATCGAGTTGACGAAGAACTGCGCCTCACCCACGCCGAGGTCGGCCAGGATGTCGCCGATGTTCGGGTCATCCGTGTTGAAGCGGCCGGACAGCACGATGCGGTCGTCGATGTCGATCTGGTAGGCATCGAGGGTGAACGACAGCGAGTCGCTGGCGCGCCAGGTGAAGCCCAGCGTGCCGCTCATCGACTCTTCCTCGGTGAGGTCCGGGATACCCGCCGCCCGCGCGATCTCGCCGCCATTCGGCGCCAGCAGCACGTCCACCGGCTCGCCGCTGATGAAGTCGGTGAAGGTGGACGAGAAGAAACGCTGCTGCAGCGAGGGCGCGCGGAAGCCCGAGGACACCGAGCCGCGCACGGTGAAGTCCTCGGTGGCCTTGTAGGCCAGCGCGATCTTGCCGTCTACGGTCGAGCCGAAGTCGCTGTAGTCCTCGAAGCGCACGGCGAAATCGGCAATGAGCTGCTCGGTCGGGGTCACTTCGACGTCCACATAGGCAGCGTAGTTGTCGCGGTTGGCGTCGGTCTCGTCGCCCGGCTGGAAGCCCGGGAAGCCCTGGCTGCCGGCGTTGCCGCCGCCGGGGCCGTCGGCGTCGATGTAGGAGCCCGGCTCACCGGCGAAGATCTGGTAGTTCTCGTCGCGGTACTCGCCGCCGAAGGCGACGTTGGTGCCGCCCCAGAGGTCGTCGAAGTAGCGCGAGAAATCCAGGTTGGTGGTGAACTGGCGGAAGGAGAAGCCGCCGGCGTCGAAAGCGGTGTTGCTGACCGCCGGGCGCTGGTTCAGCAGCTCGAAGTTGGCGATCGAGGCGTTCAGCGTGTTGGTGATGTCGTAGAACAGTTCGTTGTAGCCGTAGGTGGCAGAGAAATCCGCGTTCCAGTCGGCCACCAGGCCGCGCGCACCGAGGGTGGCGAAACGGTCTTCGAGATCCCCATTGATGAAAGGCACGAAGCCATCCGGATACATCGCCAGCGAATTGCGCGAAGGCACATCGTCCACGCCGTCGCGCGCGAAGGCGCCGGAGGAGGCACGGCGGTTCTGGATACCGGCGGTGAAGTACAGGTCGGCCGTGTCGGTCAACGGAATTTCGCTGTTGATGTTCAGCGTGCCCTGCTCCACCGCGCTGTCGCCGATGGTGCGCGGGTTGCCGCGAGGCTCCGAGCGGTCCGAGCGGTTGCGGTCGAGGAACTCGCCGGTCACCGAGAAGATGCCACCGTCGCCGACCTCGACGCCGCAGTAGCCGGAGTACAACTGGTTCTCGCCATCGCCCTTGGAATACTCGCCGTAGCCGGCGATTGCCTCGCAACCCCTGTCCTTCTTCATCATGATGTTCATGACGCCGGCGATGGCGTCCGAACCGTATTGCGCGGCGGCGCCGTCGCGCAGCACCTCCACGCGGTCGATCGCCAGCGTCGGGATGGTGTTGAGGTCGGTGCCGGTGTTGCCGCGATTGCGCGCGCCGAACAGGTTGACCAGCGAGGTGGTGTGGCGGCGCTTGCCATTGACCAGCACCAGGGTCTGGTCCGAGCCCAGGTTACGCAACGCGGCGCCGTCGACCAGATCCGCGCCATCGGCGCCGGTCTGGCGGGTGGAGAAGAAGGACGGCACGGTGAACTGGAGCGACTGCGCCAGATCGAACTGGGCCCCGCGCTCGGCAATCTCCTGCATCGTGATCACATCGACCGGCACCGGCGATTCGATGTCGGAGCGGCCGATGCGGCGCGAACCGAGCACCGTCATCTGATCGAGCACCTTGGCTTCATCGGCCGCGGGCTCAGCCTCATCCTGCGCAAGCACCGCCGGCGCGGCCACCGAAAGACTCATCGAAGCGGCCGCCAGGGCCAGCCACAGACGCGAACGCTGCATGATCGTCACTCCTCGTGAACGGAAAGAAAGTGCGAATTATGCGTTAACTTTTCGTTGCCCGGAGAGGAAGGTGGGAAAGGCGGGGCTGGGGACTGGGGGCTGGGGCGCGCTGCCCAAGTTGCAGGGCAACCCGGCTGTGCGCCCGCGAAGGGAATTGTCTGACCCGGGGAGACGCGCGCACGCGCCCCAGCCCCCAGTCTCCAGCCCCGCTTCTGCGTCCCCAGCCCCGCTTGCGCGATCAGCGGCCCACCCGCTCAGTGGTGATGCCCGCCGTCGCCATGCACATGTCCGTGCGCCAGCTCTTCCTCGGTGGCGTCGCGGATCTCGACGATCTCGATATCGAAGGACAGGTCCTTGCCGGCCATCGGGTGATTGAGGTCCACGTCGATGACGCTCATCCCGATCTTCAGCACGGTCACCGGGCGCGGGCCGTGCTGGGTCTGCAGCATGACCGTCAGGCCAGGGCGCAGCGCGACATTGGTCGGGAAGTACTTCTTCGGCACGCGCTGGGTCAGCGCCTCGTTGCGCTCGCCGTAGGCCTCGGCCGCCGGCACAGTGACCTCGAAGCGGTCGCCGACGTTCTTGCCGATCAGCGCCTGCTCAAGACCCGGGATGATGTTGCCCGCCCCGATCAGTGCCGCGATCGGCTGCCCGCCCTCGCGCGAGGACTCCATCGGCGGCTGGCCGACTTCGGCGACGCTGTAGTGGAAACGGATGACTTGCTGCGGAGCGTCGCTCATGGGGCGGGCCTGGGGGTGCGGTAAGGGGGGGCGTAGGCTAGCGGGATCGCCGGGACCACGGTAGGGGAACGGAACAGCTGTCCCCACACCCGGTCGGCGCCGGTTGTGGGTTGTGAGTTGTGGGTTGTGGGCAGCAAAGCCAGCGCTCCCCCGCGAGCTGAGTCGGGTGCGAAGGGTGCCCACAACCCAGAACCCAGAACCCGGAACGCTTCACCGCTTCTTCGGTCCCAGCTTCCGGGTCAACGTATTCCGTCCGCAGCCGAGACGCCTGGCCGCCTGCTGGCGGTCGCCGCCGGTGACTTTCAGGGCTTCGTCGAACAGCACCTGTTCCAGGCTGGCCTTGGCGGCTTCCAGCAGGTCCGGGGTTTCCAGGTCGAGTTGCTGCCGGGCCCAGTCGGCCAGCGGCTTTTGCCAGCCGGGGTCGATGCCGCTGCCCTGCTCGCTGCGGCGGACTTCCTCAGGCAGGTCGCCGGACAGGATCTGCGAGCCGGGCGCCATCAGCACCAGGCGTTGGCACAGGTTGCGCAGCTCGCGCACATTGCCGGGCCAGGGATAGCGGGTCAGCGCGCGGGCGGCGTCCAGCGACAGGTGCTTGGGCGCCACGCGCATCTCGCGCGCGGCCTCGGCAAGGAAGCGTTCGGCGAGGCGCTGCACGTCGGCGGCGCGCTCGCGCAGCGGCGGCAGGTGGATGCGCATCACGTCCAGCCGGTGCAGCAGATCGGCACGGAACTCGCCGCGCTCCACTTTGGTGCGCAGGTCCTGGTGGGTGGCGGCGATCACGCGCACATTGGCGCGGATCAGCTCGCGCCCGCCGACGCGGTAGAACTCGCCCTCGGCCAGCACGCGCAGCAGGCGCGTCTGCAGGCCGATCGGCATGTCGCCGATCTCGTCGAGGAACAAGGTGCCGCGATCGGCCTGCTCGAAGCGGCCCTGGTGGCGCCGGGTGGCGCCGGTGAATGCACCCTGCTCGTGCCCGAACAGCTCGCTTTCCAGCAGCTCAGGCGCGATCGCCGCGGTGTTCAGCGCGATGAACGGCCCGTCCGCGCGCGGCGAGTGCCGGTGCAGCGCGCGCGCGATCAGTTCCTTGCCGGTGCCGGTCTCGCCGGTGATCAGCACCGACAGATCGGCGCGCGACAGCCGGCCGATGGCGCGAAACACCTCGCGCATCGCCGGGGTGTCGCCGACCAGGCCCTCGTCCGACCAGTCGGTCTCCGCGGCCGGCAGCTCGCGCGCGGTGGCGCGTCGCGCCATGTCGATCGCGCTGTCGATGTCGAAAGGTTTGGGCAGGTAGTCGAAGGCGCCACGATGGAATGCCGCGACCGTGCTCGGCAAATCGGTGTAGGCGCTCATCACCACCACCGGCAGCGTGGTGCTGCGCTGGCGCAGCTTGTCCATGAACGCCATGCCGTCCATCCCCGGCATGCGCACATCGGTGAAGATCAGGTCCGGCGTGCGCGACAGCAGGGCGCGCAGCGCTGGCTCGGCTGCATCGAAGCTTTCAACCGTGAACCCGGCCCCGGCCAGCGCCTTTTCGAGCACGAAACGGATCGAGCGGTCGTCGTCCACCAGCCAGACGGTGCGGCGGGGCGCGGGGCGCGGCAGGGCGCTCATGCCTGATTCCCGGGTTGTGGGTTGTGGGTTGTGGGTTGTGGGCGGCAAAGCGGGCAAGACCGCGACCCAGCCGCGGTGGCACCGGGTGTGGCGGCCCACAACCCAGAACCCACAACCCACAACCGGGACTTCAGGGAGGTGAGTCTCTCCAGACACGACGCCCTCATGCCTGCACCGGAATCAGCAAGCTGAAAGTGGTCGCACCGGGGCGCGAGACGTAGGCCAGGGTGCCGCCATGCTCGCGCGCGATGGCGAGTGCGACCGGCAGGCCGAGGCCGGTGCCTTCGTCGCGCCCGGTGACGAAGGGCAGGAACAGGCTTTCGCGCAGGTTCTCCGGCACCCCGGGGCCGTCGTCGCAGACATCGATGCGCAGGGCCAGGCGGCAGGTGCGGTCGCCGATGCGCGCCCGGCGTTCGGCGCGGGTGCGCAGGCGGATGGTCTTGGCGCCCGACTGCAGCGCGTTGCGGGCAAGATTCAGCAGCGCCTGGGTCAGGCGGTCGGGATGGCCGTCGATGTCGGGCAGGCTGGGATCGTAGTCGCGGATCACTTCGCTGCGCCCGGCGGCCTCGGCACCGATCAGCGTGCGCACGCGCTCGAGCACCTCGTGAACGTTGAAACTCTGGCCGGCGTGCGCGACGTCCGGCTTCTGCAGCAGGCGATCGACCAGCCGGCGGATGCGATCGGCCTCGGCGCGGATCACCTGGGTGTATTCCTTCAGCGACTTCTTCGGCAGCTCGCGCTCCAGCAGTTGCGCGGCGCCGTGCAATCCGGCCAGCGGATTCTTGATCTCGTGGGCCAGCGCGCGAGCCATCTGCTGCGCGGCGGGCTCGGGCGCCTGGACCACGCCTTCGCCCAGATCCTGGTCGTGCTCGCTGAGCGCGTGCATCTCGATCAGCACCGCCGGCTCGCCATTCCATGGGAGCGGCGACAGCGCCACGTCGAAGCGCCGCGGCGCCTCGCGCTTGAGTTCCAGCAGCAGGCGCCGCGCGACGATGCGCGTGCGCTGCTCGAACACGCGCCCCACCAGGCCCGGCAGGGCATCATCGCCGATGGCAAGGTCGGCGACCGGCGTGCCGATGATCCGGCGCTCGCACCAGGTCTCGGTCAGCACCGCATTCGCCCAGGCCACGCGCCGCTGGCGATCGACGATCGCCAGCGGTGTGGTCAACTGGTCCAGCAGCGCGGGCGGGGGAGCCGCCGCGCCGCCGGTACTCGCTGCGCGCAGGCCGGCGTCGTTGTCGAACATCGGCGCTGCGCGCAGGGGCCGCATGGTCCGCGCCTCAGATCGAGTAGTACTGCAGGAACTCGATCGGGTGCGTGTGCATCCGGATCGCGGTGACTTCCTTCATCTTGAGCTCGATGTAGCCATCGATGAAGTCGTCGCTCATCACGCCGCCGGCCTTGAGGAACTCGCGGTCCTTGTCGAGCGCTTCCAGCGCCATGTCCAGCGAGTGGCACACGGTCGGGATCAGCTTCTCCTCCTCCGGCGGCAAATCGTACAGGTCCTTGTCGGACGGCGCGCCCGGGTCGAGCTTGTTCTTGATGCCGTCGAGGCCCGCCATCATCAGTGCGGTGAAGGTCAGGTAGCCGGAGTTGACCGGATCCGGGAAGCGCACTTCGATGCGACGTGCCTTCGGGTTGGACACCCACGGAATGCGGCAGGAGGCCGAACGGTTGCGCGCCGAGTAGGCCAGCAGCACCGGCGCCTCGAAGCCCGGCACCAGGCGGCGATAGCTGTTGGTGGTGGAGTTGCTGAAGGCGTTGATCGCGCGGGCGTGCTTGAAGATGCCGGCGATGTAGTGCAGCGCCAGCTTCGACAGGCCGCCGTACTCGTTGCCGCTGAACAGGTTCTTGCCGCCTTTGGCGAGCGACTGGTGCACATGCATGCCGCTGCCGTTGTCGCCGACCAGCGGCTTGGGCATGAAGGTGGCGGTCTTGCCGTGCTGGTGCGCCATGTTCTTGATGACGTACTTCAGCGTCAGCAGTTCGTCGCCCTTCTTCACCAGGGTGTTGAAACGGGTGCCGATCTCGCACTGGCCGGCGTTCGCGACCTCATGGTGATGCACTTCGACCGGAATCCCGAGCGCTTCGAGCGTCAGGCACATCGCCGCGCGCAGGTCATTCAGCGAATCCACCGGCGAGGTGGGGAAGTAGCCGCCCTTGACGCCCGGACGATGGCCGGTGTTGCCATGCTCGTACTTCTTGCCCGAGTTCCACGCGGCCTCTTCGGAGTCGATCTCGAAGAACGAGCCCTTCATCTGCACGTCGGCGCGGATGCTGTCGAAGATGAAGAACTCCGGCTCCGGGCCGAAGAAGGCGGTGTCGCCGATGCCGGTGGTCTTGAGGTATTCTTCGGCGCGCTTGGCGATGCCGCGCGGGCAGCGGCCGTAGGGCTGCATCGTCGACGGTTCGAGCACGTCGCAGCGGATCACAGCGGTGGCTTCTTCGGTGAACGGATCGAGGAACGCGGTGGACGCATCCGGCAGCAGCACCATGTCGGATTCGTTGATGCCCTTCCAGCCGGCAATCGACGAGCCGTCGAACATGCGGCCGTCCTCGAAGTCCGCATCGTCCAGCGTGCTCGCCGGAATCGACAGGTGCTGCTCGCGGCCGGACATGTCGGCGAAGCGCAGGTCGACGAACTTGACGCCGTTGTCCTTGATGAGTTTCTTGACTTTCTCGATCGACATGGAGGTCTCCAGGCGGGGGTTTGGGGAATGCCGGCAGGCTTGTGCAATCGTTGTGCCATGCACAAATTCCTGCGAAATCAATGCGCTGCCCTCGCATTGTGCATGCAGAAGGTGCACAATGGGGCCCATTTGCACCAGTATGGTGCTGAATCCATGAGCGCGCCAGCGCGACCTTGGTCGCGTGCGCGATGCGGGTGCATGGGGCTCCGGGTTGTGAGTTGTGAGTTCTGGGTTGTGGGTTGAGGGCGGCAAGAGCCGGTGTGCCGATAACCGGCGAGTGCGGCTCCAGCCGCGATCTTTCCGGCAGCCGCGGGAAAGATCGCCCCCCCCCCCCCCGCCGCTCGCCCCCGGGGGTCCTTTTCGCCCCGGAGGAGCGAGGCCGCCCTGGGGCGTCGGCCGACAAAGTCGGCTCCCACCGGAGCCACGGTGAGCGAGCTTCGCTTCCCAGAACCCACAACCCAGAACCCACAACCCCGGTTCGGCCCCCAACCCGCAACCAAAAACCCGTGCCCGGCCCACCACCCGGTCCTTTGCGGCGCCCGCCCGGCGCCTCATCATCCGGTCCAGACCCACTCAAGACCCGGACCCATGTCCATCCCCGCCTCCTGGCATGACCGCCTCGCACAGCGCCTCAATGAGCTCCGCCTGGCGCTGGACGCTGCGGCGCAGCAGCGGCTGCTCGATTACATCGCGTTGCTGCTGCAGTGGAACGCTGCCTACAACCTGACCGCGGTGCGCGAGCCGCTGGCAATGATCGACCGCCACCTGGTCGACGCGCTGGCGGTGCTGCCGCATGCGCGGGGGCCGGATCTGGCCGATATCGGTACCGGCCCCGGGATCCCCGGCCTGGTGCTCGCGCTGGTGCATCCGTACGAGCGCGTCTGGCTGGTCGACAGCAATGGCAAGAAGGCGCGCTTCCTGCGCGAGTGCCTGCGCCGATTCCCGTTGCCCGCCGTGAGCGTGCATGAGGCGCGCGCGGAGTCGCTGCGCGATGAGGCAGGCTTCCGCCAGGTGATTTCGCGCGCCTATGCGGAGCTGGCCGATTTCGTCGCGAGCACGCGCCAGATCCTGGCGGGCGATGGCTGCTGGCTGGCGCTCAAGGGCAAGCGCCCCGACGCCGAGATCGCGCGGCTCCCGGGCGACATCGAGGTGATGGCGATCCACCGACTGGACGTGCCGGGCGCCGATGGCGAGCGTCATCTGCTGGAACTGAAGCTGCGCCGTCCGCGGAATTGACCGAGGTCAATTCGCGAATCCGCCCACTGGCTAGTCTTGGCCACCGGCGGGTCGGGAAGGAGGTACGCCGATGTACAGCCACATCCTGGTTCCGGTGGATGGCAGCGCGCTGTCGGACAAGGCGCTGGACCACGCACTGCAACTCGCCCGCGGCATCGGCGCGCGCGTCAGTACCCTGCATGTCGTGACCAATTTCGTCGGCGATGCCGGATTCGAGGTACCGCTGCTGGCCGACACCGCGCGCGAGGCCTTCCAGCAGCGCGCGATCGACGAGGCGGAAGCCATCCTGGCGCGCGCCGTGCGGCAGGGGGAGGCGCAGGGCGTGGCGGTGCTCACGCACTTCGTCCTGTCTTCCGATCCCTCGCGCGTGATCGTCGATGAAGCCGATCGGCGCGGCTGCGACCTGATCGTGATGGCTTCGCACGGGCGCCGCGGCCTGGAGGCCCTGCTGCTCGGCAGCGAAACCCAGAAGGTATTGACCCACTGCAAGGTCCCGGTCCTGGTGGTCCGGGGCTGACCGGAGTTGACGATGAAGCACCTCACGCGCATCCAGATCGGTGCGCTGCGCGAACAGATGCTGGCGCGCGAAGCCTTGCTCGCCAGTGAGATCGAGCGCGTGATGGCAGAGCGCAGCGCGCGCGAACCCGAGGGCCGCGAGGTGGACCCCGGCGTAGTCGACCTGGACTCGGCACTGGCCATCGCCGATGTGCTGCGCGACCAGCATGAGGTCGACCACATCCGCGCAGCCCTCGGGCGGATGGATCGCGGCACATACGGACGCTGCCTCAGTTGCGGCACCAGCATCCCGCTCGAGCGCCTGCGCGCGCAGCCGGATGCAGAGTACTGCCATGTGTGCCAGACGCGGGCGGAGGGCGGCGGGTGAGGGGATGGGTTGTGGGTTGTGGGTTGTGGGTTGTGGGTTGTGGGTTGTGGGCAGCGAAGCTCGCATCCCGAGAGACCGGTGGGAGTTCCAGTCGCCCCTGCCGGTGCGCTTGTTCGCGCATCGAACCGTGACTCTCGCAAGATTGCGGACTCTGTTTTTGGACGCAAAGAAGATCAAACGCGGTAGAGCGCCGAGGTATCCCCGGCATTTGCTGTCTTTGCGTCCTTTGCGTCCTTTGCGTCCTCAATCACAGGGTCGTCGTTCGGCACAAGCGGAGCGTGTAGGAAATTCAACATCTTGTCGCACGTTCGGTGAGAACTGACTCCGTCGGCGATCTTGCCGCGGTCGCAAGCAACGGATCGCGGCTGAAGCCGCTCCCACCAGCCATCGGCGCGCCAGCTGTTGCCGCCAACAACCGACAACCAACAACCGGCCACCAAGCCGCGGACCAGCCCAAGGCTTACAACTCAGCCCATATCGCGCCAGAATCGGGACCCTCGCCATCCCGTAGCGCATGATGTCGCCAGCTGCCGAGATCCTGATCGTCGACGATGAAGCCGAGATCCGGCAATTGCTGCGGATCTACCTCGGCGCGCAGGGATTTGCAGCGATTGAAGCGGACAGCGCCGGAGCTGCGCGACGCCTGCTGGAGAAGCAACGCCCGGATTTGGCGCTGGTCGACCTCGGCCTGCCGGACGAAGACGGGTTGACCCTGATCCGCCACCTGCGCGAACGGCACCAGTTGCCGATCATCATCCTGACCGGACGTGGCGACACGATCGACAAGGTGGTGGGGCTTGAGCTTGGCGCGGACGACTATGTGACCAAGCCCTTCGACCTGCGCGAGCTGCTGGCGCGCATCAAGAGCGTGCTGCGGCGCGCCGAAGCGACACCGCGCGAACCGGCAGAACCCGATTTCCTGCGCTTTTCCGGTTTCGAACTGCGCCTGCGCGAGCATCGATTGTGCAGTGCCGACGGCGCCGAAATCCCATTGACGCACGGTGAGTTCAAGCTGCTCGCGGCACTCGCACGCAACGCGCAAAAGCCGCTGTCGCGCGACGAGATCCTGGACCTGACGCATGGCCGCGAGGCGGGTCCCTACGATCGCACCGTCGACATGCAGATCACCCGTTTGCGGCGCAAGCTCGGTGAGGATCCCAAGTTGCCCAGCCTGATCCGCTCGGTGCGCGGCGTCGGCTACATGCTGTCCTGCCCCGTGGAGATTGCCTGATGGTGCCCGCCGACTCGCGCCTGCTCGAAGCGCTGGCCGATGCCGCGCCCGATGCCCTGCTGGTAGTCGACGCCAACGGCCGCATCCGCTATGCCAACCTGGCCACCGAGGCGATGTTCCTGTACGCGCCCGGCGCGCTGGTCGGCGCGGCGATCGAGGTCCTGATCCCCACTCGCTACCGCAACCGCCACCGGGTCGACCGCACGCGCTATGCGACGGATCCGAAGAGCCGGCCGATGGGCCTGAACCTGGACCTGGTCGGCCGCCGCCGCGACGGCAGCGAGATCCCGGTCGAAGTCAGCCTGAGCCCGCTCGCGGTGCAGGGCGAGCGTCTGGTAGTGGCCGCGGTCCGCGATGTCACCGAGCTCAAACGTTCGCGCGAGTTGCTGCGCCGCAGCCAGCGGCAAATGGCGTTGGCGCGCCTGGCCGAGCAGGCCGTGAGCACCGGCGGCACCGAGGCCTTCTGCGCCCAGATGCTGAAGGTACTGGTCGAGCAACTGAAGCTCAGCCACGCGGGCGTCTGCGAGCGCGGCCACGAAGGGCACCATGTACGCTTCATCGCAACCCAGGGTTGGACCGATGCCGACGCCCTGGCGACGATCCGCCGCGTGCTGCCGCCGGCGCGACTGCGGCGCCTGCTCGAGGGCCAGGTGCAGCAATTGCTGGTCGCGCCGGGCAAGGCGGCGCAGCGCGATCCGGAGGCCTACCTGACCGGCGCGATCATGCCGCTGCGTGGGCCCTCCAAGATTCACGGGTTGCTGTCGCTGTTCCGCCGGGCCGACGAACCCTTGAGCGAGGACGAATGCCTGTTCGCGCAGAGCGCCTGCCACTTGGCCGCCGCGGTGTTCGAGCGCCAGCAGCAGCAGGGGCTGCTGCTGCAGGCGTCCAAGATGGAGGCGCTCGGCCAGCTGACCGGCGGCGTGGCGCACGATTTCAACAACCTGCTGACAGTGATCGCCGGCAACTTGCAGATCCTGGAGGACGTGCTGCTGGATCGCGCGGATGCACGCATGCTGGTCGATTCGGCCGCGCGCGCCGCGCGCCGCGGCGCGGAACTGACCGGCAAGCTGCTGGCTTTCTCGCGCAAGCGCCAGCTGACGGCCCAGGCGGTCGATTGCGCCCAACTGCTCGGCAGCATGCGCGATCTGCTTCGGCGCACGCTGGGCGAGGGCATCGAGCTGCGCTACCGGATCGAGCCGACCCTGCACCGCGCGCTGGCCGATCCCGGTCAACTGGAGAGCGCGGTGCTGAACCTGGTGCTGAATGCGCGCGACGCGATGCCGCGCGGCGGAACGCTGACACTGTCGGCGCACCAGCGCGATCGCCTGCGCCTGGCGAAAAGCGGTGCCGACAGCGTGATCATCGAGGTTAGCGACAGCGGGGAGGGCATGTCCCGCGAGGTGATCGCCCGCGCGCTGGAGCCCTTTTTCACCACCAAGGCGGCGGGCAAGGGCACTGGGCTCGGGCTCAGCATGGTGTACGGCTTCGTCCGCCAATGGGGCGGCGATGTGCGCATCTACAGCGAACCCGGCATGGGCACCACGGTGCGCCTGCTGTTGCCCGCGGCGCCCGGCGAGGACGCACCCACGGTGCTCGAATCGCGCGGTCAGAAACTGCGCGGCAATGAACACATCCTGGTGGTCGAGGACGACCCCGAGGTCGCCGCCATCGCCCAGGCGCAGCTGCGATCGCTTGGCTACCGCGTGGCCGAGGCCGCCAACATCGCCGGCGCACTGGCGGCCCTCGCAGCACATCCGGACATCCGCATGGTGTTCACGGATGTGGTGCTGCTCGGCGGCGAAACCGGCTTCCAGTTGGCCGACCGATTGCGCCGCGAATTCCCCGGACTGCCGGTGCTGTATTGCTCGGGATACGCCGAAGCCGCGCTGGAAGACCACTTCGGTGCCGGCGAGCGCCCGCGCATCCTGGCCAAACCCTATGCCCGCGAGGACCTCGGAGCGGCGGTGCGGCAGGTGTTGGATGGGGCGAAAGTGGGTGTGGTTTCCTGAGACGCCAGCGCAAGCAAGGTAAAAAGTGAAAGGTGAAAGGAGGAGCGGCGGCGCGGGCCGAGCCTTTTTCACTTTTCACTTTTCACTTTTCACTTTTCGCAGCATCGGCCCTCACCATGCCCAATCCACCCCCACCCACACACTGCGCCCCGGCGCAGTTTCGTAGTAGCGTCGGGCGCCGTCGTTGACGATGGCGGAGGCGCTGTAGCGGCGGTCGAACAGGTTGTCGACACGCACCAGCGCGCTGGCGAGACCGAAGCCGCGCAGGGCGAAGCGTTTCTGCCAGCGCAGGTTCCAGATCGCGTAGCCGGGCACCTTGTCGGCTACCCGGTCCGAGGCTGGGGTTGGCGACAGCGCCTGCCATTCGAGCGCAGCGCTCCAGTCGCGCCCGGCGGTGTACCCCAGTTCCACGCGCGCGCTGCGGTCCGGCACGCCCGTCAGCGGCTGGCCCGCGGCGACCGTAACCGCCTGCGGTGGACATGGCAAGGGCCGCGCCGGGCAGTTGCTGTAGCCCTCGCGATAGCGCGCATCGATCAGGTTGGCGACTCCGCGCAGCTGCCAGGCCTGCGCCAGGCGCCAGTCGGCTGCGATTTCCAGGCCATCGCGACGGGTGGCGCCGGCGTTGCGGAAGCTGGTGCGCCCGCCCAATGCGCTGTCGACCACGATCTCGTCGTCCATCTCGACGAGGAAGGCGGTCAACTCCGCGCGCAACGCATCGCCAGCCCACGCAAGGCCGAGCTCGGCCTGGTCTCCCATCGCGGGTTTCAGATCGTCATTGAAGCCGCCATCGCCGTCTTCACGGTAGGCCAGTTCCGCCAGCGTCGGCAGCTCCTGGGTGCGACCCACCGCTGCGTGCAGTTGCCACTGCGGATCGATGCGCCAGCTCGCACCGACCACCGGCAGCCAGGCATCCGCCGAATAGTCGCCGCTGTCGTCCGGGTTGCCAGGCGCGATGAAGCGGTCGTCGCTGCGATAGTCGGCGAGCGTGCGCCGCACGCCGGCGCTGAAGCGCCAGGCATCGCCCGGCATCAGGTCGAGGCGCAGCATGGCGTCGCGCGCATCGCTCGCATTCGTCTCGTCGCGCCGCAGCGCACCGCGCACGCCCAGGCGGTCGCCCACGAAGTTCTCGTAACCACGCCGATCCTCGGCGAGGCGCTCGTCGCGCAGTTCCGCGCTCAGCTCGGCATCGGCAAAGGACCATGCTGCGCGATGCAGCCAGCGCAGCGACCAGCCGTGGTAATCGCGCTCGAGGTCGACGATGCCGCCGCCATTGGTCGGCAGTTGCTGCGCCTGCACGCTGACGCTCAGCACCTGGTCGATGCTGCGCTGGCCGGCGTAGGCGGCGAAGCTCAATTCGGAATCCCCGAAATCGTGCTGCCAACGCGCACCGAGCTGGGACTGGCGCGCCGACTTGCGGGTGCCGAACTGCGCGGCCAGCGGGTTGGAAGCCTCCGGATCGGCATCGAATTCGGCCCGTGTCAGGCCCTGCGGATCCTCGGAGTCGGGCTGGACCTGGGTGTGCAGCGACAGTGCCAGCGCATCGCGCTCGCCGATCTCCCAATCCAGCCGCGCCGCGCCGAGCGTGCGCGTGGCGGCGCTGCGTGCGCGCACGCCATCGGTCTCGTAATGGTTGCCGGAGACACCGAGGCGCAGTGCCTCACCGGTGTCGGCAGCAATCCCGATACGGCGCTGGCCGTTGCTGCCGAGCGCCAGGCTGACGCGGTCGCCATCGCGCTGGACGCCGCGCACGCCGTCGACCCGCAGGTAGGCGCCGCCATTGCCGTACAGCGCCGCGAACGGACCGCGGACCAGCGTCATGCGTCCGCCGGACGCGATGTCCAGGTGGCCGATCTGGCTCTGGCCATCCGCCGCGGTGGCCGGGATGCCGTCGTACTCGATGCGCAGCCCGCGCACGCCGAAGGGCGAACGCGCACCGAAACCGCGCACCTGGATCTGGGTGTCCTGCGCCTCGTTGTAGCGCTGCCGCGCGATCACACCGGGCAGTTCCGACAGCGCCTCGGCGATGTCGGTCGCCGCGCGCCGCTGGCGCAACTCATCGAGGTCCACCTGCTTGCGCCGCTCCGGCCGCCGCGCATCCTCCTCCGGCGCCCGCTCCTCGGCGATCACCGGCGGAAGCGGCGTTGCGGGCACTTCTGGGGTCGCAGTGGTGAGCGCGAAAGCGAGTGCGATCGGATGCATGGGGCTGGTTGTTGGTTGTGGGTTCTGGGTTGTTGGAGCCAAGCGCTTCGAGACCGGTGGATGCCTACCAGCCGCCGTGCGTGTCAGGGCGTCCGCCGCACCAGTCGCGCAGGGGCACGGGCTTCGCTGCCCACAACCCACAACCCCTTCGACACCCCAGACCAAAGACCGCGCACGCCCACAACCCGCTTCGATCACGCTTCGATCATGTCGAAATCCGCCTTGCCCACGCCGCAGTCCGGGCAGGTCCACCAATCCGGCACGTCGGCCCAGCGGGTGCCGGGGGCGATGCCTTCGGCGGGGCTGCCGACCGCTTCGTCGTAGATGTAGCCGCACACCACGCACACCCAGGTGCGCCAGGGGCCAAGGCCGTCGGTGGGTTCGCCTGCACTCATGGGATCGATTCCGGGTCAAAAAAAGGTCGCGAATTCTGGCATAAGCTCGCCACGACACCGTGAACCTGCCGCGCCGCTGCCGATGAATCCCTCCCTGATCCGTGGCCTGTATGCCCTGGTCGATACGACCTGGCTGGCGCCCGCGGCGCTGACCGACGCGACCGCGGCGGTGATCCGCGGCGGCGCGCGCCTGGTGCAGTACCGTGACAAGGACGCGAGCCCCGCCGAGCGCGCCGAGCGCGCCCGCGCGGTGTTCCTGGTGTGCCGCCAGATGGGCGCAATCTTCATCGTCAACGACGACGTGGAACTGGCCTTCGAACTGATGGCGCACGGAGTGCATGTGGGCGAGCACGACGCCACGGTCGCCGCCGCCCGCGCGCGGCTGGGCCCGCTCGCGATCGTCGGCGCCTCCTGCTACGACAGCGTGGTCAACGCCCAGCGCGCCGCCGACGCCGGCGCCAGCTACCTCGCCTTCGGCGCCTTCTTCCCCACCCGCACCAAGGCCCACACTCGCGAGGCCTACCCGGTGCTGCTGCGCAAGGCCCGTGCCTTAGGCCTGCCGCTGGTGGCCATCGGCGGCATCACCCCCGACAACGCGTCCGAACTGATCGTCGAGGGCGCCGATGCGATCGCGGTGGCGGGCGGGTTGTATGCGACGCCGGATATCGAGGGCGCGGCGCGGCGGTATTCGGGGTTGTTCGAGGGGTAGTGGGGAAATCCGGGTTGTGGGTTGTGGGTTCTGGGTTGTAGGCAGCAAGAGCGCGCAAGACCGATGCGAAGCCGCGAGCTCCTGCCGCCCAGAACCCGGAACCCACAACTCACAACCGGCCGCCAGGCCCACCTGCCCCCACAATGCCCCACCCCATCCTTGCAAGCTCGGCGCGCCTTGGGCGAACCTGCGCGCCAGCATTCACCACCCTGCCCTGCCGATGCGTGCCACCACTGCCACCATCCACCTCGAAGCGCTGCGCCACAACCTGAAGCGGGTGCGCGCGCTGGCGCCGCGGGCGAAGGTGATGGCGGTGGTCAAGGCGGATGGCTACGGCCACGGTCTGGAGCGCGTGGCGCAGGCGCTGTCGGCGGCCGATGCCTTCGGCGTGGCCACCCTCACCGACGCCGAGCGGGTGCGGCGCGCGGGGCTGAATCATCGCGTCGTACTGCTCTCGGGCTTCGACGAGCCGCGCGACCTGGCGCTGGTGCGCGAGCTGCGCATCGACTGCGTGCTGCACCATGAATCGCAGCTGGCGATCCTCGAACGCCATCCGCCGCAGGCGCCGATCTCGCTATGGATCAAGCTCGACACCGGCATGCATCGCCTGGGCTTCGCCCCGGAACAGGCACGGCGGGTGTACGAGCGCGTGCGTGCGCTGGCTCCGCTGGCGGAGATCCGCTGGATGACCCATTTCGCCTGCGCCGACGATTACGACACCGAGCGCACCGAGGCGCAGATGGCGCGCTTCCGTGCCGCCATCGGCGACCTGCCCGGCGAGCGCAGCCTGGCCAATTCGGCCGCAGTGCAGGCCTTCAGCGCCAGCCACGGCGACTGGGTCCGCCCCGGCGGCATGCTCTACGGGTTGTCGACCTTTGCCGGCCGCACCGGGCGCGATCTCGGCCTGCAGCCCGCGATGAGCCTGTCGACGCGCCTGGTCTCGGTGCGTCAGCTCGCGGCGGGCGAGGCGGTGGGCTATGGCGCCACCTTCGTCTGCCCGCAGCCGATGCGTATCGGCATCGCCGCCGTCGGCTACGGCGACGGCTACCCGCGCCATGCGCCGGGCGGTACGCCGGTGCAGATCGCGGGCAAGAACGCCCCGGTGATTGGCCGCGTGTCGATGGACCTGCTGGCGATCGACCTGACCCACGTGCCCGCGGCAGACATCGGCAGCGAGGTGCTGCTTTGGGGCCCGGAGCTGCCGGTGGAGCAGGTGGCGGAGGCCGCCGGCACCATCGGCTATGAGCTGGTCTGCGGCGTTACCCGGCGCGTGCAGTTCGCTGCGGCCGAGGATCTCGGCGACATCAGCGCCGCCGCGTGAGCGCCACGCTGCCAGCGCACTGGAGCGAGTGGATCGCCGAGCGCCGCAGGGCGCTGGACGCGTCGGAGGCCGCGCCCGCGCTGGATGGCGTGCTGCTGACCAGCGACTTTGCCTTCGAGGAATTCCGCCGGCGCCCTGACCTCCTTGGCCTGGTCGATGGCAGCGCAGCCGTCGGCACGCCGCCCCGCGCCGATGACCCCGATCTCGGCAGCGCACTGCGGCGCTTTCGGCGCGCCGAGTCGCTGTCGATCATCGTCGACGATGTGCTCGGGCGCGACGGTGTCGAGCGCACGCTGGAACGCGCCACAACGCTGGCCGAGCGCTGCATCGAGGTGGCCTTCGCCGCGGCGCGCGCGGAGCTGGTGGCGCGCCACGGCGAGCCGCGCGACGAGCACGGCGCGCTGCAGCCGGTGGTGGTCTATGGCCTCGGCAAGCTCGGCTCGCGCGAGCTGAACTTCTCCAGCGACATCGACCTGATCGCAGCCTTCCCGCGCGCCGGCGAGACCGACGGCCGGCGCTCGCTGGACAACGAGGATTTCTTCGCGCGGCTGGTCCAGCGCGCCAGCGCGCTGCTCGGCGAGACCACCGCCGAAGGCTTCGGCTACCGCGTCGACTGGCGTCTGCGGCCCTTCGGCACCGCTGGGCGCCTGGCGCTGTCCTTCGACGCGATGGAGGACTACTACCAGCGCGAGGGCCGCGAGTGGGAGCGCTTTGCCCTGCTGCGTGCGCGCCCGGTGGCGGGCGACCTGGCGGCCGGCCGCGAATTGCTGGAACGCCTGCGGCCCTTCGTCTGGCGCCGCTATTTCGACTACGCGGCGCTCGAAGGTCTGCGCGAGCTGAAAGCGCTGGTCGATGCCGAGGTGCGCCGCCGCGAGCGCGAGCAGGACCTGAAGCTCGGCCCCGGCGGCATCCGCGAGATCGAGTTCCGGGTGCAACTGGAATCGATCATCCGCGGCGGCCGCGACCCGGCGCTGCGCAATGGCAACACGCTGGATCTGCTGGCGCTGCTCGGCGAGCGCGGCGTGATCGATGCGACCGAGTCGGCTGCGCTCGCCGATGCCTACCGATTGCTGCGCCGGCTGGAAAACCGGGTGCAGATGTACCGCGACGAGCAGACCCATGTGCTGCCCGAGGATCCCGCCACCCGCGAACGCTACGCATGGGCGCTGGGCTACCCGGATTTCGATGCGCTGATGGACGTGCTCGACGGCCACCGCAAGGTGGTCAGCGGCGCCTTCGAGCGCTGCCTGCCGCTGGCCGCGAGCGGCGGTGCCGCGCCCGCGGGCGGTGGCGCCGATGCTGCGCTCTGGCGCCGGATTGCGCCGGCGACCGAGCAGGGCGCAGCGGATGCCGCGGCGGCGCAGGATCCGCGCGGCGCGCTGCTGCTGCGCCTGGCCGACACGCCCACGGTGCGCGCGATGAGCGCGCGCGGCCGCGCCCGGCTGGACCGCATCGTGCCGCTGGTGCTCGCCGCCTGCCGCCAGCGCGGCGGCGATGCCACGCTGCAGCGCTGGATCGATTTGCTCGCGGCGATCGCCGGGCGCACCAGCTACCTCGCGCTGCTCGCCGAGCGCCCGGCACTGATCGACCGCGTGCACGACCTGCTGCTGGCGAGCGCCTGGCTTGGCCGCGCGCTGGCGCAGTCGCCGATCCTGCTCGACGATCTGCTCGACCCGCGCCTGGCGCTGGAACTGCCCAGTCGCGAGGAACTGCGCCAGCGCCTTTCGCTGGAGCTGGCGGCGGTGGATCCGGGCGACACCGAACACGAGCTCGAGCGCGTGCGCCAGTTCCAGCAGAGCGCGCGGCTGGAACTGGCGCTGGCCTTCCTCGACGGCCGTTGCGACGCGCGGCGCACCGCCGCCGGCCTCGCCGACATCGCCGACCTCGCCATCGAGCGCCTGCTCGGCTTCGCCCTGCGCGACCTCGCGGCCC
This sequence comes from Rhodanobacteraceae bacterium, assembly GCA_016713135.1. Taxonomy (NCBI): domain Bacteria; kingdom Pseudomonadati; phylum Pseudomonadota; class Gammaproteobacteria; order Lysobacterales; family Rhodanobacteraceae; species Rhodanobacteraceae bacterium. The sequence goes on along the minus strand of JADJPR010000007.1, from coordinate 18,985 downwards.
AGCATGGCACTCTGCCGGGCCTGGGTAGCGACGGCGGCATCGCGGTGATCGGCTACGGCAGCCTGGGCGGGCGCGAGCTGAACTTCAGCTCGGACCTGGACCTCGTGTTTCTGTACGACGACACGCTGCAGGCGGCGGAGAGCGGGGGCGCGCGACCGCTCGACGGGCAGCGCTACGTGGCGCGCGTGGGCCAGCGCCTGCTGCACCTGCTGACGGTGCAGACCGCCTTCGGCCCGCTCTACGAGATCGACGCGCGCCTGCGCCCGAATGGCAGCAAGGGCCTGCTGGTGACGCCACTGTCCGCCTACGCCAGCTACCAGCAGGGCGAGGCCTGGCTGTGGGAACACCAGGCCCTGGTGCGCGCGCGCTTCGTCGCCGGCGATCCGGCCCTGGGCACGGAATTCGATGCCCTGCGCACCCGCGTGCTGCTGCAGCCGCGCGACCCAGCCGTGGTCGCGAAGGAAGTCACCCAGATGCGCGAGCGCTGGCGCGAGGCGCTGGACCGCAGCACCCCGGAACTGTTCGACCTCAAACAAGGCCGCGGCGGCGCGGTGGACATCGAATTCGTCGCGCAACAGGCACTGCTGTCGCTCGGGCGAGACGCCGGCGCGGCACCGCCTACCGATACCGCATCACTGCTGGAATGGCTCGCCAGCCAGGGCGCACTCGCCGGCGACCGCGCGCAAGCGCTGGCCGAAGCCCACGCGCGCCTGCTCGACCGCGGCCTGCGCTGCGCGCTGGCGTTGGAGAAGCGGCTGGTGCCCGCTTCGGAGGGACGGGGGTTGGCGGCTCCAGCGACGCAGGTTGTGGGTTCTGGGTTCTGAGTTGTGGGCGGCAAGGGCTCGCATCCCGGGACTGTTCGGGTCCTGGCAGCTTGGCGGCCCACAACCCACAACCCAGAACCCACAACCATCCCCGCCGTCCCCGCCTTGCGCTAACCTTCCCGCCCCCCGAAAACCCACGCACACGCCGCATGACCGCCGTCCGCACCCGCTTCGCCCCCAGTCCCACCGGTTTCCTGCATGTCGGTGGCGCGCGCACTGCGCTGTTCAGCTACCTGGAGGCGCGCCGGCATGGCGGGCAGTTCATCCTGCGCGTGGAAGACACCGATCGCGAGCGTTCGACCGATGCCGCGGTGCAGGCGATCATCGACGGCATGGCCTGGCTGGGCCTGGAGCACGACGAAGGCCCGTTCTACCAGACCCAGCGTTTTGACCGTTACCGCCAGGTGGCGCATGAACTGCTGGCGGCGGGCAAGGCCTATCACTGCTGGATGACCAAGGAAGAACTGGAGGCGATGCGCGCCGACCAGGAAGCGCGTGGCCTGAAGCCGCGCTACAACGGCTACTGGCGCGAGCGCAAGGACACCCCGCCGGCCGGCGTGACCCCGGTGATCCGCTTCAAGAATCCGCTGCACGGCGAGGTGGTGGTCGACGACCGCGTGCGCGGCCGGGTGGTGTTCGACAACGCCGAACTGGACGATCTGATCATCTGGCGCTCGGACGATTCGCCGACCTACAACTTCGGCGTGGTGGTGGACGACGCCGACATGCGCATCACCGACGTGATCCGCGGCGACGACCACCTGAACAACACGCCGCGGCAGATGAACATCTACGACGCGCTGGGCAAGCCGATCCCGCGCTTCGCGCACCTGCCGATGATCCTCGGGCCGGATGGCGCCAAGCTCAGCAAGCGCCACGGCGCGGTCAACGTGCTCGGCTACCGCGAGGACGGCTTCCTGCCGCAGGCGCTGCTGAACTACCTGGTGCGCCTGGGCTGGTCCTACGGCGACCAGGAGATCTTCTCGATGGCGGAGATGATCAGCCTGTTCAGCGCCGACGACGTCAACCACTCGGCCAGCCGCTTCGATGTCGAGAAGCTGCGCTGGCTGAACCAGCACTACCTCAAGACCATGGACCCGGCCGCGGTGGCGCCGGAGCTGCGCTGGCACCTGGCGCGCGCTGGGCTGGATGCGGACACGGGCCCCAAGGCCGAGGACATCGTCATTGCCCTGCGCGAGCGGGTGCACACGCTGAACGAGATGGCCGACAAGGCGCGCGTGTGGTTCGGGCCGCTGCAGGCCTACGACGATGCCGCGGTGGCCAAGCACCTGACCGCCGCCGCGCGCGTGCCGCTGGAAGCTGCGCACGCGGCACTCGCCGGCGTGCAGGGCTGGAGCGCCGCCGCGGTGCACGACGCGCTGAACGCCGCCGCGACGGGCCTGGGCGTGGGCCTGGGCAAGGTCGCCCAGCCGCTGCGCGTGGCGATCACCGGCACCCAGGTCAGCCCGTCGATCGACCACACCGTCTACCTCGCAGGACAGGCCGAGGCGCTCCGGCGCATCGACGCGGCACTGGGGAAACTGCCGGCGTGACTGTTACGAGGGCACGAGGGCATGAGGGCACGAGGGCATGGGAGCGCCCGGGCCGCGATCGCTGTCCCCTGGCGGGCCTGCCGAGTGGTGCGCCTCTGAACACCGCCTGGCCTTCGCCGTCCATCGCCAGGCCGGGGCCCTACGATGACCCCGCGCCGCCGCGGCACCGCGATCGACCGGCGCACGCCGACGACCGCCTGGTCGCCGGCAGCCACGCGTGCTTCGGCTGGGTGATGGCGGTGGTGCGGCGCTGGTGGCGTGGTGGGCCTGGCGGCAAGGGCCATGGGCGCCTGGCTGGGACTGGCCGGCATTCTGCTGGCGCTGGCTGGCGAGCCTCGCGCCCAGCCTGCTGGCGCCGCTCAACCGCGCCTGGATGGCGCTCGGCCACCTGCTCGGGCGCATCATCAGCCCGATCATCATGGGCCTGATCTTCTTCGGCGTGGTCACGCCGATTGCCATCGTTGCGCGCCTGCGCGGCGTCGACCCGATGCGCCGTCGCTTCGATCCGGCGGCCCGAAGCTACTGGATCGAACGCGATCCGCCGGGGCCGGATCCGGGCACGATGGAGCGGCAGTTCTAGGGAAGCGGGAAAATGGAAAAAGGAAAATGGAAAAGGGTAGAGCCAGCCTGAGGCGCGCCGGGGCTTTCCGCTTTGGTTGAGCACACCAAAAGCCGAATCTGGCCGGCTTCTTCCTTTTTCCCTTTTCCTTTTTCCCTTTTCCTTTTCCTCCTTCCGCTTCACCCGAAACGCACTGCCACCTCGGCGCGCGTCGGCATCGCCGGCGCGGTCCCGTGGCGCTCGACGCTGAGGGCGGCCACCCGGTTCGCGTGGACCACCGCTTCGCGGAACGGGGCGCCTGCGGGAGCGAGCGCCAGCGCTGCGGCAAGGCCACCGGAGAAGGCATCGCCTGCGCCGGTGGAATCGACCGCCTTCACGCGTTCGCCCGGCACGCGGTAGTACGGCGCAACATCGCCGCGATGCGTGCGCCCGTGGCTGACAAAACACCCTTGCGCGCCGAGCGTCAGCACCACCGTCGGCACCCCGGTGCAGCGGCACAGCGCGTGCAGGTCCAGATCATCCAGCGCCCACGGCGCGTCCACCGCATCCGGCACCCCGAGCAGGCGCAGCAGCGCCGCAAATTCGGTTTCGTTCGGGGTGATCACATCAGCCAGCGCCAGCACCTCCGGGGTGAGCGCGGGATGCAGCGGCGCCGGGTTCAGCAGCGCCAGCGCGCCCACTTCCCGCGCCCGCCGCAACACCGCGGCGACCACGTCGAGGGTGGTCTCGAGCTGCGTCAGCACCACCCGCGTGCCCGCGCCGATGGCCGCCGCAGCGCGCGCCGGCTCGAGGGACTCGTTGGCGCCGAGATCGACCACCAGCAGGTTGTGCCCCTGCGCGTCGACCACGATGCTGGCGGTGGCCGTGGGCACACCCGCCACCACCTGCCAGTCGCAATCCAGCCCCTGCTCCGCTGCGAAACGCTGCGCCTGCGCCCCGAGCGCATCGTCACCGACTGCCCCGACGAAGCGCACGCCGGGCACCCTGGCGCAGGCAGGCAATCGCCTGGTTGAAACCCTTGCCCCCCGGCCCGGTCGCGAAACGCCCGATGCGTGTTTCGCCGACGGCGGGCAGACGGTCGGTGCGCCAGCAGAGGTCCTGGACGTAGGAGCCGGGGATGAGGACGGCGGGAGTCATCGAGCGGTCATGGGTTGACGGGTTGTGGAACGTAAAGCGTAAACCGTCAATGGGTGCGGCGGATTGCACGCCCGCCGCAACCCGAACCGGCGACCCACACTGCCCACCTTCACCCTGCTTGCCGGCTCACGCCCGCCCCCTCACCCAAAACTCGTCAACACCCCCGCAATGGTCGCGGTCATGAAGGTCGCCAGCGAGCCGCCGAGCACGGCGCGCAGGCCGAAGCGGGCGAGGTCGGCGCGGCGCTCGGGGGCGAGGCCGCCGATGCCGCCGATCTGGATCGCGATCGACGAGAAGTTGGCGAAGCCGCACAGCGCGTAGGTGGCGATCAGCTTGCCCTTGTCGGTGAGCATCACGCCATCGACGCCGTTCTGGATGATGTCCGCCAGCTGCAGGTAGGCGACGAACTCGTTGATGACGATCTTCTGGCCGATCAGGCTGCCGACCACGGTGGCGTCCTGCCAAGGCACGCCGATGATCCAGGCGATCGGCGCGAGCAGGTAGCCGAGGATGGTGGCCATGTCGGTCGGCTTGCCCAGCCACTGGGCCAGGCCGGTCACGTCGCCGATCCAGGTCAGCGGCCAGTTGATCAGCGCGATCAGGGCGATGAAGGCGAGCAGCATCGCGGCGATGTTGAGGGCCAGCTTGAGGCCGTCCGCGGCGCCGGCGGCGGCGGCGTCGATGATGTTGCTGGCGGTCTTCTCGACCTCCATCTTGACCGTGCCGCGGGTCAGCGGCGTGCCGGTCTCCGGGATCAGCACCTTGGCGATCACCAGGGTGGCCGGCGCGGCCATGATCGAGGCGGCGAGCAGATGCTTGGCGTAGAAGGCCTGCTGCACCGGATCGCTGCCGCCGAGCATGCCGACGTATGCGGCGAGCACGCCGCCGGCGATGTGTGCCATGCCGCCGATCATCATCGTGATCAGCTCGGATTCGGTCATCTTCGGGATGTACGGGCGCACCGTCAGCGGCGCCTCGGTCTGACCGATGAACACGCTGGCGCACACGCTGGTGGTCTCGGCACCGGAGACGCGCATGACCTTGGTGATCGCCAGCGCCATGATGCGCACCACCCACTGCATCACACCCAGGTGATAGAGCACGCCCATCAGCGCGGCGAAAAAGATGATCGTCGGCAGCACCTGGAAGGCGAAGATGAAACCGAACTTGCTGGTGTCCATCAGGCCGCCGAAGATGAAGTTCGAGCCGGCGGAGACGAAGCTCAGGACCTTGACGAAGCCCTGGCCGAGTGCGTCGAACACATCCTTGCCGCCAGGCACCAGCAGTACCAGCGCGGCGAAGGCGATCTGCAGCGAGATGCCGGTCAGCACCAGGCGCCAGTCGACCGCCCGGCGGTTGAGCGAGAACACCCAGGCGATGCCGATCAGCGACGCCAACCCGAACAGACCGAAAAACACTCCACCCAGCATCGCGCTCTCCCCGCCATCGAATGGGCCACACCCCATGCGGCCAACCGGGCGAGACTAGGCGAGGCGTGAATGCGGCGCAAACGCGCCGTTGGCGGTGTTCCATCGCGCCGCGGCGACCGCGCCGGCGCCCGCGCCGCCCGCGCGGATCGGCCGCGTGCCCTCGTGGACCATCCGGGCTAGCATTCGCGCTTTCCAGCCACGGTGGCACCGCATGGCCGCAGCAGGGCAAACCGCAGAGCCGCACGCTTCGCGCCGCCGCCTTGGCATCGGCCGCCGCCTGTTCTACACCCACCTGCTGGTGGCGCTGCTGGTGGCTTTCGGCCTGGGCACCGTGTTGCACTTCGCGGCGGAGGCCGAGCTGCGCGCCTCGCTGAACCAACGGCTGGCGGACAATGCGGCGCTGGCTGCGGATGCACTGGGCAGCAGCAACTGGGACACGGTGCGCACACGCGCGGATACCCACCGTCCCGAATACATCGAACTGGTCCGGCGGATGCAGGACATCATCGGTCGCAGCCCCGCCATCGAGCGCCTGCTGGTGGTCCGCGAGGACGCCGACAGGCTGGAAGTCGTCGCCGACTCGCTGGGCGCGGTCCGCGGCCATTCGCCGGGGGACTCGACGCCCGCGGCACTGCGATCGATCGCCGCAGGCGCCAGCGTGGCGCGACCACTGAATGACGTGGTCGACGGTTTCAACGCACTCTCGCCGCTACCGGGTCAAGGTTCGGGCTATCTGTTGCTGCTGCGCGTCCCAGTCGACGACATCGACGACAAACTGGAGAAACTGCGGGCCAAGTCGACTGTTTCCTTCGTGCTGGCGGTGGTCCTGGCGCTGGCGATGAGCATGTGGCTGGCGCAGTCCGCGCGCCGCGTGCTGCGCGCTTTCGCGATGCGATTCCGCCAGATCGCCGAGGGCAAGCTGGACCAGCGACTTGACCTCGGCGGCAATGACGAATTCGCGGACCTGGCGCTGGCGCTGGAAGACATGACCTCCCGCCTGGCCGCCTCCCAGCGCGACCGCGAGGGCGCGCTCGTCGATCTCAAGGCCGCGCGCGACCGCCTGGAGGGCATGGTGCGCGAACGCAGTGTGGAGCTGGAGAAGCTCAACAACATGCTGCGCCAGGAGATAGAGCAGCGCTGCCAGCTGGAAGCCGCCCTCGCCGAGGCCGCCGCAACCGATTCGATGACCCGCCTGCTGAACCGTCGCGGCATGCTCGAAGCGCTCGAGCACGCGGTCGAGCAGGCGCGCCGGCAGAAGGGCTCGTTCATAGTCGCGGTCGCGGACATCGACCACTTCAAGCGCATCAACGACCAGTTCGGGCATTCGGTGGGCGACCAGGTGCTGGTCGCCGTCGGACGGCGCCTGAAACAATCGCTGCAAGATCACGACGCCGCCGGCCGCTGGGGCGGCGAGGAGTTCCTGCTGCTTTGGCCGGGCATGGGCATCACCGAAGCCGAAGCCCGCGCGAACCAGTTGCGCGAGGCGATAGCCAGTTCGGCAATCTACGCCGGCGGTCCGCAGATCACGATCAGCCTGGGATTGGCGGAGTTCACCGGGCTGGATTCGCTGGACCGCTGCATCAACCGCGCAGACCGGGCGCTTTACCGCGCCAAGATGGAAGGGCGCAACCGGGTCTGCGTCGCGGTCTGAGTTGGAGCGGGTGATGGGAATCGAACCCACGTTAGCAGCTTGGGAAGCTGCAGTTCTACCATTGAACTACACCCGCGTGGCCTGCGCATTCTACCGATCGCGGCGCGCCTCGCCAGTGGCTGCGCCCACAGGTAGGATGCTGCCATGGGCGGCGATTCTCGAACAGGGCGAGGTCCCGGGACACGACTGGCGCGTGCGCTCGGCGTCGCGCATTGGTCGCCGTGGCCGCTGGTCGCCATCGGCCTCTTCATCATCGGCGCCGGACAGGCATTTGACCTGCACCGCCAGTACCGCGAAGCGGCCGCCCACGAGCAGGAACGGCTGGCCGCCAGCGCGACTCAGGGCGCGCATGCGGTGGAGCAACGCCTGGGCAACCTGGCTCGCACGCTGGCACGCCTGGACTCGGCGCTGCGCGCCAATCCGCAAGATGCCACACTGATCACGGAGGCCGTGGCCGGCCTCGATCCGCAGCTCGGCGCCCTGCTGGTGTTCGACACCGACGGCACCGTCGTCGCCAGCTCCAATCCGGACCTGCACCGGCGCACGGCCGCAGGGGCGCCGTTCCTCGCATTCACGCGCGCCGATGCGGAACCTGAGCCACGCTTGCACGCCGCGCCGATGCCGTCGTCCCTGGGCACCCAGGGCTGGCTGCTGGCGCGCGCCTGGCGCGATGCAGAAGGCAACCACCGCGGCGCGCTCGCTGCGGTGGCGGGTGTGGACTACCTGCTCGGCGCGCTGCCGGACCCCGGCGGCAGCGGCGGCGCGATCGAACTGGTCGATGCCGATGCGACGGTGATCGCGGCGCATGCGGGCACGCCTGGCGATGCCGATGCGCTGACGGCGCAGGCGCGTATTGCCCCGACGCTGCATTCGCTGGACCGCCCGTGGAGCGTGCGCACAGCGCGCAGCAAGGCGGCGGTGTTCTCCGCCTGGCAGCGACAGGCGCGCTTCGGGCTGTTGCTGTGGCTGCTGGTGGCGGTGGTGGCGGTGACTGCCGGCATCGTTGCCACCCTGCGGCGCAACGAGATGAAGCGCCTGCGTGGCCTGCACCAGCGCTTGCTGCAGGGAGTGGACGAAGGCCTCGCCGGAATCGACCAGGACGGGCTGATCCGCTTCGCCAATGCCGCTTTCGCGCGCCATGTCGACAGCCGTCCGGGCGATCTGCTCGGCACTGATTTGCGCAGCCTGGTGCGCTGGACCGCCAGCGCCCATGGCGAGGTGGATCCGGTGAGCGCGGTCCTCAGCGCCAGCCTTCCGCGCCATGAGGGCCTGTGCGAACTGGGTCCCGCGCGCCTGCGCGCCACGGTCACGCCGACGCGCGAGCAGGGCGCCGTGACCGGCGCGCTGCTCGCCTTCGCCGACCCACTCGCGGGCGCCGGCGATGCCGGCAACGCGCGCAGCCCGGCCGACCGCCTCTATCGCACGCTGTTCGATTTGTCGCCGGACGGCGTCCTGATCGTCGACCTGGACAGCGAACTCCCGCTGGCCTTCAACCCTGCCGCCACGCGCATGCTCGGGCACGATGGCGACGCCTTCGCGCGCCTGAAGGTGCGCGAGCACGAGGCCAACGCCGCGCCGATGGACACCATCCGCAACATCGCGCGGGTGCTGGCCGAGGGCCGGGTCGAGTTCGACACCCGCTACCGCCGCCAGGACGGCAGCATCTGCGAGGTCCAGGTGCTGGCGCAGACCATCGAGTTCGGCGGCCGTCCGGCGCTCTACTGGATCTTCCGCGATGTCACCGGGCACCGTCGCGCCACCAGCGAACTGCGCGAACACGCCGCGCTGATGCAGGCGCTGGTCGACCACCTGCCGCTGCCGATGCGGGTGTTCGAACAGCGCAAGCTGGTGCTCGTCAACGCGCGCTGCCAGGCCGAGCTTGCGCCGGTCGAGAGTGGCATCGATGTCGAGCAATGGCTGCATCAGGCCTGCGCCGATGCGGACGCCTGCGCGCCCTTCCTGATGCACTGGGAGCGGCTGGACGCCAGCGAGGACCACAAGGCCGGGGTGGAGCTGGCGCTGCGCGACAAGAGCGGCCATCCGCGCATCCACGACGTGCACGCGGCGCGCGTGGGCACGCGCACGCTGCTGCTGATGGTGGACCTGACCGAGCGCCGGCTGGCCGAGCAACGGCTGGAGGAAGCGCGCGAGCTGGCCGAACGCGCCAACCGCGCGCGCAGCGAGTTCCTGGCCAACATGAGCCACGAGATCCGCACGCCGATGACCGCGATCCTCGGCTTCACCTACCTGCTGCGCAAATCCGAACTCAGCCAGTTGCAGCGCGAGCAGACCAGCCGCATCGACAGCGCCGCGCGTACCCTGCTGGCCATCCTCGACGACCTGCTGGATTACTCCAAGCTGGAGACCGGGCGGATCAACATCGAGCAACGCCCCTTCCTGCTGCGTGAAGTGCTCGGCGAGATCGAGCTGGTGTACGCCGCGAGCGCTCGCGACAAAGGGCTCGGCTTCGAATTCGGCATCGATCCTGGTGTGCCGGTCGCGCTGGTGGGCGACCCGCTGCGCCTGCGCCAGGTGCTGTGGAACCTGGTCGGCAACGCGATCAAGTTCACCGAGCACGGCGGCGTCAAGGTGCAGGTCTCCGGCAGCGCCGACGCCGACGGCCAGGTCGACCTGGTGCTTGCCGTCAGCGACAGCGGCATCGGCATCGAGCAGGAGCAGATCAAGCGGGTGTTCGAGCCCTTCTACCAGGTGGAAGCCGCTGCGGCGCGGCGCTTCGGCGGGACCGGGCTCGGCCTGCCGATCACCCAGTGGCTGGTCAACCTGATGGGCGGCACCCTGGAGGTGGACAGCACACCCGGGCGCGGCAGCGAATTTCGCGTTCGCCTGCGCCTGCCGCGCGCGGCGAGCGCCCCGGCCAGCGAACCCGGCACGCGCGACCTGCCGGCCGAAGGCGCTGCGCTGCGGCTGCGCGGGCTCTCGGTCCTGCTGGTGGAGGACCATCCGATCAACCGCCACGTCGCGCGCGAGATCCTCGCCGGTGAGGGCGCCGAGGTGGACGTGGCCTGCGATGGCCAGGAGGCGATCGCCCGGCTGCGCAGCCACGCTTCCGCTTTCGATGCGGTGCTGATGGACATCCAGATGCCGCGCATGGACGGTTACGAAGCCACCCGCGTGATCCGCGAGACCCTCGGCCTGAAACAGTTGCCGGTGATCGCGATGACCGCCAACGCCGGCCCGGAGGATCGCGCGCAGAGCCGCGAGGCCGGTATGGACGACCACATCGCCAAGCCTATCGATGTGCAGACCCTGGTCGCGACCGTGCTGCGGCATGCACGCCCGGGAGGGCCGTCGCTGGAAACCCTGGCGGTACCTGTGCGCGGCGTCGCGGTGGCCACCGAGGAACCGCCGGTGCTGGCGCTGGAGCAGGCGCTCGCGCGGCTCGCCGGGCATCGCGCGCTGTATGCGCAGATGGCGCGGCTGTTCGCCCAGGAGCAGGGCGAGTCGGTGCGCCGGCTACGCGAGGCGCTGGCGCAGGGCGACCGTACCGAGGCCGCGCGCGCGGCGCACACCCTCAAGGGCGTCGCCGCCACTCTCGGCGCCGAGGCGCTGTCCACCATCGCCGCCAAGCTGGAGCGGGCGCTCAAGCGGCGCACCGAGCCGGACGAGCTGGAACGCATGAGCGACCAGCTCGGCGAGCAGCTGGCGCTGGCGATCGTGGCGCTGGAACGCGCCGCCGAGGAACTCGCGCCGGCCGCCGACGAGGCCTTGCCGCTGGCCGAATTCGACCGCAGCGCCTTCGAGGAACGCCTCGACGCACTGGTGCTCGCGCTGGTCGACAGCAACATGGCCGCGCTCGACCACTACGCCGAGCTGCGCGCGCTCGCCACCGATGCTCTGGTGACGCCGCTGCGCTCGGTCGAGGAAGCCCTCGGCCGGCTCGACTTTGGCGTCGCCCTGGACGCCTGCCGCCGCGTCGAGCATGCGCTCGACGGTCTCGCCACGCCGACCGAGGAAGCCCAATGACCCCGCCCGTGACCGGCGAGCGCCCGCGCATCCTGGTGGTCGACGACCAGCCGACCAACATCCAGACCCTGTACCAGGTGCTCAAGGGCGACTACGACGTCGCCATGGCCACCGACGGCAGCCAGGCGATTGCGCTGTGCCAGCGACGCCCGCCCGACCTGGTGCTGCTGGACGTGGTGATGCCCGGTCTCGATGGCTTCGAAGTCTGCCGCAGGCTGAAACAGGACCAGGCCACCCGCGACGTGCCGGTGATCTTCGTCACCGCGCGCGACAGTACCGAGGACGAAACTCAGGGTCTGGAGGTCGGTGCGGTCGATTTCATCACCAAGCCGGTCAACCCGCCGGTGGTGCGCGCCCGCGTGCGCACCCACATCGATCTGAAACGCCAGGCCGACCTGTTGCGCTCGATGGCCTTCAACGACGGGCTGACCGGCGTCGCCAACCGCCGCTGGTTCGACGAACGCCTGCAGATCGAGTGGTTGCGTTGCCGCCGCAACAAGCTGCCGATCTCGCTGATCCTGCTCGATCTCGATCACTTCAAGGCCTTCAACGACCACTACGGCCACCAGGCCGGCGACGACTGCCTGCGCGCGGTCGCCGCGGCGATGAAGTCGCGCCTCGGTCGCCCGGCCGACCTGCTGGCGCGCTATGGCGGCGAGGAGTTCGTCTGCCTGCTGCCGGAAACCCCGGCCGACGGCGCCCGCGCGAAAGCCGACGACCTTGGGCGCGCGGTGCTGGACCTGGCACTGCCGCACGCCGGTTCCGCTACCGCGCCGGTGGTGACCATCAGCCGCGGCGTCGCCACCGCGGCGCCGGCGGTCGATGGCAGCGCCAGCGAACTGCTGGCGCGCGCCGACGAACACCTGTACGCCGCCAAGCGCGCTGGCCGCAACCGCACCGAAGCATGACTCAGCCTGATCCGTCGACACCCGCCATGATCCCGATCCGCCTGAACGGCGATGAACGCCAGGTTCCCGCCACAACCACCATCGCCGGCCTGCTCGAACTGGCTGGCCACGGCCAGCGGCGGGTTGCCGTCGAGTGCAACGGCGAAATCGTGCCGCGCAGCCTGCACACCACCACCGTGCTCCAGGCTGGTGACCGCCTGGAGATCGTGCAGGCCATCGGTGGCGGCTGAGGGAGCCGCAAACGTATCCGACCGGCCGTTCGCGGCTGCCGTGCGGTTGCATCCGAGCCGCTTGCGCGCGCGGATCACCACCCTCGCACTGTGCGCCTGGCTGCTGCCGACGAGCACAATCGCCGACGTCGGGAATCCGCTGGCCAACGACCTCGTCAGCCTGCGCCAGCTCGGATCGGCCGCGGGATTGCCCCAGTTGACGGTGTTCGCGCTGGCCGAGGACGCCGCTGGCCACGTCTATGCCGGCACCCAGGACGGGCTGTCGCGTTGGGATGGAAGGCGCTTCGTCGGCGTGCCGCTGGCCGGCGGCGCGCGCGACTGGGTGACCCACCTGCATCGCGGCGTGGCTGGCCTTTGGATCGGCACCGACGGCAATGGCCTGCAGCACCTGCAGGGTGGCCAGGTGCGCGAAGTGCTGGCGGACGATGGGCAGCGGCTACCGTCGATCGAGGCCTTCGCCGATGACGCCGGGGACGGACTGCTGGTGGGTACGCCGCAGGGACTGTTCCGCTGCCTGCCCGCCAGTTGCCGCGCGCTGCCCGGCACGCACGACCTGCAAGTGGCGGAGTTGCTGCGCGACGGCGCCGGAAGGCTGTGGGTGGGCACCAACATCGACGGCCTGTATCGCTTCGACCCGGCGCCGGAGGGCGGATATCGCCGCAGCGACTTCCACCTCGGGCGCAGCGACGGGCTGCCCAACGATGCGGTACGCGCGTTGCTGCTCGATCCGCAGCAGCGCCTGTGGATCGGTACCGGCCGCGGCCTTGCGCGCTGGGACGGTGCCCGGCTGCAGCGCTGGATGCAGACCGGAGACACGCCCCTCGGCGGGGTCACCGCGCTGCGCCAGTTGTCCCAGGGCGAGGTGCTGGCGGCGCTGTGGGGCCGCGGGATGGCGCGGATTCGCAGCGACGACTCGCTCCAGGTGATCGGCACCCTCGAGGGAATGCCGGACACCTACCTGCACGCGCTGCTGCTGGGCGGCGACCCAGCGGATCCGATCGTCTGGGCCGGCACCGGTTCGGGTGGCGTCCTGCGCCTGGAGCCCGGGCGCTGGCGCAGCTTCGACGAACGCCACGGCCTGCCGCAGCGGGTAGTGGTCGGCGTCGGTGAATGGCCGGAGGCGGACGCCACGCGCACCCTGTGGGCCGGCACGCTGGGCGGCGCTGTCGCGCTGCGCGGCGGACGCTGGGCGCCGCTGCTGCCGCCGGCCTACCGCGACCGCATCGTCTACGACGTGCTGTCAGATCCCCGTGGCCGCCGCTGGTACGCCACCCACCGCGGCCTGCTGCTGGAGGAGCACGGCCGCTGGCGTGCGCTCGAATCCGACGAAGCGCAGTTGCCGGCGACCTCGGTAGACCAACTTGCATGGGTCGGCGGGCGCGTGTGGTTGGCCACCGGGCATGGCCTGGCGGCCATGCGCGACGACGGCCAGGCGGAGCGCCTGCTGCGCGACATCCCCAATGGCGAGGACCTCGCAGTGCGCGCGATGCTTCCGCTGGCCGCGGAGGGCGACGTCCCGCGGGTGCTGCTGGCCAGCAGCCTCGGCCTGGTGCTGACCGACGGCCGCGCCCTGGTACCCGCCGGCCGCGACTGCAGGCCGCGCGGAACGGTTTACGACATCGAGCGGCTGGCGAACGGCGAGATCTGGCTCGGCACCCGCGATGGCGCGCTGCGGCTGGACCTGGACAGCGCCGAACCGCGCTGCATCCCGGTGGCCGAGCCGCCCGGCGGCGCGCTGACCGTGTACGAGATCGCCCAGGATCGCGCCGGGCGGGTGTACCTGTTCGGCTACGACGGAGTCCGCCGGATCGACGATCCCACCGCGGCGGCGACGGACAGCTCGAAAGGCTACCGGCGTTTCGGCCTCGAGGACGGACTGCCGTCGCTGGAGTTCAACCGCGATGCGCTGGTGGATGCCGGCGGACGCTTGTGGGCCGCCAACGCCGACGGGCTGGTGGCTTTCGACCCCGACGCCCAGCTGCGCGCGCCGCAGCGCGCGCGCCTGGCGCTCGATGCGCGCAGCGATGGCGCACCACTGGAACCTGGCGCGCGCCTGGCAGCGGGCCACGGCGAGATCGAGTTCGCCCCCAGGCTGCTGTCCTTCCGCCACGAGCACCTGATCCGTTACCGCACCCAGCTGGTCGGGCTCGATCCACAAGCGGGCGCCTGGCTGGCCGATGGCGACCGCCGCTACCCGCGACTGCCTCCCGGCGACTACCGCTTCGAGGTCAGCGCACGCGACGCCGCCGGGCGCATCCACGGACCGGAGGCGGTCGCCTTCAGCGTCGCCGCGCCGTGGTGGCAGCAGCCGCTGGCGCTGCTGCTGGCGGCACTCGCGCTGCTCGGTGCCGGGCTCGGACTCGGCCGGATGCGTGCCCGCGCCCTGACCCGGCGTGCCGCGCAACTGGAACAACTGGTGGCGGAACGCACGCGAGAACTGGCGCTGGCGTCGAGCACCGACCCGCTGACGCAGGCGTGGAACCGACGCTATTTCCACCAGCAGGTGAGTGCCTGGCTGCGCGAAGCCGGCGACCCCGGACTGATGCTGCTGCTGATCGACATCGACCACTTCAAGCAGATCAACGACCGCCACGGTCACGCCGCCGGCGATGCGGTACTGGTCGCGGTTGCTGCGCGCCTGCGGCAGTCGGCAGGCGACGCCGGCGAGCTGATCCGCTGGGGCGGCGAGGAGTTCCTGATGGTGCTCCGCGCGGTCCCGCCGGCCGCGGCCGAGGGGCGCGTGGCCGGGGTGCTGCAAGCGGTGGCGGCGAGCCCGGTGGACTTCGGCAGCGAAGCCATCGGCGTGCGCTGCTCGATCGGCTACACCCGCTGCCGCCCGCCGGCCGTCGGCATCGACCAGCACATCGACCTGGTGATCCAGCGCGCCGACCGCGCGCTCTACGCGGCCAAGCAGGCCGGGCGCAACCGCGCCGTCGCCGCGGACTGAATTGCCCGCCGGGTGCACCACGGTCCATGACCTACGGGACATCGGCGGCTCGCGGCGAAACCGTATCATGCGCCGACCGCGCGCCCTGCCCGCGCCCCGTATCGTTGAGGAGTTGCAATGACCGAGAAGCGTCCCGGATTCCTGCGCCGGCTGGTTGGCGGCCTGTGGAATGGACTCGATTTCACCCGTCGTCTGGTCGTGAACCTGGTGTTCCTGGTGATCCTGGTGCTGGTGGTCTCCGCGATGTTCGGCGGCGGCGAAAAAGCGCTCAAGGAGAAGACCACGCTGGTGCTCGCCCCGAAAGGCGAGATCGTCGAGCAGTATTCCGGCAGTCCGGCTGACGTGGCGCTGTCCAAGGCGCTCGGCGAGGAAGTGCCGCAGACCCAGCTGCGCGACATCCTCAAGGCGCTCGACAAGGCTGCGACGGATGACAAGATCGCCCAGGTGATGCTCAAGCTCGACAGCTTCGGCGGCGCCGGCGTCAGCACGCTGCGTGAAGTCGGCCGTGCTATCGACGCCTTCCAGAAGAGCGGCAAGAAGGTGATTGCCTTCGGCGAATACCTCGACCAGGGCAGCTACTACCTCGCCGCGCATGCCGACGAAGCCTATGTGCATCCGGAAGGCATGGTGCTGCTGGAAGGCCTCGGCCGCTACCGCAACTACTACCGCAGCGCGCTGGACAAGCTCGGGATCCAGATGCACGTGTTCCGCGTCGGCACCTACAAGAGCGCCGTGGAACCCTATTTGCTGGACGGCCCGTCCGAGGCCGCGCGCGAAGCCGACGCCTACTGGCTCGGCGATGTGTGGAACGTATTCCTGGAGGACGTGGCCAAGGCGCGCGGGCTGGACGCGGCCGAACTACGCCGCGGGATCGACGAGCTGCCGCAGCGCGTGGCCGCCACCGGTGGCGACATGGCCCAGCTGGCGCTCGACGAGAAGCTGGTCGACGGCCTGAAGACCATCGACGAGATGCGCGCGATGCTGATCGCCAGCGGCGCCAAGGACGACGAGAAAGAGACCTTCCGCCAGATCGGCATGGACGACTACCTGAAGCGCTTCCCGGCACCGGCCGCCATCGGAGACGCCAAGCAGATCGGCGTGATCGTGGCCCAGGGCGAGATCATCGACGGCAGCCACCCGCCGGGCACCATCGGCGGCCACAGCACCTCCGAACTGGTGCGCAAGGCGCGCGAGGACAGGAACATCAAGGCGGTGGTGGTGCGCGTCGATTCCCCGGGCGGCAGCGGTTTCGCCTCCGAGCTGATCCGCCGCGAACTCGAACTCACCCGCGCCGCCGGCAAGCCGGTGGTGATCTCGATGGGCGACGTGGCTGCGTCCGGCGGCTACTGGATCTCGATGACCTCGGACACGATCTACGCCGAACCGACCACCATCACCGGTTCGATCGGCATCTTCGGCTTGTTCCCGGATGCCAGCAAGACCATGGACACCCTTGGCCTGCACACCGAAGGCACCACCACCACCTGGCTGGCCGGCGCGCTCGATCCGCGCCGCCCGCTGGATCCGCGCGTCGGCGAGCTGCTGCAGTCGGTGATCAACGCTGGCTACCAGGATTTCATCGGCAAGGTGGCGACCAGTCGCGGCAAGACTCCGGAAGAAATCGACACCATCGCCCAGGGCCGCGTGTGGAGCGGCAGCCAGGCGCTGGAGCGCGGCCTGGTCGACCAGCTCGGCGGCCTCAATGACGCCATCGCCGATGCGGCCGAGCGCGCCAAGCTCGGCAGCGACTACCAGTTGGTGTACGTGGAAAAGGAACTGTCCGGCTTCGAGAAGTTCATGACCAGCTTCGCCGCCCGAAGCCGCGCGATGGTCAGCGCGAGCATCGCCGACGCCCTGCTGCCGGGCTGGATGCAGCCGCAGATGAGCGGCCAGTTTGCCCAGGACCTGTCGCTGCTGAAGGGCTGGGAAAAGCGCCCGATGGCGACGTATGCGTACTGCTTCTGCGAAGTGAAGTAAGGCTCTGCAGCCCGTCCGGCACTTGGGTGCTGGGCGGGTTTTGGGTTGTGGGTTGTGGGTTGTGGGTTGTGGGCCGCAAAGCTCGCACTCTGCGAGCCAGTGGGAGCCGACTTTGTCGGCGATCTTCTGCGGACGGCCGCAGGGAGAAGATCGCGGCTGAAGCCGCTCCCACAGGAGCCCGCTGTTGGCGCTGCCGCCGACAACCGACAACCGCCGCGGTCTGGCCCGTCGGCAATGAGTTCCCAGAACGCACAAAGGCCCGGGTCTCCCCGGGCCTTCGCTTTTCACCAATACCAACACCAACAACTCACACCTCTGGTTACGCCGCCTTTTCCTGCGCGCCGGCCTGGAGCCAGCTCATGCGCGCGCGCAGGCGCTTGCCGACGGATTCGATCGGGTGCGCCAAGTCGCGTTCCAGCAGGGCCTTGTAGTTCGGGCAACCGTTCTGGTTCTCGGCGATCCACTCGCGCGCGAAGGTTCCGTTGCGGATCTCTTCCAGCACTTCGCGCATTGCCTTGCGGCTGGCACCGTTGACCACCCGCGGGCCGCGGGTCAGGTCGCCGTACTTGGCGGTGTCGGAGATGAACTGGTGCATGCGCGCCATGCCACCTTCGTACAGCAAATCGACGATCAGCTTGAGTTCGTGGAGCACTTCGAAATAGGCCACTTCCGGCTGGTAGCCGGCCTGCACCAGGGTCTCGAAGCCGGCCTGCACCAGCTCGGTGGCGCCACCGCAGAGCACCGCCTGCTCACCGAACAGGTCGGTCTCGGTCTCTTCCGCGAAAGTGGTTTCCAGCACGCCCGCATGGGCGGATCCGACGCCCCAGGCCCAGGCCAGCGCGCGCGCCTTGGCGGTGCCGGTGGCGTCCTGGTGCACCGCGATCAGGCTGGGCACGCCGCGGCCTTCCTCGTACTGGCGGCGCACCAGCTTGCCCGGCGCCTTCGGCGCGACCAGCGCGACGTCGACATCCTTCGGCGGCGTGATCGTGCCGTAATGGATGTTGAAGCCGTGCGCGAACATCAGCAGGGTGCCGGCCTTGAGGAAGGGCGCGACATAGGCCTCGTAGGCCTTGGGCTGCTCGGTGTCCGGCAGCAGCAGCGAGATCACATTCGCATCCTTGCACGCGGTCGCGGCGTCCTTGGGCTTGAAGCCATCGGCCTCGGCCTGGGCCCAGGTCTTGCCGCCCGGCCGCAGCGCGATGGTCACATCGAAGCCGGAATCCTTCAGGTTCATCGCCTGCGCGCGGCCCTGGCTGCCATAGCCCAGGATCACGATGCGTTGGCCCTTCAGGGCTTCCGGTTGCACGTCTTGGTCGGAGTAGAGTTTGGTCATGGTCGGGCCTCGGGGCTGGGGTGATGGACTGGGGCAAGCAAGGGAAAATGGAAAAGGGAAGAGCGGGCCAGGGGTGGATTGTGGGGGTGGCGTAGGGGCCTGGTGGGGGGAGCGAATTCGTATTCATTGAACCCAAGCATCGCGCCACGAGGCTCTTGCCTTCCCCTTTCCCTTTTTCCCTTTCCCCTTTTCCCGCTTCACTCATAGGCGCTCCGCGATGGGTGGGCGCCCTTCCGACGCCGAACCCACCAGCTGCGCGTACTTGGCGAGCACGCCGGAGGTTTCGGACGGGGGTTTGGGCACGTAGCTGCGGGCACGCTCGGCGAGCGGGGCGTCGACATCGAGCACGCGCGCGTCGACGTCGAGGGTGATCGTGTCGCCATCGGCGATCAGCGCGATCGGGCCGCCCTTCGCGGCTTCCGGGGCGACATGGCCGACCATGAAGCCGTGGG